>CAMCYL010000062.1 GCA_945883905.1 Akkermansia muciniphila | reverse complement strand
AGGAGTTCCATCAAATAATCAAACATTGAAAAAAAAGAGAAATCAGTTAAAACTAGTCTTCGTTTCCTCACGGAAACGAAAATAAAAAAAACGGAATTTACATAGTAAATTCCTTAAAAGGCGTTCTCAAGAATAGGGGTCACCTCAGTCAGAACTTCCCCACATGATACAAAAAAATCCGAGAATTTCTCTCTGAGAGGATCATGAGCTCTTTCCGAGGTGAGGTGAAACCGATCCCCTCCAGAGAAACTCGATCGTTTTTTGAAATTCCTTTTTTCAAAGAAACGGGAGAGATTCTCGGGAGGCGGCAGCCGGCGAAGGAGGCGCCGAAAGGAATGAGCTCACGATCCTCTCGCTCTCTCTGACGTGGCGGCGTAGCGTGAGAACTGCTTTAGGATTTCAATCCCCCTCTTCGATTTACCCTCTCAAATCCAAAGCTGTTTTGGATGGTAGTGGAGAATCATGAAATTGCACCATATTTAACGACTAGAGCAATCAGGCATCGTTAAATCGTCTGACTCAAAAAACCTCCATCCACCCGAAGATCAATCCCTGTCACAAAAGAGCTCGCTCGACTCGAGGCTAAAAAGACCGCGGCCCCTCCCAGCTCCCCCGCCTCCCCAAAACGTTTCATCGGGGTATGACCTAAGATCGAAGCCGCACGTTCCGTCGGTCCTCCATCCTCCTTAAAAAGCAACTTCCGATTTTGATCGGCAGGAAAAAATCCTGGCGTCAACGAATTCACCCTGACCCCGTGCGAAGCCCATTCCCGGGCTAAAAACTGCGTCAAATTCAAAACTGCGGCCTTCGCGCTGGAATAAGCAACGACACGACTCAGTGGCAAATGCGCTGAAACACTGGCAATATTAATAATACTCCCCTTTTGACGTTGCACCATCGCCATTCCAAAAACCTGACACGGAAGCAGTGCCCCGCCAATTAAGTTCAGATCAAAATTATGCTTCCAGTCCGAGAGCTTAATCTGATCAAAGGTCTTTCCCTCGGTTAAGGTCACCTCCGGTTGATTGCCCCCCGCTGCATTGACCAAAATCGTTGTCGCTCCCAACTCCTTTTCAATCCTCTCATGAGCCGCTCTTAATTCCTCTTCAGAGGTCGCATTCGCAGCGAAAAACTGCATCCGATTCTCATGCCGCTCGGAATTCTCAATAATCACGTTCGCTTTTTTTTCGTCGCGACCCACAATTGCCACCGAAGCTCCCGCTTGATGCAAGGCTCGAGCAATGGCTCCTCCGAGCGCTCCCGTCCCTCCAATCACAACCGCCACTTCCCCTTTTAAATTAAACATAAATCCCTCCTTATTATTCATATTTTAAACAGCTCCTATTGCTTTAATCAATCCGCACATCACAATCGTCACCCCACAGAAAGCGAATTCTCTTCTCCATTGATTTTTCCAAATCGTGAATAAAAGCCCCACTCCCGCAGTCATTAAAAATGCGCAAGTCACCATCCCCCCAAAAAACGGAATGGGATTTAACCCGTTCATCTCTCCCCCGTGAGCCAACCCATGAATGAGCCCCACAGTAGCCACCCCAAAAACAATCTCTCTCCCTCTTCTTTCCCTCCTCGATTGGATTAAAAACAACCCCCCGATCGCAAGGGTAATCCCAATCAAAATCTCGATCAGCCCAACCGCTCCGAGGACTGCCCCTAAAGAGCCTCCGAAAAGCAATCCCAACAAAAGAGTCGTGATGATTTTTACACGATCATTTTGATATCGGACTGCGATGAGTCCTACAGAAATCAACATCACAAGATGATCCCAGCCGGTGAGGGGATGAGTAAATCCTCCCCAAAAACTCAACGGAAGTGAATGATTGATATGGGCAACGATTATCATTTATTTTCCTTATTTAAAATTGTACACCACGTTTACGACATTTTTTATAAAAATGCAAATACTCCTCTTCAATGACCTGCTGCTGCTTTGTCTGCGCTTGATAGATCTTAGAAACCATTCGATTCGGTTGATACTCTTTTATCGCTTGAGGAAGATTCGGTTTCTCACCGCTTTGTTCCAAGGCATAAATCGCCGCCCCGCGAATCGAGGCCTCCGACTCCTCAACGACCGCCACTGGACTCTCAAATAGATCGGCCAATTTTTGAACCATCGCTCCCGTTCCTGCTAATCCTCCCCCCAAACGGTAGCTTAACTTTTTTCCTGACCATTTCTGAAGCGAATAACGAATTCGATTTAATCTCAAAAAAGAGGCCTCCATCATCGAATCGTAATGGTCTTGCTTACGGCTCTCCAGTTGAAATCCGATCGTCACGGCCGGAAGTTCCTCGGGCCAACTTGGCGCCCGCTCCGGAGCTAAAAACGGCAAACTCCAAAGGATACTTCGCTGAATCTCTTTTTTTGATTTCTTTAATTCCCTCTCCTCAGCGAGGCCATAAACCCGATCAAACCAAGAACGGATCACCCCCGCGTTCGTAATTGCCCCGCCCACTAAAACTCGCTTCTGATCCAATCGATAGCAAAATAGCCCCTCAGGAATCTCTCGTTGAGGCATCGATGTTAAAATCCGAATCGCCGCACTCGTTCCAAAATTGATCGCGACCACCTTCGGATCAGTCGCCCCAAGTCCAAGATTACTCGCCGCTCCATCCCCAATCCCCGCAAACCATTTTGTCTCACGCAGTTGCGGAAATCGCAAGGCCCCTTTCTCCGAAGTCAATTTTCCCTCATTCGAAATCACCGGCAGCGATTCCTTCTGAAGCCCAAATCGCTCGCACCATTTTTTCGACCACCCCATCGCTCGTTGATCATAGAGTCCCGTTCCCGCCGCCATCGAGTGAGAAATGAAGAGCTGCCCTGTCATTCGCTGCAAAATCAGTTCCGCAGGAGAAACCCAAGTCACAACCCTCTTCCAGCATCGAGGATCTGTTTTTCGCAGCCAGACTAACTTTGCAGGCCAAAAAGCGGACCGTAGCATACACCCGGTATTTGAATGATACTCTTTCTCACTCCACTTCTTACGAAGTCCCTCCGCCTCTTTGCGACAACGGCCATCCGCCCACGTCATTACCGAGGTCACCGGTCGCTGCTTCGAATCTAAACCCACTACACTATGCCAAAAAAAGGAGAGACTCGCCGCCTCGATCTTCACCTCAGAATCGTTGCCAACACTCTCTAAAGTCTTTTGCAAACAACCTTCAAAAGCCGCAATAATAACCTCCCCCGATAAGGTCGCCCGACCACTGACATCAGTCTCCAATTCATACGATTGACGACTCATACTTTGATCGATCATCCGCCCTTTGAAATCATAGAGCGCCGTCCGAAAAGAGGAGGTCCCCGCATCCACCGCTAGTATCAACCGTTTCATTTAAATATTTTCTTTTAAAGTTTAAACGACTTTTGCCCACTCCGGCGGATTTTCCAGCTGAAACAAAACCTCTCCCGCTTTCGGAACATACAAAATTCCCTCGGCCTCACGATTCTTAAAGGAATCGTGATCAATCGTCCTCCAGTCGCGATAACCAAAATTAATCGCCTGACATTCCGCCTCCGAAAGTCCGGTCGCCAAAGTCACTCGAGCCCTCGGAGTTTCAATGCCGTTTTCATAACTCCCTTGCCCATAGACGTGAGTCGAATGCGCCAAAACTCCCCAAGGATAATGCTTAAACGTCTCCCACTGCTTTACAAAATAGTCCCGACAATGATACCCCAGCTCTTTGATTAACTTCCCATGAGTCACCGAAATCTCCTTGAGATGAGGGGCGTAAATAATCAACTCCCCGCCATCGGCAAGCACCGGTTCCAATTTATACATACATTTTCCAGCCACCCAAAGCTCATCATACATTTCTGGAGCACATGAAAGAATCGTATGAAAAGGCTTCGGACGAATATCAATATTCACGAGCCGCGAATGCGCACTGGCCTCTTTCCACGCCTCCTCAGGGGTTCCAAAATAGGCTCCGTGAAACTCCTTTTTATTCACCACAAGAGCGAAACAGGACTTCTTCACTGAAACCATCGAGCCCGCATAATCGACAACCTTTCGAACGGGAGTCCATTGATGTCCAATCGTCCTCGCATTCGTTACCACCGCCCCCAACCAATGAAAGAAATTTAAAACCTCTGGACCACTCACTCCAGGAAATAGATATTTATTCCCCCCGGAAAAACCGACCACCTCATGAGGAAAGACCGGACCAATAATCATCACCTCATCATACTCATAAATCCGCGAATTCACCTCGACGGCCACTTCCATCTCAAAAAGCCCCTCCGAAAGCTTTCGAATCTCCTCCCGTGAAATCACCCCAATTTTTCGAAGTGCCTGAGGATTATCCCATTCATGATTATAAAAAGCCACCTTTCCATAAAGTCGCTGGCGTTCCTCCATCGAGATCTCAAGTCGCCCACAAATCCCCTCCTCACTCATCGGGGGATGCGTCCCCAACGCCACTAAAATATCGAGCCTTTCAACCGCATTTCCGATCGCCTCATAAATCGCCTTGAACAAAAGTCCGATCGGCGCACTGCGAGTGCCATCGGGAATAATCAAAAGAATCTTCCTTCCCTGATATTTCGTTAAATCCAAACATTCCCTCACCCAAGAAACCACAGAGGATTCCTGATCTTGCATCGCAGGCTTTAATGACTTCATCTGAAAGATCGTATCAAATCAAATCATAAAATAAAAACTTATTTTGGACACGAGTGATTACAATCTTCGCTTTTAGTTGTTAAATCGATTCCTTTTCTGCTTCATTAAAGCCACGTTATGAATACACCCCTTCGAATTCCGCCCTATCAACTCAACCCAAACGGACCCGCTCAAGGAACTCCTTTTACCTATCAACAACATTGGCTCCCTCAACAAGAGAAAGACTTTAGACCAGCCCACTCCTTTGTGTCTTGGAGTCCTCATGGCTTTCATATTCATGCCTCACTCACGAATTTAAACCCTCAAAATCGCGCTGTAAAAGACCATGAAATGCTCTGCGAACTCGGCGATGTCTTTGAAGTTTTCCTCCAAGATACTCGTTCTGAACGCTATTTCGAAATTCATATTTCTCCCGAAAACAAAAAACTGGTTCTTGAATTCCCCCAAATTGGCTTTGTACGAACTCCTGAATTTCAAACCCAATGGGAAAAGAACGTCGTCCACGAAAGTAATATCATTCACCGCACTCGTCTCCTCAAAGAGCAAAATAAATGGGAGGTCGATCTGTTTGTCCCTTTTCTACTCCTCACGACAGAGGGAGCTCCAAAAGTCGGTGATCTCTGGAAAATCTCCATGGGACGTTACGATTGCTCTATTTTAGAAGCCCCCCCCGTGATCTCTTCGACTTCTCGACATGCGATCTGTGATTTTCATCGAGTCGATGAATGGGATCTGATCCAACTTCAATAAACATCAAGAACGAAAAAATAGAATTGCTAAATGATTCATTATTTCTAACCAATCAAGTTCATGGAATTTAAAGAAAAACTTTTACAGGCGAAAGAGATCTCAGCGCATGCGATACTCACGCCCCTCACCGGAGGGGTCTCCAGTGATATTTTCCTCGTCGAGGATCAGGGAAAGAAATGGGTCGCTAAAAGGGCTCTTGAAAAACTCAAGGTTGCAGCCGATTGGCATGCCGACATCAGTCGCTATCTCTCTGAATATCAATACATGAAAACGGTTCGTCCATGGATTGGTGAATCAATCCCTGAGCTCCGATCTCTCGGCGATGGCTACTTTACAATGGAATATCTCGGCGAGGGATTCCTCAACTGGAAACAGGAGATGCTTCGTGGGCATCTCGATTCAATCTGGGGTTCTCGCGCAGGAACAATGATGGGAACCATCCATCAAAAATCATGGAATAATCCCGCAGTTCAAAAAGAATTTGAAACGACCGAAAACTTTGAGGCACTTCGCCTAGAATCTTATTTGCGTCATACTGGAAAAATACATCCCACACTTCAAACCCAATTTGAAACCGAGGCCGATCGAATTAAATCGACTCGGATCGCCCTCGTTCATGGCGATTTTAGTCCAAAAAACATTTTAATTCAGGAGCCTCGGATCCTCCTCCTCGATTGTGAAGTCGCTTGGTATGGAGATCCCGCCTTCGATGTCGCCTTTTTAACGAATCACTTAATTCTCAAAGCGATTCATCTTTCTCAACATCGCAAGGAATTTTTAACATTGCTATTGGCTTTTTGGAAAGGCTACGAAACGGCGTTGGGGGCGGAACGGTTCCCCGAGGTCGCTACGCGTGCCCAAAGGCTACAATGGATGCTCCTACTCGCTCGAGTCGATGGAAAATCGCCAGCGGAATATCTCACCGAGGATTCTAAAAAATTCATCCGTAACAAGGTCAGCGAAAATCTGAAATTAAACTTTAGCCCAACTCCCCAAGAGACCTTTCATTTGCTTTTCTCCTAAAAAGTTGAATGATCAAAAAATCCATTCAATCTCAGTTCCATCACTTAAAATTTAACTTAAAAAAATCTATGAAAATTAAAAAAATCGCCGCCTATCAAATTTACGACTCCCGAGGAAATCCCACCGTGGAATGCGAAGTCACTTTAGAAAATGGAGTGACCGGACGTGGAATCGTCCCTTCTGGAGCCTCCACAGGACAATACGAAGCTCTCGAGATGCGAGATGGAGATAAAAAATCCTTTCGTGGAAAATCGGTTTTTCGGGCAATCTCTCACATCGAGGGGGAACTTCAAAAAGCACTCCTCGGACATGAAGTCGAGGATCAAGCCGGGATCGATCGCAAAATGATTCAACTGGATGGAACACCGAATAAAGCGCGTCTTGGAGCCAATGCCATTCTCGGTGTTTCAATGGGAGTCGCTCAAGCACGCGCTGCGGCTCTTGGAAAACCGCTTTTTCGTACTTTAGGGAGCGGCACTCTGCTTCCTCTCCCGGAGATTCAACTCATAGGCGGAGGAGCCCATGCGAATTGGAGAACCGATATTCAGGACTTCTTAATCATCGCGACAGGGGCGAAGAGTTACGAAGAGACCTTGGAGATGACCTTTAATGTCTATCATGCAGCAGCTGATCTCTTTAAAGCAGAGAATAAATACTACGGCGTTGCTGATGAAGGGGGATTTTGGCCCGAGTTTAATTCCAATGAAGCGGTCTTTGAGCGAGTCGTTGAAGCGATTGAAAAAGCCGGTTATATCCCTGGAAAAGAGGTTGCGATTTCTTTAGATATCGCCGCCAGCGATCTCTACAATGAGAAAACAGGGGAATATGAGTTTCGTTTAGAAAAACGTAAATTTAGTTCAGAAGAATTTTCAGATCTCATGATCCATTGGTGTACAAAATACCCCGTGATTTCAGTCGAAGATCCGATGGCAGATACCGATATCGCAGGATGGAAACGTTTTACCGCACAAATGGGAAAAAAAATTCAAATCATCGGGGATGATCTTTTCACGACAAATATTCAACGGATTCAAACCGGGATCGATCAAAATTTAGCCAATGCGGTGCTCATTAAATTGAATCAGATTGGAACCGTGACTGAAACCCTTCAAGCGATTGAGATGACACAGAAAGCCGGATGGCTCCCCGTGGTTTCGGCCCGCTCGGGCGAGACAGAAGACGCCTTCATCTCCCACTTGGCGACAGGAACCAACGCGGGACAGCTCAAAGTCGGCTCCTTTACTCGAAGCGAGCGAATGGTTAAATGGAATGAGGTCTTAAGAATTCAACGACATCTCGGTCCTGCGGCTCAATTTCAAGGCGCAAAACTGTACGAAAAAATATTGAACGATCACCAGTTTAAATATAAATAAAATGAAAAAGGTGTCACTGGAGTTTTGAACCCCTATTTTTTCCTTTTGAATAACCAAAAACTTCAGGAGAACAACCGAAATAACTTTTAAAAAGTTTACTAAAGTAAAAGTAGTCTTCAAAATCGGCTTTTAATGCCGATTCTTTTAACAGCTCATTGGAAGAAGAGATGAAATGTGCCGCTTTACTGAGCTTGAGTTCAATCACATGTCGATGGGGTGATTTCCCAACAAGTTCCGAATAAAGGCGTCTAAAATGAGCGATTGAAATATTCATTCGCTTCGCCTCTTCCTCCCAATCAATATCCTGAGAAGGATTCCGTTGAATCCTTTCAATTAAATCGTAAATGGGTAAAACTCGATTAATTTTAGAGGATCGCTTTCCTGAATACGGAATAACTTCCCAAAGCAGTGAGTCAAGAAGGTAAGCCAACTTATCCGCCGGTGTTTGCGACGTTTTTAATAGGGAGGTCAACTCATTCCAACGACTTCGGAAATCGACTGGATTTTTGACACTTCCATAGGCCCTCTCTAATGAAAACTTAAGATATCCGAATTCCATTTTTTTTGCACGTGGTCCAGTAAAAGTAATATAGGACTGATCCCATGTCTCTTTAGGATACGATCCATAAAAGAAATTTTGTCCTGGCCATAACCACCATACAACAGGAGCGGTAATTGAAACAATATTCCGATGATTTGTCCCAAAATAAACTCTTCCTTTTGCTGCGAAATTTAAAGAATAATAGCCTGAAAATCGATCGATTTGAGCTTCACATTCAAGCACACGATCTGCGTACATGATCTGTAGACCTTGATAAAGACTCATATGAAATTCTAGCTATTGTACAACCTCTCGTCGACTTTAAATTAACGATATTAAAAGTGAATCCATGAAATCATTCTAGATCTTGAAGCGTCGAGTAGCTTAAAATAGGGGACGCTATAATCTTCTCAAGCGCTTTTCGAAGTGCTTTTTCATGAATCGATCCCCAGCCCTCACCCTCAATTCCGTGAAGATTGTAAATAAGGAGCCTCCCGTCATCGGGAATAGAACTTTCAAGTAGTTCTAAAAGATGCTGATCACAAAAATCAGGCCCATAGGCAGTACAAAATAAGACCCTTTCATCGATATTTTTTTGATTATTCCAGATTAAATTATGAGTCGCTCCAACTCTGATCCATTTCACATGATTTAGTAGATAGCAATTGAGGGAGGCTGTTCCTGAATTATAGGGGTAATGAAATGTAGATGAAGATAGTGTATAATTATTTTTTTGAAACTCTTCAAAACAATTGTTAATGCTTGCAATGGCATCAGAAAACTCAAGGGTTGCCAGATTTTTATGATCAGATCCGTGAGGGTGAATGATATGTCCTCGATCATGAAGTTCCTTATAGAGAGGCCATCCCCCTCCCGCCTCTTGAGAACACCTCACATTAAAAAGCTCGGGTTGAGAAAGAACAGCAAAAACGGCTTGAAGGTTATATTCTTCAAAAATCGAGGCAACCCGTCGTGAAGAGGTTGGATACCCATCATCAAATACCAATGCGACCCTAGGGATGAGATTATTTTTCATAGAAATTATGAGTCCAAAGGTGATTTTGACAGATTTCATTAAAACACTCCAACGGAAGTGGCCCTTCTTGAACCGCCTGAAGTGCGTTCGCTAAATAGATTGGTTCTTGGAGCTGCATCGTAAGTGTACTCACCGAGGAGGGAGTCATACAAAACCGTGTAGCCACCATTTTAGGATCAATCCCCCATTTTTGAGCCGTTTTAAAAAGTGCATCGAGCCTTTTCGAGTAATATTCAAAGGAACATTTTTTCAAGGCTGATGATTTTTTAAAACTCTCTTCTAGTCTTTCGGGAGAGAGGCCTCCATGGTCCATCACTCCTCGGACAATAACCCCTCGCTGAGTCTCAAGACAGAGAGGAAGGAGAGTAAAAGTCGGCCTACTTTCAAAGCAATTATAAATTAGTTGAACACCTGAAATCATTTTTTTTTCAACAACAGAAAGTGCGGCTTGATGCTCATGATCTTGTGTACTAACTCCAAAATAACGAATTTTCCCTTCCAAAACAAGTTCCTGAAAAGCCTCTCTCCACCCCGATTCCTTTGTCCATAAATAATGCCACTGATGAAGTTGCAAATAATCAATGCAGTCGACCTTTAATTCACAAAGCGACTTTTCAACGGAAGCCCGAATTGTTTCGATAGGAAAAGCTTGATCGATTGGAAGATAATTTCTCCATCCCTTTGGGTTAGCAGGAAGAACTTTAGAAAAAAGATAAGGACGTTCTCCTTTCCATTCCTTTAATGTTTTTCCTATGATTGATTCTGAGGCTCCATAGGCACGTGCGGTATCGATCGTATTAACTCCTTTTTCCAATGCCTCTAAGAGCGCCAATGAAACCCCATTTTCAGCAAGACGATTTTCTTCAATATGCATTGATCCAAAAGTAATCAAACTGACCTGCATACCAGTTTCCCCGAAAGGTCGATAAATCATAGCATTTTCTGATAGACTTCTTCACCGAGAATGACGGCACGAACTTTTGCTGTCGTATTACAGAAACTTTTTTGATTTTTTTGAAGTTCTTCAGCTTCTTGATCGGTAAATCCTTGCTTCTTAAGTGATCCCAATCGAAAGCGTTTTACTAAAGCAGCGTGAGTTAATGTTTCACCACTAGCGACTTGATTAATCACTGGAGACCATTTTGTTCCGAAGCCGACGTGCAGTTTCTCATCCGCCACATCAAATTCAGATTGGATTGCAGATCGAATATCTCCCGACTTTCTCAAGAGTTCTGCGGATGCACTTTTAAAAGTAAATGAACAGGCTTCGGCATGCATTGTCAGGGATTCATAAAATTCATAATGCTCTTGAAGAGTTGTTTGAGGTGAAACCGCAGATTCTCCGAAAAAAGTAAACTGATTGAGCTGATATCCGAGCTCTCTAATTCGACGTATCCCCATTTTTGAATGTCGGAATTCATCCCACATATGTCGGGAAAGATCGTGGTAAAAATCCAAAGAGAGTCCTGTAATCATATAGTACATATAAGCGACTCGTTCAGCTGCAATCACTTCTGACGCATTAATAAATACCATTTGAGCGGGGGTACCGATAAGCGGCGATGCCATTGGATCGGCATACAGATTATAAGTACTCGCGGCTTCTTTGGATAAATTTTGTTTGGCAATGAGTTGAGCCTTTGTATTAGACATTTCTGGATCTGTTTTTCCAATACTAGGGACTGGACCCACCGGCTCGCTTGTAGGAAGATCAGGCCATTCACCTTCACCATCACTTTCAAGAATACTCATAATCGAAACCGCATAATTATGCCATTCCTTAGATACCTCTATGCTAAGGAAAGGGGCGAGTCGTTTTCGAGTTCGTTGACCTTGAAAAATGATTTCCTCAAGAAGATCAACCGTTGGTGCATTCGTGACCTCATCCATTTGCGATCGTAAAATTTCATAGCTTTCGAGGAGTGAAGAGAGAATCAATTCATAAGAACACCAAAAGCAACTTTCATCGGGAGCGAGTGAAAGTCGATCTACTCCAAAGCGAAGAAACTCTGCACTTTTGAGTGGACCTACTCCTCCTGGAAGTTCTCGGAGTCGTTTTTCAATTTTCTGAACATTCAAATTGTGCCAATAGCCAAATTGACCTGCATTATATTTTGCCTCAAATTCCTCTAATGCAGGAGTCCAGCCAAAACACATTCGACTTAACTCATGCTCAGTCCATAAAAAATCTCTTAAAATGATTGCGGTCTCCTGAGGAGAGAGATAGGATTTAAATGTTTTTCGGTTAGGGAAATTTTTAACGATTTCATTATTCATATTTAAAAGCTTAACATTAATAAAATAGGATAACATGGAGACTTTAATCATTCGTTTGTAGAAAATGAGCCAATTTCAGGCTTTCATCCTTGAGTTCCTTTAGATAAGATCATGCCATGATTTCGGTCGTGATGCCCATTTACAACGAGGGGACCTCGATCTTTGTAAATCTCGAAAAGACTCGAGAGGTGATGCGGTTAGCAGGTGATTTCGAAATCATTCCTGTAAATGATGGGAGTACGGACCTCTCTCCGTTAGAAATCGATCGTGCCGCCACCACCTTTCATGAGATTCATCCGCTTCATCTCTCACACTCTGGAAAGGGAGAGGCGCTTCGGCAAGGGGCGTTAAAGGCAAGGGGCGATTGGGTGATCTTTATGGATTCCGATCTCGATCTTCCTCCCGAACAGATTCTTTTTTTCATTGCCATCCAAAAAGCCCGCAATGCGGATGCGGTCATTGGAAGTAAAATGCATACCGATAGTACCGTCGATTACCCTTTTCATCGTCGCCTCTATAGCTGGGGATATTACATTCTGATTAAAATTCTTTTTAATCTTCCCCTTCGTGATACTCAAACAGGACTTAAACTCTTCCGAAAAACCCTTCTGCTTCAAGCCCTTCAACAAACAACCCTCAAAGGGTTTGCTTTTGATCTCGAACTGCTCGCCCAACTCTCTCGACTCAAAGCTCGTATGGTCGAAGCTCCCGTGGTCGTCGATTTTAAACTCAAATTTGGAGGAATCGGTGGGAAGGAGATTTTTCGCATCCTGAATGACACGTATCGCACGTGGAGAAAGCTCCAACGAATTTAAGCAAAAAACAGAAATTAACCGCCAAGATAAAGACAAAAAACGCCAAAAGAGGAAATGAGATAAATCAACAGATAGACCACTACCATCCAAAATAACTCCGGATTTGAGAGGTGAATTTGAGAAGGGGGATTGAAATCCTAAAGCAGTTCTCGCGCAACGACGCCACGCCGCCACGTCAGAGAGGGAGAGGAGCGTGAGCTCATTCCTTTCGGCGTCTCCTTCGTCGGATGCCGCCTACAGAGAATCTCTCCCGTTTCTTTGAAAAAAGGATTTTCAAAAAACGGTCAAGTTTCTCTGTAGGGAATCGGTTTCACCTCTCCTCGGAAAGAGTTCACGATCCTCTCAGTGGGAAATTTTCGAATTATTTTTTGTATGAAGGGAGGGGGAGTTCTGACCCAAAGAGCGTAAGCGATAGTTCCCTGTTTTTAAAAAGAGATCGAAAGCTCGTTTTCGAGAACTTTTTAAAAATAGGGAGGAGGCTCGCAAGAGCTGTGGTCAGAACGAAGGGAGGGGAGGGTTTTAACGTGGCGTCGTCGCGTCGTTGTGCGAGACAATGTATTTAAGGTTATTTTGTTTTTACAATAATCGGTTTATCTCAATTCGAGAATTAGCTCTAGTGAGTTAAAGCCTTGGCGCTCTTTGGTTCTAACTTGGCGGTTAAACCTGTTTTTACGCCCATCAGATAGATATCATTACAAGTAAAGATCGCAGCTTGAGCCGGGCTCTTGGGGAGTTCGATAGACCCCTCCCGTTACTTGAACGGGATGGACAAAATGATCGCGAAGATGCGGAATATGTTCCAGAAATAAAGCCGGATGATTCATTCCGATATGATTAAAAAGAACTAAATGTTGATGAAGCTGTCCCATATCCCCCACATGCGGTACGACCGGGATCTCATATTTCTTCGAAAGTAAACTGATTGCTAAAAACTCACTCACGCCTGCAACCCGAACGGCATCGACCTGAATAAATCCGGCACTCTTGGATTGAAGATAATTTTTAAAAACAATTCGATTCGGCACATGCTCTCCCAAGGCTAATTTCACGGGAGCAATTTTTTCAGCCAAAGTTTTGTGGGCCGTCACATCATCTGGATGGGTCGGCTCCTCGATCCAAAAAGGATTGATCTTTGAAAGCTTTCCACAAATCTCAATCGCTTGGGGAAGAGTCCATTGTTGATTCGCATCCAGCATCACGGTTGCACGATCCCCAGCGGTCTCCCGAACTAAGTGAGCCCGCCGAATATCCCGCTCTGGATCACGAGAACCGACCTTCAATTTCATCGCTGTAAATCCGGCATCCATCGCTTTTCGACAATTCTCGCGAACCTGTTGATCTTCGTAATTAAACCATCCCACAGAAGTATCATACCCAGGATACCCGACCTCCAAAACTTTTTCTCGAGATCCCCTCGTTTTTGAGGCTTGATTCAAAAGTTGAAGAGCCTCCGCTCTGGTCAGTTCATCCTCTAAATAAGAGAGGTCTAAAGTCGAAACAACCTGTTCTGAAGAGAGAGAAAGTAAATGCTTCCAAAGTGGAACCCCCGCGGTCTTTGCCCACAAATCCCAACACGCATTCGTGACTGAGGCTAAAGCCAAATGAACGACCCCTTTATGGGGCCCAAGCCATCGAAATTGCTGTTCATCTGCCATCTCTCGTTGAATCTGCCCAAAATCGGCCATAATCTCCTGAATGCTTTTTCCCTTTAACCGTTCCGCATAAAAAGCAGCCGCTCGACAGACAAGATCATTTCCCTCCCCAAGCGTAAAAGCAAGCCCCGTGCCGACACGTCCTTGGTGATCCTCCAATCGAGTCACCGCATAGGAGTAAATAGGATCTTTATGGATCGCATCACTCCCGTGACCAGATCCAATGGGATATCGAACATCGTGAGTGGTTATTTTTGTAATCATATTCAATTCTACTCCATTAATATTGATTAAAATTTAAGATGAAATCCGGCGGTATCCAATTTCGGCTCCCCCACTCACATGCATAATATGTCCCGTGACAAAACGGGCCTGATCGGAAATTAAAAAAACCGAGGCATCGGCAATCACATCTCCCTCCGGACAATATCCGAGAGGATGAATCTCATCCAAATAACGATTTATCCGTTGCGGATCAGGCTGTTCCCCCGCCCACTTTCTCAACATCGGAGTCCAAGTCCCTGCAGGACAAACCGCATTTACCCGAATTCCGTATTGGGCATAATCGAGGGCCATCGACTTCGTCAAGGTATTCATCCCCCCTTTTGTTGCGGTATAGGCCGCATGAATTTCCTGCCCAATCACCCCTACGAGGCTTGAGGTATTTAAAACATTTCCGCGACTCAACTTCAAGGCCTCAAAACCGTGCCGAATCGTATAAAGAACACTCTTGAGATTGATATTCATTAAAGAATCCCATTCTTGATCTGAGGTCTCATGAAGTGGCTTACTAGGAGAGGCAATCCCGGCATTATTATGGATCACATCCAATTTTCCGTATCGATCCAAAACGCGCTTAATCGCACTCCTCACCTGATCATCGACTGAAATGTCGCATTCAAATCCAAGATGCTTCTCTCCCAAAAGTGCCGCCTGTTTTCCGGCCTCGGCTCCATCTCTGGCGACCAAAATCACGGAGGCCCCCTCCCGTGCGTAGGCTTTTGCACAATCCAGACCGATTCCTGTCGATCCTCCCGTTAGAAATATCACTTTATTTTCAAGTTGCATCGCTTTAGTTCCTTCGTTGAATAATGAGTTTACTTCTCAATTGAAGTTCCATTGACTATCTCACAGGACTCGAGCAAAGTCTTGCAAATGCATTCAGCGGTGAAAAACGAACATCTCCATTTACCCCCACCCCCGCGTCCCATTTACACCGAAGGTCAAAATCAATTTGAGATCGACAGCTGTCTCCCGCAAATCAAAGCGATGGAGGAGGGCCGCTTTCTCCTCAAGGCCATTAGTAACGGTTACTACCCTGGAACGCCAATTCCTACCGGGGCTCTTCCAGGGCTCTGTAGCCTCGGTTTTTGGGATTCGGTCGGAAATCAAAACTGGGGATTGGAACTTCACCGAAATGAAGGAATTGAAATCATTCTTCTCGAAAAAGGGGAGACTCCCTGTTTTCTCGATGGAAAACAAACATTGCTCAAGGCCGGTCAATTTACTGTCACTCGTCCCTGGCAAAAGCATAGCCACGGCTACCCTTTTGTCGGCTCTGGACGACTCCACTGGTTTATCCTCGATGTGGGAGTCCGTCGTCCCAATAGTCCGTGGCAATGGCCTCCTTGGATTCATCTTCAAAAAAATGATCTTCTAGAACTCACGGCGATCCTCCGTCAAAACGAATCTCCCACGTGGTTCGCAAGTCGAGAAATGATTCGAATTTTCCAATCCCTCGCCTCACATCTTCAACATCCTTCGCCTCAAGATCGACTTTCACACATCGGTATTTGTGTGAGTCAACTCCTCCTCGAAACATTAGAATCTTTAAGAGAACAAAAGCCTGCCCGAGACCCCGAACTCTCGACTCGATTTCGAACCGTCGACCTTTTTCTCAAGGATATCGAAACGAACCCCTCCTCTGCTTCTGAGGATTGGACCCTCCCGATGATGGCAAAACAATGTGGAATGGGATCCACCTCCTTGGTGGATTGTTGCAATCAAATTACCAACACTAGTCCAATGGATTTTCTAAAACGCTGTCGACTTCGTCATGCGGCGAACGATCTCACTCACTCTTCGAAACTTTCCATCACACAAATTGCCTTCAATCATGGCTTCTCCTCCAGCCAATATTTTGCCACAGAATTTAAAAAACATTTTGGACAAACCCCTCGTTCCTTTCGTCAGAAATAGGAATGAGGATCTAAAGCATTACCAGCGGAAATTAACCGCCAAGATAAAGGCAAAAACGCCAAGTGAGGAAACGAGGAGGTTGATGAATTTCTTGCGAATGCCAGAATAAATTGTAGGCTTCGATTATGACGCCGACTGAATTGGCACTAAAGATGTCGTGAAGAATGCTTTAAAGATCCAGCACCGCTTTGATCCAGAACCCAAGCTTAAGCTTACCGGAACTGGCACTATGAGAAGCGAAGGCGTTGAGACAATCGCAAAAATTAAAAGCAATGTCGCAAAAAAGAATCTTCGAAAAGCACGCGTGGCTTGATTCATTTTCATGCATTAGTGTCCATGCCACTAAAACAAAAAAACTTCAATACATTGCCTCGCGCAACGACGCCATGACGCGACGTAAAATCTCTACCCCCCCTTCGTTCTGACCACGGCTCCTCCGAGCCTCCTCCCTATTTTTAAATAGTTCTCGAAAACGAGCTTTCGATCCCTTTTTAAAAACTGGGATCTATCGCTTACGCTCTTGAGGTCAGAACTTTTCCCCTTCATACAAAAATAATCCGAAAATTTCTTACGGAGAGGATCGTGAGCTCTTTCCGAGGAGAGGTGAAACCGAGCCCCTCCAGAGAAACTTGATCGTTTTTTGAAAATCCTTTTTTCAAAGAAACGAGAGAGATTCTCTGGAGGCGGCAGCCGACGAAGAAGGCGCCGAAAGGAATGAGCTCACGATCCTCTCCCTCTCTGACGTTGCGGCGGCTTGTCTCGCCGTCTTGTCCGCCGTAGCCTTTGCGAAGGTGGAAGTGCTTGGACGTAGGAGGAAGCGGCGTT
>CAMCYL010000061.1 GCA_945883905.1 Akkermansia muciniphila | reverse complement strand
GAAGGGAGGTGAAGTTCTGACCCTACTGATCAGATCGGGGGGTAGGGATTTAACGTTGCGGCGGCTTGTCTCGCCGAAGTGCTTGGACGAAGGAGGAGGCGTCGTTAACGGAACCCCTGCTCACCCTTTGCAAATCTTCGATTTGGTTGTGTCCCCATTGACCCCTGCGCCAAACGTTCAAGACCCTGTTTTACAGCAACTGCTTCGCAATCGGTTTTCCTGGTTGGTTGAATCCCTGTTACCCCTATTCAAATCTTTGAGATTCCATGGGTTTGATTTCGTTTTACGAAGGTTTTCCCTCGGCTCTCCAATTTCTTTCCCTTTTTGGATTTTCGCTTTGCGATGGGAGTGCCTGAGACAATGTCTTTAAGGATTTTTTATTTTGGACGCTAATGAAGTAAGAAATTGATTTTAACTCGACCTTTTTGCTTTTTTTGAGAGTTTGGTGAAACTATTGATGCGATTGCTTTATTTATATGGGGAGGAGATCACAGGACGCCGAGCGAGAGAGATTCATACATTGAATCGAGTCCTTTCGTTGGCGCGTTGTGGGGTGGCGGTTACTTTAGTCACGGCAAGTCAGTCGGATGTTATTTCCGCAAAGAGCGAGCTGCTCAAAATGAGTGGGGGGGAGCTTTCAGGGATTGAGTTCCAGAGCTTTTCTCGACAATGGAAAGTGGGAGGGATCGCTCTCAAATCTTCCGCCTATTTTTATCAGCAGGTGGGGAGATGGATTCAAAAGCAAATACCATTTGATCTTGTTTACGGAATTCATTTGAAGGCGGCCGGTTTTATTAAAAAAACTTTTCCGAAACTCCCTTTTGTTTTTGAGTCACACGAGGTCTTTGCGGATGCCTTTGATTGTCGGTCGTGGCGTTATCGTAAACTTTGTACTCAAGAACAGTCGATTTATCAAAAGGTTGATGCCGTGGTGGCAACCTCGCAGTATCTTTTGACTCAACTCGAAAAAAGCTTTTCGATTCCTCAAAGACGGTTGATCTCTCCGAATTGTGCAGAACCGATTTTTTTTGAATGGGATCTCGATCGAGGTCATTCCAAGGAGCTTTTGTATTTAGGGAGTTTCCAACATTGGAAAGGACTTTCCAATGCGATCAAGGCGATGCGACTTCTTCCTGAATACCATTTAACGGTCATTGGAGGGAATGAGCGTGAGATTGAAGGGGAACGAAAAGAGGCTCCGGCAAATGTCCGTTTTCTCGGATTCTTATCGCATCTACAAGTTCGTGAGTTCATGGAAAAAGCCTCGATTGCCTTAATTCCGAATCGAATCACCCCATTAAACTCGTTGCAAACCTTCCCGATGAAGCTTGTCGAGTATGCCGCTGCGGGAAAAAAAATAGTGGCGACCGATCTTCCCATTTTAAAAGAACTTCAACCGGGGAGCTGGTGTTCTCGTGTTCCTGCTGACAATCCGGAAGCAATTGCGCAGGCGATTCGCGAGCAATCGTTGAGGGACCAAGATCCCTTGGAGATTCGGGATTGGGCGAGGGCCTTTCAATGGATTTCCCAAGCTGAAAGAATTCGACTGTTTTTAGTAGAGTAGGAAGGGTAGGTCGATAGACCTCCCTTCCTCTCATCAAACCTTTCTATTACCCACAAGTCAGTGATTTGCTAGCTCCCTTTCTTGAAGATCTCAACATTAGCCGCAATGAGTTGGTCGATGATTCCTCTGGCTTGCGAATAGTTCGTGAGCAACCTGCGCATTTCAGGAAGCCGATTTTTCGGGATGTAGACTATGCAGGTCTTCTGTTTTCTGTCTTTATAAGTAAGGCGATACGCTTTGGCCGCCCCCTTTATTTTGCAGATACAGTGAGCTCTGTTACATTTTGAGCACACACAGTTGATTGATCCCCTGATCATGTTCCCGCATTGAGCGAGTTTCTTCATTAATGCTTCTCTTCTCATAATATCTCTTTTCATTGACAGCTCCTCCTTATTTAAATAGATGTATTTTATACATCTATAGTTTGTCTAAATATAATCAACATTTTGGAGGCAAGTCAATGAAAAGAGATAAGCAGAAGGGCTGGGCTGATGAAGAATTTGCGGACATCGATCTTGGAGACACGCGCCTCAATCAGAGGCTTGTAAAACTATGTAATAGTTTCTCCGAAGCCCCCCAAAGCCCTATTAATCAGGCCTGTGAAGACTGGGCTGAGACAAAGGCAGCATACCGGTTCTTTAGAAATGACAATGTGGATGATCGTGTCGTCATGAATGCACACCGACTGAAAACGGCTCAACGGGCAAAGGGCCACAAAACCGTTCTCGCCATTCAAGACACGAGCTATTTTGTGTACACAAGCCATCCCAAAACGGAAGGACTTGGCCGAATATCCATGAAAAAAGACAAGTATGATGCCAAAATGTTCACCAATGGATTTGTGATGCACTCCTGTCTTGCAGTGACCACCGAGGGTACGCCAATCGGTCTTTTGGACCAGCAGATCTTTGCCCGAAAACTCAACAGCAACAAACGTCGAAAACTTGCTGATGTTATACCGATAGAAAAGAAGGAGAGTTATAGATGGTTGCAGGCATTGAAAAATTCCCAAGAGATAATAAGTGACACTCAAATTGTCACGGTTTGCGACAGGGAGGCTGACATATATGAGTTCTTTAAACTAAGCGAAGAACTCCGTTCTCCTGTGCTGGTCCGCGCCAAAGTAGACCGAGCCATAAACAAGCGATCTCGGTGTGCCGAAAAAGGCGTTGTGAGTTTGTGGTCCCATATGGATAAGCAATCAGAGGCAGGCACCATCAGTGTCACGATTCCCTCAAAGCGAAAAAAACAACACAGCACGGAACAAGAAGCACGCACCACTATATTAACAATAAAGTTTGGATCCTTTTTGTTCAATCCGCCCCGAAATAATGTTAAACACAGAAGCTCAGAACTCCCTGATCTGCCTATGCACGCGGTCTATGTTTATGAGGCTCATCCGCCCGCTGGCATGCAGGCTGTGGAGTGGATGTTGCTAACCAACCTTAGCGTGACCTCCTTTGATGAAGCCTGCGAGAAAGTAAAGTGGTACTGCCTTCGGTGGAGAATTGAAATGTATTTCAAAGTTTTAAAATCGGGATTTCTAGTTGAATCATGCAGACTAGGAACCGCTGGCCGCCTAAAGAAATATCTCACGATTATGAGTATTGTTGCATGGCGAATGTTCATGATCACTTTGATTGCAAGAGCCAATCCGGATACTCCATGCACAAAACTCATCACAGAGCACGAGTGGAAAATACTGTTCATAAAAGTAAATAGAGGCAAGCCTCTACCAAAGAAAACGCCAACTATCAGTGAAGTAGTAGTATGGATCGCAAGACTCGGCGGCTTTCTGGGACGCAAAGGCGATGGCATGCCAGGCATCATTGCTCTCTGGCGAGGTTGGAAGCGACTAACTGATTTGACTGATGGCTGGAACTTGGCGGTTAATGGAGGTATTTGTGGGTAATAGAAAGGTTAGATGACCGGTCTATCTTCGTTTTCAATCGAACTCCACTGAAGGGCGGCGATCTCATTCATCATTTTTGTACTCAGAGCGGCATAGATCGTTTTGTCTTTTTTGCTCTCCTCTTCTGGAGGGGGAAGAAAATAGTTTCCAATAACGACTCGAATGGGAGAAGGGGTAAATTTTTTGCTCCCTGGAGGAAGTGCTTCAAAGGTGCCAAAAATACGCATCGGTACGATGGGAACTTGGGCTTTACAAGCGACGAGTCCCGCCCCCGGTTGTCCTGGTTGAAGTTTGCCATCAAGACTACGAGAGCCTTCAGGGAAGATAATGGCGTTATGGCCTTCACGAAGAACTTTGATCGTTTTTTTAAGGCTGGTCATATCGGGACGCTCTTGATCGACCGGAATCGAATTAAGACTGGTGATGAGCCTGCCGAGCGTTGGATTATCCCAGAGTGTTTTTTTAGCAAGGAAGAAAACCTCGCGTTCTATCGCCCAGCCTGCAAGGGGAGGATCGATATTGCTGAGATGATTGGAAACTGCGAGGAAGTTGCCAGAGGGAAGTCGATCCCGACCTTGAACCTCGGCATGGCAAATTGATTTGTAGAAAGTTCCCGAAAGGGACCAAGCGAGCCAGTACCAGGGTCTCATAATAAATAGACACCAGTTAAATAGAGGGGGGTCAATATTTTCATATGAAAAGAGGATCGGTTTAGCGCTTGCTCGATTTAGGAATTAAACAAGGACGAGTCCCATTTTCGGGAGTTCACTATAGATCGATTCCATGACTTGATCGACAGTCATCTGAGTGGTATCGATTCGGACAGCGCCGGTGGCGACTTGGAGAGGGGCCGATTTTCGAGAGGAATCGATTTTGTCGCGGCTTTGAATCTCGTCGATCTCTCCCTGGGCCATGCGACGCTTGTTTCGGATTGCTTCATCCGCATCAATGAAAAATTTATAGGGCGTTTGGGGGAAGACGACAGAGCCAATATCACGTCCTTCCATGACCAAATGGGAGTGTTTGGCGAGGGATCTCATTTTATCGGTTAGAATTTGACGAACCTCAGGGATTGTTGCCACTTTGGGAACGAACCCATTGACTCTTTCTTCACGAGTATATTCGACGGGATCGATCCCATTGATTCGCATTTCGACATGACCTCCATCGATCCAGACCTCAAAAGGGATTGTTTGGATTCTGGCGATAATCGAACTCTCCTCCATCGGTAGGTTCTCCTCTAAAAATTGCCAGGTGATCGCACGATACATCGTTCCTGTATTCACGTAGGTAAATCCGAGTTCGTCGGCCAGACGTCTTGCGACGGTACTTTTTCCAGAAGCGGCCGGTCCATCGATTGCGATGACGATCGAACGACTCATTTGGAGGCTCCGATGGAGACGATTTTTTTCAGGCTAGAGCTGTTGTTGCTTGTGATTTCGCGAAGATCTTTTTCAAAGGTAGGATAGGAGGTGGGGATGCATTCAGCATCATCAATGATTGTTTCGCCCTCTGCAAAGAGGCCGAGGATAGCACAGGACATCGCAATGCGATGATCGCCGAAGCTCTTCACATGAGCCCCCTTAAGTTTCCCTCCTCCTTTGACGCACATTCCATCTTTGAACTCTTCGACCTCCACTCCGAACTGACGTAGATTTCCGGCCATTGCAGCGATACGATCGGTCTCTTTAACCCGAAGTTCTTCTGCATTTCGGAAGATTGTTTCCCCTTCCGCTAAGGCTGCAGCGACAGAGAGGATAGGAATTTCATCGATCACGTTTGGGATTTCCTCTCCCTCGACTACAGTTCCGACGAGGTGCCCGCCCTTGACTTGAATGTTTCCAAACGGTTCGGCGTTACTCGTTTCGATGCTCTCGCGAATTTGCGCTCCCATTCGGAGGAGGACGCTCAGAATTCCGGTACGGGTGGGATTTAAGCCAACATCCCGAATGGTTAGATTGGAGTGAGGAGAGGCTGCGGCCGCCACGAGCCAAAATGCAGCGGAGGAAATATCTCCGGGGACTTGTATATCATGCGCATGGAGACGAGTATCGCCGTTGATACTGACTTTCAGATTTTCGATGAGCGGTTTAGCATGGAAATGTTCAAGCATTCGCTCGGTATGATCGCGAGAGATGACTGGTTCCGTGACACTTGTTTTTCCTTTAGCAAAAAGACCGGCGAGTAAAATACTGGATTTAAGTTGAGCACTGGCGATGGGAGAGAGGTAGTCAATCCCTTTGAGAAGTTGACCGTGGATCTCTAACGGCGGGCGACCTTTTTCTCCTTGGGAAAGGATTCGGGCTCCCATTTGCGTGAGTGGATTGATAATCCGTTGCATGGGGCGATTCGAAAGAGAGGCATCTCCGAAAAGTTTACTCACGAAAGTTTGTCCCGCAAGAACCCCCGCAATTAAGCGCATCGAGGTTCCCGAGTTTCCGCAATCGAGGGCTTCACAGGGGGGTTTGAGTTTTTTGGCCGATCCTTCAATGAGTAGATGGTGAGCATCGATCTCTTCAATATGAACTCCAAGCGCTTGGAAGATTCGCATGGTGCATAGACAGTCTTCAGAGCGGAGAAAGCCGGTGACACGGGTCTTTCCCTCGGCGAGAGCGCCAAACATAATCGAACGATGAGAAATGCTTTTATCGCCAGGGACACGGAGATCCGCTTGGATCGATTTGCAAGGAGTGACTTTGAGTTGACTCATAATAGATGCGGGGAGGGTAGGCGTTTTGAATTAAAAGATCACGTAAAAAAGGATTAATAATTGGACCGTTCGACTGGAGAGGTGATCGATTGAAGAACCGAGAGGCTTGAGGAACAGCCGAGGCGATTGGCGCCGGCGGCTAACATCTTTTCAGCAATTGCCCGCGTTCGGATTCCTCCCGAGGCCTTGACGCCAAAGGAGGGGCCGACGGCCTCCCGCATGATTCTGACTGCCTCTTCGGTGGCTCCTCCCTCATGATAACCGGTAGAGGTTTTCACAAATTGGGCGCCCGCTTTAATGGCTCGAAGACAAAGTTCGCGAATGACCTCAGGGGAGTGAAGACAGGTCTCAAGAATGACTTTGACCGGTCGATCGTGAGCCGCCGAAACCACACTATGGATTTCATGCTCAATAAAATTCCAGTGACGTTCTTCAGCGGCGCCAAGGTTAATTACCATATCGATCTCCTCTGCTCCCGCAGCGATTGCGGCGGTGGTCTCAAACACTTTGACTTGAGAGAGGGTCGCTCCGTGCGGAAAACCGATAACGGTTGCGACTTTCACCGAAGTTCCATGAAGCGCTTTTTTGGCGTCTGCAATCCAATGGGGATGGATACAGACTGAATAGAAGTGATGGGTCTTCGCCTCATCACAAAGACGAAGGAGATCTTCAAGAGTCGCCTCCGGTTTTAATAAAGTATGATCAATGAATCGAGCAAGGGTATTTGACATAAAAAATAGAGGATGAAGGGAATATTCAAGATTAAGTATATAAAATAAAGGAGGAGTTTAGAGTTATTCTCCAATAATTTTAACGAGAACTCGTTTGCGGCGATGCCCGTCGAATTCCCCATAAAAAACCTGCTCCCAAGGACCGAGATCTAATCGTCCCTCTGTAATGGCGATGACAACCTCTCGTCCCATGAGTGTTCTTTTTAAATGAGCATCGGCATTATTTTCGGATCCGTTATGACGATATTGCGCGTGGGGTTTTTCTGGAGCGAGTTTTTCGAGCCAAACCTCAAGATCGTGATGAAATCCGGCTTCGTCATCATTGATAAAAACACTGGAGGTAATATGCATCGCATTACAAAGGAGGAGTCCCTCTTTGATTTTACTTTCTTTGAGAGCTGAATTGAGCTCTTGCGTGATATTAACAAGTCCTCGTCGGAGGTTGATTTCAAACCAAATTTCTTTGCGGTAATGCTTCATTCGTCACTAGTATAAGGAGGTGAGGGGAGAAATCACGCCATTTTTATCGAGGCAGAATCTCTTCAAGGACCTTTGCACTTGAAAGGACCCCTGGAACCCCTGCTCCGGGATGGGTTCCTGCGCCGACAAAATAGAGACCTTCAATATCCTCTGCTTTGTTATGCGGTCGGAACCAGGCACTTTGTGTGAGAATCGGTTCAAATTGAAAGGCAGAACCGGCATAGGAATCTAACTGGGTTTCAAAGTCAAGAGGGGTTAAAATTCGTTGAGTCACGATATGCTGGCGTACGTTCGGACAGATCGTTTCGAGTGATTCGAGTATTTTTTCAGCATAACCTTCCTTTTCCTTTTCCCAGTCGATCTTTCCTTGAAGATTTGGGACGGGTGAAAGGACATAAAAACATTCATGACCGGCGGGAGCCAAGGAGGCGTCAGTTCGAGTCGGAGCATGGAGGTAGAGGGAGAAATCGGAGGCTAAAGTTTTAGCGGTAAAGATCTCATCTAATAATCCTTTATAACGAGGACCCAGAACAATCGTATGATGAGCGAGATCCGGATAGGTGCGATTGGTTCCAAAATAAATCAGAAAAAGTCCCATCGAATAACGCATTTTTTCGATTCTTTTATTCGTCCATGAAGGACGATAGGCGGCATCAATCAGTTTTCGATAGGTATTGGCCGTATCGCCATTGGAGACGACGAGATCGGCCTCAATCCGTTCACCGTTCACGATGACCCCTTGAGCGGTTTGATTTTCGACAATGATTTTCTCAACACGGGTATTGAGTTTGAGTTCTCCTCCCATTTCTTGGAAGAGTCGGACGAAGCCGTTGACTAAGGCTCCGGTTCCTCCCATCGCAAAATGAACCCCCCATTTACGCTCTAGGTAGTGGATCATTCCATAAATCGAGGAGGATTGATAAGGATTTCCTCCGACGAGGAGCGGGTGAAAGCTAAAAACTTGTCGCAGATAGTCGCTTTTGAGATGTCGCGAGACTAATTTGTAAACCGATTCGTGGGAGGCCAGTTTAATCAGATCGGGAGCGACCTTGATCATATCCCAAATTGTTGAGAAGGCCTTATCGGCAAGATCCACGAAGGCGCGTTTAAAGATTCGTTCCGTTTTCTCAACGAAGCGGTTATAGCCAGCGACATCCTCGGGATTGAAGCGTCGAACCTCGGCCTCCATTTTTTCGTGATCCCCTGTGTAATTGAATGTTTTGCCGTCAGAGAAAACAATGCGATAGAACGGATCTGTTGGAACAATTTTGACATAGTCCTCGGTTTTTTTTCCAGCGAGAGCGAAAAGCTCATCAATTAAAAAAGGAGCGGTTAAGATCGTCGGACCGGCATCAAATTGAAATCCGTCTTGCTCATACACATAGGCTCGACCTCCTGGCTTATCTCGCATCTCTAAGAGCTGTGTTTGATATCCACGGGCTTGAAGACGAATTGCAGCGGCGAGTCCGCCGAATCCAGATCCGATTACAATCGCTTTCTTCTGTTTTGACATGGAAAAGGTTTATCGGACTTGACGAAAGACCGCAAATGACAAATTTTAGGGGATGCTTAAGTTTTATGAATACTCCAAATGCTCGACCTGTCGAGATGCTGCCGCTTATCTTGAAAAAAGGGGAATCCCTTTTGAGCGAATTGCGATCCGTGAGAGACCTCCGAGTCAGGCGGAGCTTGAAAAGATGTTGGAATTGAAAGGCGGGGAGATTCGAAAAATCATGAATACTTCGGGCTTAGATTATAAAGCTTTGGGATTGAAGGATAAGATTGAGGGAATGAGTCAATCCGAGGTATTTAAGCTTCTTCAGAAAAATGGAAATCTCGTGAAGCGACCGTTCCTCATCGGAAAATCAGTAGGAGTGGTCGGATTTAAGAAGGAAGAATGGGATCAGATTTAATATTTTTTTACTTCTCCCCCTTGCATTTTAAAAAAGCTCGATTAGTTTTGCCCTCATTATGAAACGATGGCTTCTTGTCTTTGGAACGAATATTGCAATTATGTTGGTGGTCGGTCTTGCGATCAATCTTCTCGGACTGAACCGCTGGATGACGAAGAGCGGTATCGATTATGGGACGCTCTTTACTTTTTCCCTTGTCGTTGGTTTTACTGGAAGTTTTATCTCGTTGTGGATTTCAAAATGGATGGCGATTCGGGCTTACAGTATTCAAATTATTGAGGAGCCTGCGAATGCTGGGGAGGAGTGGCTTGTGAGTACGATTAAAGCACAAGCGACTAAATCAGGGATTCCGATGCCAGAGGTTGGTATTTATCAAAGTCCGGAAGTGAATGCCTTTGCGACGGGTCGTTCAAAGAAACATTCTTTAGTGGCCGTGAGTTCCGGTCTTTTGCAGGGGATGAATAAACGAGAGGTGGAGGGAGTTTTAGCACACGAAGTTTCTCATATTGCGAACGGGGATATGGTGACGATGACCTTGCTTCAAGGGGTGCTGAATACCTTTGTCGTTTTTTTGTCACGAATCGTGGGAATGTTTATTGATAATGCATTAAAGAAAGAGGATCGTGAGTCTTCAGGGCCTGGGATTGGTTATTATGTCGGCTATATTGTTTGCGAAATTTTACTAGGGGTTTTAGCCTCAATGGTGGTGATGCGTTTTTCTCGTTGGAGAGAGTTTAGAGCGGATGCCGATGCGGCTAAAATTTGGGGTAAACAGCCGATGATTGATGCGTTGAAGCGTTTGACCCAAATTAGTCATTCCGATCCGATTTATGACAATCGTTCGGAGGCGATCGCCTCTTTTAAGATCAGTGCCAAGCCCTCTGGCTTTATGGCCCTTTTTTCCTCGCACCCTCCTTTGGAGGAGCGGATCGCCGCCCTTGAAATGCTACCGAATGATAGGGCTTAACGCGTTTCAGGGATTGAGAAGAAGATCAGGTCCCTGACAAAGAATAGAGTACTCCGACACTAAACTCGGAGCAGGCGGGGCAGGTAGGCACGCATAGAGGAATAGGCAGAAATTAACCGCCAAGGTTAAAGACAAAGAAGTTTGAGAGCTTGAAAGGCCTCCACAGTCTGTGCTTCAATCGTTTATGGATTTTCTTAACGAGACTCAGAAACGGATACTAGGATGGTCGATCGCAGGGATCTCGGTCCTTGTCTTAGTTGGAATTCTTTTTTTGTTAGGCCTCGGTTTTTTTGCACTCGTCAGAGAGTTACAGGATGTTTTTTTGCCTCTTGGAATTGCGGCGATCATTGCTTATATTCTACATCCAGTCGTTGTTTTTTTAGAGAAAAAAACAAAGATCTCTCGATCCTCTATTGTGTTGGCTTTACTGGGGATACTCTTTTGTTTGATTTTAGGGATGGGGCTTTGGATTTTTCCTAAGATCTATCAAGAGTGCGTTAAGTTTTCCACGGAACTCCCGGAGAAGATTCAGATCTGGAAGGGATCATTAGAGAGATCCTCAGTGGAATATCCTGCGGTCCAAGAAAAGCTCAATGAATTTCAGAAGATCTTTCAAGCGGAATGGCCTCACTGGAGTCAGAAGGGATTAGGCTATCTTTGGCGAGGGATTAAGGGAGTCGGAGGAACGGCGAGCTTGATTCTCGGTTTTGTTTTCATTCCGTTGTACGTCTTTTATCTTTTACGGGATCAGGCCTCGATTGAATCAACGTGGAGACGTTATATTCCACTGCATTCCTCTCCATGGAAAGAGGAGCTTGTTTTTGTGATTGGAGAGATTAACCGTTATCTCATCGTCTTTTTTAGAGGTCAGGTGTTAGTGGCGATTATCATCGGGGCATTGACCTCGATTGGGTTAATGATCGTTGGGATTCCCTATGCATTGATTCTGGGGATGATGACAGGATTTTTAAGCATCGTTCCCTATCTCGGAATTGTGATTGGATTAACCGCCTCTGGTTTAATTGCTTTTGTCCAGCCCGATGGGGGATGGGGATTGGTCATGGGGGTGGGGATTGTCTTTTCAGTCGTTCAATTTTTAGAGGGTTTTTTCATTTCGCCGCGAATTATGGGAGAAAGAACAGGGCTCCATCCTTTGACGGTGATATTAGCGATCTTGGTTTGGTCCCATCTTTTAGGGGGGATCGTGGGGGCGATTTTAGCGATTCCATTGACGGCGACCTTGAGAGTTTTGATGTTTCGCTATATTTGGAAAGATTAATGTCCCTTTTACCCATCCAATCCAACTTGACGGCCTGGTCATGCGGATCAAAAAGACTTGATTGAAAATCATTTGACAATTTTCACACTATTGCCATATGTAGGAGTAGCTCTTATCGAGAGCGGTGGAGGGACTGGCCCTTTGAAGCCGCGGCAACCAGAGTTTGAGGATTCACGAGAATCGTTGAACTTGTTTAGGTGCTAAACCCAGCTGAGGATTCCCTCGGACGGATGAGAAGCGAGTAACAGTGCGATGCCAGAGTTACTTCGTTTTTCTTTCTTCTAGGTCCTCTTCTTGAACTTAACCCCTCGATATTTGCCTACGATCTATGGCCACTGAATTTTTTAGTAATTTAAAGTGTCGTGAGTGCGGACGTCTTTATCCGAAGAAGGCGATTCATGTCTGTGAATTCGATTTTGGTCCTTTAGAGGCTGCTTATGACTATTCATTAATTCAAAAACATATCTCTCGTAAGATCATTGAATCCCGTCCTCAAACCATGTGGAGATATCGTGAGTTACTTCCGATCGAAGGAGATCCAACCGTTGGATTAAAAGTCGGTTTTACGCCTTTAATTAAGGCCGATAACTTAGCGAAGGCTTTAGGGGCTAAAGAGGTTTACATCAAAAATGATGCGGTTAATTTTCCTACGCTCTCTTTTAAAGATCGAGTCGTCGCCGTGGCCCTTTCTCGAGCACGTGAACTTGGATTTAAGATCGTCGCTTGTGCCTCGACAGGAAATTTGGCAAATAGTGTTGCTGCGAATGCGGCTAGTGCTGGTTTAGAAAGTTATGTTTTAATTCCTGCCGATTTAGAGCAAGGCAAGGTTTTAAATAGTTTAGTTTATGGAACCAATGTGATTGGAATTCATGGGCCTTATGATCAGGTGAATCGTCTTTGTTCTGAGATCGCTGGTAAATATGGCTGGGGATTCGTTAATGTGAATCTTCGTCCCTATTATGCGGAGGGGTCGAAGAGCATGGGTTTTGAGATCGTTGAGCAACTCGGATGGGAGGTTCCAGCGCATACCATCATTCCGATGGCGAGCGGTTCTTTATTGACGAAGATTTCAAAATCTTATCAAGAATTCATGAAGGTCGGCATTATTCCTGAATCGAAATATTCAGTTCACGGGGCGCAAGCCTCAGGATGTTCTCCGATTTCACAAGCCTTTAAAAGTGGAACCGATTTGATTAAGCCTGTTCCGAAACCGAATACGATTGCAAAATCGTTAGCCATTGGGACTCCCGCGGATGGTTACTACGCGGTGAATGAAGTTCGAAATACAAAAGGGGCTTGTGAAGATATTACCGATCAAGAGATCGTTGATGGAATTAAGCTTTTAGCGGAAACCGAGGGGATTTTTGCGGAGACCGCAGGAGGAGTCACGGTCGGCTGTGCTAAAAAGTTAATTGAGACCGGAAAAGTTCCTCGTGATGAGCGAATTGTAATTTGTATTACTGGGAATGGTCTTAAAACGATGGATGCGGTGATGAATCATGTGGGGGCTCCTCGTGTGATTAATCCGAGTCTGCGCGAGTTCGATCAATTACTGGCTCAAAACCCCAGTTTAACCGTTTAACCAATCAGAAGGAGAAATAGTATGTCCGTACAAGTCAGTATTCCAACCCCGCTTAGAAATTTAACCAACAATATCGATACCGTTGACGCTGCGGGAGCGACGATTGGAGAGGTCTTGCATGATCTTGAAAAGCAGTTCCCTGGAATAGGGGATCGTTTGCTGGATGCCAACGGAGAGGTTCGTCGTTTTGTGAATATTTACCTCAATGGAGAGGATGTTCGATTCTTGGATAATAAAAATACGGCAGTCAAAACAAATGATGAAGTCAGCATTGTTCCTGCCATTGCCGGAGGATAATTCAAATGGCCTCAGAAAAACAAAGACTCTGGTTGACCTTCTCCACCGAGGCACAACGCAAACCCTTAATTTGTCAGCTGGCTCAAAAATTCGAAGTTCTTTTCACGATTCATAATGCCAGTGTGACAAAGGATATGGGGATCATTGCTTTGGAGGTTGAGGGGGATCGTGAGGTCGTAAAAAAGGGAATTATTTGGCTGAAGGAAAACGGAGTTCAAGTCGATCCTGTTGAGATTCAAATCATCGAAGGATAATGATCATTTTAAAAAATAGAAACCGAAATGGACGGTCGGTGTTTACTAATTTACAGCGGATCTGTTTTTTTTGCTTACTATTTTTGACCCCCCTTTGGGCGGGTCGTGTGATTGTGCGAACTCTTGAAGGGGATTTTGAGCAGGAGTTTCGAATTCTTGAGCAAGGGGGTGTGTGGAGGATCGATGCCCCAGCGAAGTATTGGTCGATCCTTTATGATTCTAAAAGCGGAAGATATACCGGTTTAGAGCATCGGGATGCGGGCTATTGGGAGTTTCGTTGGGAGGAGGTCCAAAGGGCAACCCAAGGAACAAAGCATCATTTGAATCGTCTCAGTGACCTGAATATAGAGGGGTATTCCTCTTATGATCTTACTCGACCCTCAAAGGAGCCTCAAAAAGGAACCCCTTGGAAGATATCCCCGATTCAAAAAGAGGGGTTCTGGTTCGATCTCCCTTCTCGATTTTGGGATTTAAATCAATCGGAGAAAGGAAATCTCCGAGCTCAAACGGTGATTCACCCTTTTTTAAAAGAGTTTTTCTCTCAATTTTCTCAGATCCACGAACAAATTCGACAAGCCGTGGTTCGTCCCCTTTGGCCAGAAAAAGTCGATGAAGTGCTCAGTACACTTCGAGCTTCTGGAGAGGTTGGAGTTAAATTGGAGTGGGGATCTGAGGGGACTCCCTTTTATTGGAAGGTCGAACGATTTGATGAAAAGAGTAGTGAAGCCTCCACTTTTTTTCAGGTTCCCTCGAAATATCATCCGACGACAATTGAATCTTTAAGAGGAATATTAAACAGTTTGGAGGTCAAATAATGAATGCATTGATTCGAGGGTTAAGAATTGGATGGAGATCGATTCAATTAAATTGGGTTCCGGCCTTAATTTTACAGCTTTTGATGGTGATTTTTGGATTTTCTTATCAGGCAGAGATTCCATGGACGATGACTATTTTTAAGTTTCTCGCTGAAGCGAAGGAGAGTGGAGGGGCTTTTTTCTCCTTTATTGTTGGAGCGGTTGCTGCGGGTATAATATCGGAAATATTTAGAGTTTATTGTGTTGATGGGGGAAAATGGCGCCGAGAGCATCTCATCGATATGCTCTTTAAAGTTCTTTTAATGGGAGGGGTGAGTGTGATGACCGACTATTTTTATCGTTTTCAGAATGATTACTTTGGTTCCGGAACGGACTGGAATACCCTTCATAAAAAAGTTTTTGTCGATATGTGCTTTTACTCACTATTCATCACCGTCCCCATGAATAGTCTGCTGTTTTTATGGAAAGAGGAGGGATTTAGTTTAAAAAAGACAGTGGCACTCGTTTTTCCGATGAGTTCCTTTTTAGCGAATCGCTTCCTTCCTCTTTGGGTCTCGAATATCTGTTTTTGGTTGCCGATCGTTTACGTGATTTATTCTATGCCCCCATTATTACAAATGCCTTTTAATCTCATTGCGGTGACGATCTGGGGAATATTGATTGTTACCATTTCTAAAGAGAGCCGTCACTAATCGTCATAAGATATGATTGTTGAGTTGGTTCAATATTTAACGACCCCCTGTTCTTGGCAGGCGCGAAAGTGGGGATATCTGAGTGAATCGATTGGAATTGGAGCTCGATATCGGCGTTGTCAGAAACAGTGGCAGCCCCATTTATATAAAACACAGGAGTCGATTGTTCGATTTTTAAAGCTTCATCAAGAGATTCGTTCTGTTTTATTTTGTGGAAGTGGAGCCGGATTTGATATTCCTTGGAGCTCACTTGAGCTTCAAGCGTTAGATCGAATTATTCTCTTGGATTTAGTCCATCCGTGGGAGATTCGGTGGAGGGCCTTAAACAATTCTAAAATTGAATATCATACAGTTGATCTAAGTGGTGTGATGGATCAACTCGAAAGCGGGGAGGTTTTTCCAGATCCAAAGGTGAATTGGGATGGGCGCGTTGATTTAGTGGTCAGTCTTAATTTATTGAGTCAACTGCCGCTTTTTCCCTTAGAGCGGATGCATAAGTCTCTACCCGGTGCCCCGGAGGTGGAGTTGCATGGCTGGGCGAGAAGGATTCAAAGGAGCCATTTAGATTTGATTTCCCGATGGGGGAGGAATCAGCTTGTAATCTCTGATCTAGAGGAGCGATGGCAGGATCGAAATGGAGAGAGGATTGAGAGCCAAGATCCGTGGTATGGGGCGAAATGGTTTGAGCCGGAAGAGGTGTGGGAATGGGAGATCTCTCCCTTAGGTGAAATTAATCATGATCGACTTAAAATTCATCGAGTCGGTTTTTCGAGTTCTCTCCCGATAATCCCTCCCGATGGCTTTTCACCCGTCGAGGCAGAATAAGAGTCAGGTTTTGGATGGAGTCTAAGTTGAAGAGCTCATTTTTCTGAGATAGAATGGCATTCTGAGTCTTGAAATCGAGGAGCTCGCTGAAATTCGATCGAGGCTACAATAACGTCGTTGAGAGTCTCGATTGCTATTAAAAAGAAGATATCTTTTACCAGAGGTTCCATATCTTCCCGGAGAGAGTTTTTCGGTGAATGTGGTCCAAATATCGTTTTTCATGGTGTGATTTCCTTCAACTCTTAATTTCCTTCATAAGCCGTTGAAAGCAAGGAGAATACCTATTGTAAAGCTTGCGAATATTACGTATAAAACGTATATTCTAAGGCAAGTCACTGAATTAGAACTTCTTTTAAGAAATAAAAAAAGGGAAGCTTAAAAAATATTTTTTTGCTCCGTGGTCGACAAAACTCTCCATGTTCCGGACTTTAAGGGGTGGAGTTGTAAATGACCGATTTGAACTCGAATTAAGCGAAGGGTGGGGTGATTAATTGCTGCGGTCATTCTGCGAACTTGTCTGTTCTTTCCTTCAGTCAAAGTCAGTTCGATCCAAGAATCAGGAATATTTTTGCGAAATCGAATCGGTGGATTTCGGGGGGGAATCTCTGGATAGATCAGGGCGGCTTTTGCGGGGAGAGTTTGATAGCCTTGAATCAGGACTCCCTTCTCTAATTGTAGGAGAGATGCAGGGGTGGGAATATTTTCAACTTGAACCCAATAGGTGCGGGGATGGGCCTGTTTGGGGTTGAGAAACAGATCATTGAGGTGACGCTCATCACTTAAGAGGAGGAGGCCTTCAGAGTCGGCATCGAGCCTTCCGAGGGGATAAACCTCCGGAGGAAAGTTAAACTCCGCAAGTGTCCGATGAGGGGAACCATCTCGTGTAAATTGAGAAAGAACCCCGAACGGTTTATGAAAAGCGAGAAGCAAACTATTTCAACAATTTCGCAAGCGTTGATCCCATATCGGCGGGAGTGTGGGCGACTGCAATTCCTGCATCGAGAAGGGCCTCAATTTTTGCTGCGGCAGTCCCTTTTCCACCTGAAACAATAGCGCCTGCGTGACCCATTCGACGTCCCGGAGGAGCCGTGGCTCCAGCGATAAAGGCCGCTACTGGTTTCTTAACGTACTGTTTAATGTATGCGGCCGCCTCTTCTTCAGCAGTTCCACCGATTTCACCGATCATGATCATGGCTTCCGTATCAGGATCTTCATTGAAAAGTTTAATCGCATCGGTATGAGAGGTTCCATTAATGGGATCTCC
>CAMCYL010000060.1 GCA_945883905.1 Akkermansia muciniphila | reverse complement strand
TCTGGAGGCGGCAGCCGACGAAGAAGGCGCCGAAAGGAATGAGCTCACGATCCTCTCCCTCTCTGACGTTGCGGCGGCTTGTCTCGCCGTCTTGTCCGCCGTAGCCTTTGCGAAGGTGGAAGTGCTTGGACGTAGGAGGAAGCGGCGTTAACGGAACCCCTGCTCACCCCCGTTCCTGGTTGCCTACCCTCGGCTCTCCAGTTTGTTACCTTTTTGGATTTTCGCTCTGCGATGGGAGTGCGTGAGAACTGCTTTAGGATTTCAATCCCCCTCCTCTAATTCACCTCTCAAATCCAGAGTTGTTTTGGACCGGCAGTGATTTTCATGGGAATTAATTTTAAATAGCGAGGCGCTCGGAGTGAATTTAAAAAAGATCGAACGATCAGAGATACAAATTAAGCCCCATCAGCAAAAACAGGACCGAGCTCCCTAATTGTATTGCAGCTTTCAAATTCATCGCTCAGGATTCAAACGGGATGAGCGCTTTACGTTTGAAATATAAAAATTATCGCCCTGACACGCATTTTATTATCATTTACAACTTAAAAAATCTCAAATAATAAAACAAACGTCTCAAATTCTTAGCAAAAGGTCAAAAATGTTTTCACTCAAAGATAAAAAAGCTTTTATTACCGGGGCAGGATCCGGAATTGGCGCGGCAATTGCCGAAACTTTTGCCCGCCAAGGGGCTCTTGTATTGATTGCCGATCGAGATGAAAAGGCAGCTCAGGCCACGGTCTCTCGAATTCAAGCACAAGGAGGATCCGCGCAAGCGATCGCTCTCGATGTTACCCAAGAGACCGAGTGCGAACAAGTTGCCTCGCTTGTTTCGCCCGTGGATATTCTCGTCAATAACGCCGGAATTGGTCATGTCGGCAACCTACTTCAAACGACTGTTTCTGATTTAGATAAACTTTATCAAGTCAATGTCCGTGGGGTTTTTAATGTCTGTAAGGCCTTTATTCCGCGGATGCTCGAAAAAAAATCCGGAAGTGTCATTAACATGGCCTCGGTAGGAGGCATCGTTGCCGTACGCGATCGATTTGCTTACACCACAACGAAGTTTGCGGTGGTCGGACTCACGAAAGCCTTAGCCCTCGATCATTCTCATTCCGGGGTTCGATTTAATTGCATTTGTCCAGGCCGAGTCGAGACCGAATTTGTTCAAAAAATGATCTCTCAATATCCGGATCCACAAAAAGCTTATCAAGAGATGGCCTCGACTCAACTCAACGGTCGGATGGCAAAGCCGGAGGAGATCGCCGCGGCCGCTCTCTATTTAGCGGCGGAGGAGTCCTCGATGGTGACCGGAACTAGTTTAATGATCGATGGCGGTTGGACTGCTGGTAAATAAGCAATTAAAAAATGAAAACAGTTCCTTTTAAAGTTGTTGATTCTCACCTGCACTTTTGGGATCCGGCGAAGCTGGAGTATCCTTGGCTCAGTCACGTTCCCCTTATTGCAGGCAGACATACTCCCGAAGAGCTCCTCAATGCATTCTTATTACCGAAAGATTTTGAGGCGGTCTTTGTTCAGGCTGAATGTAAAACAGAGCAAGCGATCGAAGAGGTCGCATGGGTCACAGAACTTTCTAAGAAATATCCGTGGATTAAAGGAATTGTCGCTTATGCCCCGATGAATCAGGGCGATAAGACCGTGAAACATTTAGAAAGTCTCGATTCATATTCTTTAGTGAAAGGAATCCGTCATCATCTGCAAACAGAAGCAGACGCAAGCTTTTGCTGGAGACCGGATTTTATTCAAGGAATCCAATCCCTGGTCCCTCTCCACCTTACTTTTGATCTGTGCGTGATTCATCACCAGCTTCCGGAGGCGATGAAGCTTGTTGAAAAGTGCCCGGAAAATCAATTTGTTCTCGACCACTTTGGGAATGCCTCGCTGAAGGATAATTCGTTCGATCAATGGGAGCGAGATTTACGGGCAATTGCGAGATTTGAGAATGTTTCTGTTAAACTTTCGGGACTTCTGACACAACTTCCCCCAGAACCAGATTCACGTCAAATTTCTTCCGTATTTAAAATCGTATTCGAGGCCTTTGGCCCTCACCGAGCCCTTTTTGGAAGTGATTGGCCTGTTCTGAATCTCAACGGAAATTATGATCAATGGCTGGATCTTGTCCTCCAAGAGACCTCCCTTTTTTCAGACGCGGAAAAGCAGGCGATTTTTGCAGGAAACGCTAAACAGATCTACCGTCTCCCCAGGAATTAAGATGAGCACCCCGATTTACGGCTCCACAAACCTCGCTCCCTCCTCACGATCCAATGAAGAGGTCAAACGGTTTGCTTCTGTGATTGAAATATCCCCAGAAAAAGAGAGTTACTACCGTCAACTCCATGCCGATGTATGGCCCTCTGTCCTCAAACAGATTAAGCAATCTCATATTCGCAATTACAGCATCTACTTTGCTCCGATTGCTGGTAAAATTTATCTGTTTAGTTATTTTGAATATTCAGGAAAAGATTTTACATCGGACATTGAAAAAATGGCGGCCGATCTCGAAACTCAACGGTGGTGGGCTGAATGCAAACCGTGTCAGATTCCTTTAGAAAACAACGCTCCTGGAGAGTGGTGGAAAGATCTCGAAGAGGTATTTCATTTTAATTCTTAAGAAAACAAAAGTATAAAACGATGAAAACGATAAAAAAAACAAAAAAAGTAACCTCTCTCTCGACTCCTCAATATGTTTATTCCTTCTGCGCTGGAAAGGCAGATGGCGACGGCAGTATGAAAAATCTTCTCGGCGGCAAAGGAGCAAATCTTGCAGAAATGATGAGGATTGGACTCCCTGTCCCTCCTGGTTTTACAATCAGCACTGAGGTTTGTACTTATTACTACGCAAACCGTCATTCGATGCCTAAAACTCTTCCAACAGAGATTTCACGCTCGCTTCAAGAGATGGAATCCTCTTTGGGTAAAAAGTTTGGAGATCCTGCTAATCCCCTTCTCGTCGCCGTTCGCTCTGGAGCCCGGGAATCGATGCCCGGAATGATGGATACAATCTTAAACTTAGGTTTGAATGATAAGACGATTGAAGGACTGATCAAATCCAGTAAAAACGAGCGTTTTGCATACGATTGTTATCGTCGTTTCATTCAAATGTATGGCGATGTCGTCATGGGAGTTCAAAAAAGAGAGGGTGAAGAAGAGGAGCCCTTTGAGGTCGTGATTGATGAGCTCAAATATGAACTCTTTCCGAAACGAAAGGATGTTCAAGATACCGAACTCAATACAGAGGCCTTAATGACACTCGTTAAGCGCTTCAAACAACTCGTCAAAGAACGAACCGGTAAAAACTTCCCTGAAGATCCCGTGGATCAACTTTATGGAGCCATCGGCGCCGTTTTTAAATCTTGGAATAATGAACGCGCCATTGTTTATCGGCAGAAGTACAAAATCCCCTCGGAATGGGGAACGGCGGTCACGGTTCAAGCGATGGTCTTTGGAAATACAGGAGAGAACTCCGGATCTGGTGTCGCCTTCACACGAGATCCTGCCACGGGTGAAAAAGTTTTTTACGGCGAATTTCTAATTAATGCTCAAGGAGAGGATGTCGTCGCAGGAGTACGAACTCCAGAGCCTGTTGCTCAGCTCAAAAAGAAGATGCCAAAAACCTACCACGAGCTTGAGGCGGTACGGCAACGCTTAGAAAAACATTTTCGTGAAATGCAAGACTTTGAATTCACGATTGAAGAGGGTCGCCTCTTCATGCTCCAAACTCGGAACGGAAAACGTACTGGCGTCGCTGCGGTTCGAATTGCCGTCGAGATGGTTGCTGAAAAATTAATTCGTCAAGAGGAGGCCGTTCGCCGAGTTCCGCCCGATTCCCTGAGTCAACTTTTAACTCCGATCTTTGATCGTGAGGCTCGAAAATCAGCCCCCGTCATTGCACGTGGTTTACCTGCTGGACCGGGAGCCGCAACCGGACGAATCTACTTCAATGCCTACGAAGCAGAGGCCCGTGTCGCTCAAGGAGAGAAAGTACTCCTCGTCCGAACCGAAACCTCGCCAGAGGATATCCGAGGAATGATGGCTTCGGAAGGAACGTTAACCTCCCGAGGAGGGGTGAGCTCACACGCCGCCTTAGTCGCACGACAAATGGGGAAGGTTTGTGTTTGTGGAGCCTCTGCACTTCACATCGACTATGAACGAGGGGTTTTAAAGGTCGGAAATCAAGTTTACAAAAAGGGTGAATTTCTTTCCATTGATGGAAGCACCGGGGAAGTTTTCGCTGGTGAACTGAAAACAGCCCCCTCCGAGGTGATTCAAGTCCTCTTAGAGAAAACATTGCCTCCTTCCAAGAGCCAGACTTATCTCAATTATGCGAAGCTCATGAAATGGGCAGATGAATATCGTCTCCTCGATGTTCGGACCAATGCCGATCAACCCAACCAAGTTCAAAATGCCATTTCCTTTGGGGCTCAAGGCATCGGACTTTGTCGGACAGAACATATGTTCTTTGAGGGAGAGCGAATTAATTTAATGAGAGAGATGATTCTCTCGGAGACGACGGTTGATCGTAAAAAAGCCTTAGAAAAACTGCTCCCGCTCCAACGTGGAGATTTTATTGAAATCTTTCTCTCCTTAAATGGATATCCGGCAAATATCCGTCTTTTAGATCCTCCGCTCCATGAGTTCCTTCCTCATACCGAGGCTCAACAAAAAGATCTCTCGATTAAACTCGGACTTTCCCTCGAAAAAATCGCGAAACGGGTCCATGATTTACATGAATTCAATCCGATGCTCGGTCATCGAGGCTGTCGTTTGGGAGTGGTATTCCCTGAAATCACGGAAATGCAAGTACGAGCCATCTTTGAAGCGGCAGCAACCGTGACTCTCGCTAAAATTAAGGTCAAACCAGAAATTATGATTCCTCTCGTCGGTTACGAACAGGAATTCAAACATCAAATGGCCATTGTTCGTCGCGTCGCCAAAGAGGTGATGCAACAGAAGAAAGTCCAATTCCCCTACCTCGTCGGAACGATGATTGAAATCCCACGTGCTTGTATCGTTGCAGACTCGATCGCCAAAGAGGCGGAATTCTTTAGTTTTGGAACAAACGATCTCACTCAAACGACGCTTGCGATGAGTCGTGATGATGCAGGCTCATTTCTTCCGAGCTACCAAGATCTAGAAATTGTCCGACACAATCCCTTTGCCTCGATCGATACTGAAGGGGTCGGCGGACTGATGAAACTCGCCATTGAAAAAGGCCGTAAAACCCGGTCCAAGATTAAACTTGGGGTCTGTGGAGAACATGGTGGGGATCCTGATTCGATCCAATTTTTCCATGAAATTGGACTCGATTACGTCAGTTGCTCCCCGTTCCGAGTCCCCGTCGCTCAACTCGCTGCGGCTCAGGCCGGATTAAAAGCTGGATTTAAAAGAAATAAAAAATAAAAGTTATTCTAAGAAAATTATGAAAATCATTCGTTACCAAGACAACGCTGGAAAAATTGCATACGCTCAACAAACGGAACAGGGGACTTTCGATCTCGAAGGAGATCCGTATACCTCCGTCAAAGCCACCTCCAAAAAATCAGAGATCTCAAAACTTTTAGCTCCGATTGTTCCGACCCAAATTCTTTGTATTGGACTCAACTATCGTAAGCATGCCGAAGAATGCGGTGCCCCGATTCCAGAACGACCCGTTCTTTTTGTCAAAGGAATCAATGCACTTCAAAATCCAGGAGATCCGATTGTTCTTCCTCGTCAATCACGAAGTGATGAGGTCGATTATGAATGTGAGCTCGGCGTGATCATCGGAAAAGCCTGCAAAAATGTAAAACGTGAAAATGCCCTAGAATATGTTCTCGGTTATACCTGCGTCAACGATGTGAGTGCTCGGGATTGGCAACTTAAATGGGGGGGAGGACAATGGTGTAAGGGGAAGTTTTTTGATACCTTTGCCCCCATTGGACCTTGCCTCGTCACGCCCGATGAAATTCCGAACCCCAATGCTCTCAAGATCAAAACCGTCCTCAACGGCGAAACGGTTCAAGATTGGACAACAAGCGATATGATCTTCGATGTCGCTGCCATTATCGAGTTTCTCAGTGGAAGCACCACCTTAGTTCCCGGTACCTTGATCCTCACAGGAACCCCTCAAGGGGTTGGAATGGCGGCAAAACCACCAAAATTCCTCAAAGCGGGGGATTCTGTCACCATCGAAATTGAAAAAATCGGCACCCTTACGAATCCTGTGGTCGAGGAAGTTTAGTGCGAATTCATCTGTATATCCCCTGTTTTGTCGATCAGCTCTTTCCGAAGGCAGGAATGGCGATGGTCGAGATTTTAGAAAAACTGGGGCATACGGTTGAATTTGAGGAATCGATCGCCTGTTGCGGCCAACCCGCCTTTAATTCCGGTTATTGGGAGGAGGCACGAAAAGTTGCCGCCCGAACCATAGAGGGATTAGAGAGCGCCGAAACCGTTGTCATCGGCTCCGGTTCCTGTGGGGCAATGATTCATAAGTTTTATCCTGAGCTTTTCAAAGAGACTCCCCTCTCCGAAAAAGCGAATGCGCTTGCCGCTAAAACCTTTGAGTTCAGTGACTTTCTGGTTCGAAAACTCGGAGTCACCGACCTTGGAGCTAAGTTTCCACACAAGGTCACCTTCCACGATGGTTGTCACGGATTACGGGAGCTCGGAATTAAAAATCAACCACGCCAACTGCTTTCTCATGTTCAAGGGTTATCGCTTGTCGAAATGAAAGAGGCCGAAAGCTGCTGCGGATTTGGGGGAACATTTTCCGCTAAATTTCCCCTCATCTCCTCCGCCATGGGGGATGTAAAATGCACCTCGGCTCTTGAAACGGAAGCGGAGTACATTGTCTCCAGTGATTCCAGTTGTCTGATGCAAATCCAAGGCCTTCTTTCTCGCCAAAAAAAGCCCCTGAAAACAATTCATCTCGCAGAAGTGCTGGTGAGTCGATGAGTGCGACATACGCTCAAGATTTTAAAGAAAACTCGGGACGAATGAGTCAAGATCTGACCCATCGTGCCGTGATTAAAAAGGCCCTCAATGCCTATGAATTGAAACGGGATGAAAACCGCTCCAAATATTTAGATTGGCAAGAGGCCCGACAGGCGGCAGCAGAAATTAAATGGGAGGCGATCAACCACCTCGACCGCTATCTCCTTGAGATGACTGAAAAACTCGAGGCCCGAGGAACCAAAGTCTTTTGGGCGGCCAATGCCGAGGAGGCGCGGAACTACGTCATTCAACTTTCCCAAGAAAAGAAGGTCAAATCGATCATTAAATCGAAGACAATGACCTCCGAAGAGATTCATCTTAACTCCGCCTTGGAAAAATTGGGTTACGATGTGATTGAATCTGACTTAGGGGAATACATCGTACAACTCAATGACGAGCCTCCGTATCACCTTGTCTTTCCCGCAATGCATTTAACTCGCACTCAGATCCAAGCGATTTTTAAAAACAAACTGGGCAGCAATACTTCCGATCAACCGGAGGAATTGACCATGGTCGCTCGCGATATCATGCGACAAAAATATCTGACGGCGGATATGGGTATCAGTGGAGCGAACTTCGGAGTCGCTGAAACAGGAATGATCTCCATCACCGAAAATGAAGGTAACGCTCGACTCACCACCTCCTTCCCCAAAATTCATGTCGCCCTCATGGGAATCGAAAAAGTCCTCCCCAAACTCGGCGATCTCGCTCTTTTCCTCCCTCTATTAGCAACGGCAGGAGGAGGACAACAAATCACTTGCTACAACACGATGATCGGTGGTCCTCGCCAAAAAGAGGAAGTCGATGGACCGGAAGAGTTTCACCTCGTTCTGATCGATAATCGACGAACCGAACTTCTCTCCGATACCGAACAGCGCGATGCCCTCCATTGTATTCGTTGTGCCGCCTGTCTCAATGTTTGTCCTATTTTCAAAAGCTCAGGCGGACATAGCTACGGAACCACTTATCAAGGGCCGATCGGTTCGGTGATTACCCCGCATCTCCGTGGATTACAAGATTGGAAACATCTCTCCTCCGCCTCCTCCCTTTGCGCCTCTTGTACCGATGTTTGCCCTGTCAAAATCGATATTCATCATCACCTCCTTCATAATCGTCGAAATGCGGTCAGTCAAAGTCCCGTCTGGTGGGAAAAAATACTCTTCATCGGCTTTTCTGCAGTCACCGCTTTCCCCTCTCTTTTTCAAGCGAGTCTTAAGGTCGCTCGATTCTTTCAACCGTTACACGGATTCATTAAAGGATCGATTCTCGATCCTGCTCGCGCCTGGACGCAGACTCGAGATCTTCCTGAAATTCCGGCGAAAAGCTTTCGCCAACAATGGAAGCAACGGTCATGAACGATTCCAAAGATTTAATCCTGCGACGAATTCGCGAGGCTCTTAAAACCCCGGCCCCTGTACCAGGAGGTCACGATTACTCCCACGCCGAAACCACCCCCTCTCGACCTAAACCGGAACTTGATAACTTTCGCCAATGGCTTCCAAAGGTCGAAAATGATTTCAATAGTCAATGGAGCCTTGTCACTAAAAGCTTCAATGCCTTAAAAACTGATTTCGGACTTCTCGACTCACCAACACAGCTCATTGATTTTGTCCAAGAGCTCCAACGATCTGAAAACTGGAAACGGATTGCCTTTCATCGAGGTGCACTCGTCACTCCCGTCGTCGATTCCCTCCAAACCGAAAAAATCGAAATCAAATCCGGATATGATTGTCAGGATTTAGAAAAGTGTGAGGTCGGAATCACGGAGTGCGATGCGATCATCGCTCAAACGGGTAGCATTCTCATCACCTCTCGGAGTGCCGGCGGACGCGGACTCTCTGCGCTTCCCCCTCATCACTTGATTCTTGCGCGTCCCTCACAAATGGTCTCCGATCTCCCTGCTGCCTACGAACTTCTTTATCAACGCTATGGAAAAGACTACCCCAGCATGATTAGCTTCATCACGGGTCCCAGTCGAACAGGCGACATCGAACGGATTGTCGTCCTTGGCGCTCACGGTCCTAAGAAGCTCACCGTCGCTCTTTTAAAAGATTAATCTTTGAGATAGAAGCGGGAGATTTCTCATTTTCAAAATTTGGCTTGAAAGAGAGTGACAGAATTCCTCCCTCCTTTTATCTTCTCCACTACTCTTATGAAACGACATGCAGGTGAATTTTTAGTCATTGGAATCCCAGGAGCAACGGTCGACGACGTGACCCGTGCGCTCATCCGTGAAATTCAACCCGGCGGATTTATCCTCTTTGGACGAAATATTAAAGCCCCTCAACAACTTCGAGATCTCATCGAGGATCTTCGCTCGCTTTGTGAATTTGAGCCCGTCATCACGATCGATCAAGAGGGCGGCCGAGTCTCTCGCCTGAAAGAAATCGGGGCAGAACCTCCCAGCATCAAACAACTCCGGGATAAAGGGGAGCTCTCTCTATTTGCCCGACATGGAGAACTCACAGGAAAACTACTTCGATTGTTTGGCTTTAATCTCAATCTCTGTCCCGTTCTCGATGTCTCCTTTGATGATGAAGCCGATAATTCTTTAAAAAACCGTACCTTCGGTAAAACCGCTGAACAGGTCACCCATTATTCTAAAGCCTTTGCAACCGCCATGCGCAAAGAGGGAATTCTCACGAGTGGGAAACACTTTCCAGGGTACAGTGCGGCAGGGGTTGATCCTCACCATGAACTCCCTACCATTCCTCGAACCCGCAAGGAACTCGAAGCCTGCGAATGGATTCCCTATCGCAACCTCCAAGAGGAACTCGATACGATTATGATCGGTCATGCTCGTTATCTAGATCTTGACCCGACAGGAATCGCCTCCTCGCTCTCCGCTCCGATCATTCGCGGAATCCTTCATCAAGAATGGAACTATCAAGGATGCGTCATCAGCGATGATATGGATATGGGAGCGATCCTCAACGAATACGGATTTGACGAGGCCTTCAAAAAGGCATTAGAGGCAGGAAATGATTTAATTCTCCTCTGTCATCGAACCGAAATGGCCCTCCAAGCCCGTCGAATTCTCGAAACGGTCGCCGAACCGATCAAACAACAAGCGTGGGATCGGATCGATCGACTCCGTGCCAAATTTGTTAAACCAGATCCCTTCTCCATCGATCAATGGAAACTCCTCGACACTCAAGTGATGGATCTGCGCGTCGCAACCCTCGGAGCCGATCAAGCCACCACCCGATCAAATGATGACGGCAAAAGATCTCCTGTCGAAGTTTATTGAATTTGACATCAAATTGATGTTAAACTAATTTAGTATTACAAACAAAATCATGGTAAAAACTCAAATTCAAATTCCAGATGAGCTTTATCGTCAAATTAAAGCCTTTTCTCGTCAAAGAGAATGGTCTCTTGCAGAGACCTTTCGAAGAGGCGCCGAACAACTCGTTCAACAATATCCAACAACGATTCAATCGCAACCATGGACTCCTCCAAAACCAATGCGAAGGGGAAGTCAAAATATTGACAACGATGTCATAAAGCAGCTCGCTCAATTTCCATCCTCACGGCTTTAAAAATTTTAAATGATCTCGATCGACACCAATCTCCTTTTTCATGCCTTTGCGCAAGATCGACCTGAGCATTTAAAGGCATTTTCATGGATCTCCGATCAAGCAAACAATTCTACTATTTTAATTTCCGAGTTCATTCTTATTGAATTCTATACACTTCTCAGAAATCCCTCGGTTCTCAAAAATCCACTTTCCGCAAAAGAGGCCGGAGAGGTCATCAAAACCTATCGTCATCATCCCACTTGGAGGCTTGTTGGATTCCCCTCTCAATCTCAAGAAATTCACGACGAACTCCACCATCTGATGACAAAGCAAGGAGTTGCCTTTAGACGAATCTACGACACCCGAACCGCACTCAGTCTTCGTCGTTTTGGAGTCACTGATTTCGCCACTTGTAACGTTAAAGATTTTCAAGGTTTTGGCTTCAAAAAAGTATGGAATCCTCTCGTTGAGTAACTTACCGCAAAAAAGATGAACCGATTAAACTGCTTCTACCATCCCTTATTTGAGGCCCCGATTGGCGACCACATCATGCCGATTCGTAAATTTCAAGGAGTCGCAGAAAAGATTAAACAATTCCCTCAAGTCGAACTCCTTGAGCCCGATCCCCTTTCCGAATCCGATCTTCTCCGCGTTCACACCCCCGAATATCTTCAAGCGATTAAAACAGGAGAACCACGAGTCCTTGCCGAATCTCAAAAATTCCCATGGAGTCCAGAACTTTTTAACTCCGTATGCCTTACTAATGGCGCTCTTTTTGCCGCGGCAAAAGCGGCCCTCCAGGAGAGAGTCGCAGCAGCACTCGTGAGCGGATTTCATCACGCGCATGCCGATCACGGTGAAGGTTTTTGTACCTTCAACGGACTCATTGTAGCCGCTGAAAAACTGAAATCAGAAAGCCGCATCGAGAACATCGCCATCCTCGACCTTGACCTTCATTATGGCAATGGGACCGCCTCTCTGACCGCCTCCCGACCATGGATTCATGCTTTGTCGATTTACGGAAACGACTACGCTCAAAATAAACCGTATATCGATGTTACAATCCGCCATCACGAAGATGGGGAGAATCATCACTCGATTTCAATCCCCAAAAAGGCCGGAGCGGTTGAATTTTTCCCCCTTCTTGAACAGGGGTTTCAATGGCTCCTTTCTCGACCCAAAATCGACCTTCTCCTCTTTCAAGCCGGAGCCGATCCCTATTTCGAGGACCCCTACTCCCCTCTCAAACTAACCATGGCAGATCTTCAGGAGCGAGATCGTCGTGTATTCGAATTTGCCAAGAAAGAGGAAATCCCCATCGCTTGGGTTCTGGCGGGCGGTTATACGCGTGAGATAGAAAAGGTCATTCAAGTTCATGTAAACACCTTTCATGCTGCTCAATCCATATTTTATTGATCCGTAAAAACATCGCTAAGTACCCATTTATCAAATTTAAAAACGCAGGTTCATTGAAGAAAAAATCCAATCTATTTTGGCGAGTGCCCCCCCCTCTTCCATTTCCCCTTCTGAAATTAAATATTATTTTCGACGGTGGTGAGAAAATGTTATTTTTCCTAGTTGATAAATCAAAAGAGTCTGCTTTTATAGTTGCACTATGAAACGCATTGCCCCTCTTTTAGTTTTAACTCTTTTTGCTCTTATTGGTTGTAACGAACAGTCCTCAACTGGTACCACAACGGGCCTCCAAGAACCGTCAGCAACGGCCGGGGCGATGCCTGAACCGGCAAATCCGGAGGCGACGATAAGCCCCTCCGAAACGCCTGTGGCCCCTCAAGATCCCAATAAACCTTGGAACTCTTCGGCGAATAGCAGTACTCAGGCCTCCCCTCAATCAACCGCCCCCTCTGCTAAACCGACCCCTTCGACCTCCAAATATCCGAAGGGAGTCACTATTCCTGGTAAAAAAGGATATGTGAAGAGCCCCTATGCAGAGCACGCCGGATTGGTCGACGTCCAAGGATTCCCTGCAGGAACTGAAGTTAAATGTCCTTATACAGGGAAGATCTTCATTGTTCCCTAAATTCATTTAAAGCTATTTTACATTTTTTAAAATTATGTCCTCTTTGGTTAAAGGAAAAGTATTTGTCGTCAAAGATAATATCGACACCGATCAAATTATACCGGCTGAATTCTTGATGCTCGTTCCGACGGTGTTAGAGGAATACGAGAAACTCGGTTCCCATGCAATGGCGGGACTTCCAGAATCGATCTACAAAACTCGGTTTGTTCCTGAGGGCATGATGAAGACCCCTTATACGGTCGTTATTGCCGGTCGAAATTTTGGTTGCGGCTCCTCTCGAGAACATGCTCCGATCTCAATGGGAGCAAGCGGTTGTCAGGTTGTTTTTGCTGAGAGTTATGCCCGTATCTTTTTTAGAAACTGTATCGCAACCGGAGAACTTTATCCCTGTGAATCTCTGGAACGTTTAGTGGATAAATTTAATACGGGAGATGAAGTCGAGGTCGACTTAGATCAAGCATCGCTGAAAGATGTAAAGTCGGGCATTGTATACTCTTTTAAACCCCTCGGGGATGCAAAACCGGTGATTGATGCCGGCGGAATCTTTGATTTTGCACGACAAAGCGGGATGATCCCTGCTCGCTAATCATCCACGCTCCCGCCTTATTAATCTTTTAATCCTCCCCTCATGAGAGTGAGATAAAAATCACTCCCCCCTCTAAGAAACTTTATGAAAAACTATTCTGTAGCAGTCCTCTCTGGTGATGGTATCGGACCTGAAGTCATGGAGGTCACTCTCCCTATTTTAGAAACCGTCGGAAAAAAATTCGGATTCAGTTTCACTTTCTCCCACGCTCCCGTCGGTGGAATTGCGATCGACACTAAAGGCAAAGCGCTTCCGGACGAGACGGTCGAGATCTGTCGTGGCAGCCAAGCGATCCTCTTTGGCTCAGTCGGGGGACCGAAATGGGAGAGCCTTCCTCCGAATGAACAACCAGAACGTGCTGCGCTTCTTCCGATTCGTAAAATTTTTGGACTCTATGCCAATCTCCGTCCTGCCATCTGCTACGCTCAATTGATCCATGCCTCTCCAATTAAAAATGAATTTATTCCTCAAGGATTTGATGTTCTCGTCGTTCGCGAACTGACGGGAGGAATCTATTTTGGAAAACCGAAAGAAACCGTTCAAACGGAAACAGGCGAACGAGCCGTCGATACAATGGTTTATACCACCGAAGAGATTACTCGTATTACCCATATTGCTTTTAAAGCCGCTCAAAAACGCCGTAAGCTCCTTCACCTGATCGACAAGGCAAATGTTCTTGAGACCAGTATTCTCTGGCGCAAAACGGTAAAAGCAATCGCCGCTCAATACCCCGATGTCACCCTTCAGTTTATGTACGTCGATAATGCCGCAATGCAAGTGGCAAAGAGCCCGACCCAGTTTGATGTGATGCTTTGTGAAAATATGTTTGGCGATATCATTAGCGATGAAATTGCGGCGGTGACAGGCTCCCTCGGAATGCTTCCGAGTTCCTCTTTGGCTGAGGGAAGCTTCGGACTCTATGAGCCCTCAGGCGGAACGGCCCCCGATATCGCAGGCAAAGGCATTGCCAATCCCATTGCTCAAATTCTCTCTGCGGCTCTCATGCTTCGTTATTCATTCCAAGAGGAAACCGCGGCTCTCGCCATTGAAGGGGCAGTGAAAAAGACGATCGAACAAGGTTATCGCACCGGGGATATTTATACCGAAGGGATGAAAAAGGTCGGAACAAAAGAGATTGGTCAGATCATCCTTCAAAATCTCTAATCTCGTTTGACATCAAAATGTTACGAATGATGACTCTCGGATCATTGACATTTTGAGAAAAGAGGTTTTAATACTCTCCGAAGGATTTCGGCGAGAGTATGGATCCACTATTTCCACAACAGGTACTCGTGCTCAATCGTCTTTGGCAGGCGGTCAATATCTGCACCCCTGAACGCGCCGTCTCTCTACTCTATCAAGGACACGCCGCTGCCATCGATAACAACGAGGGAGCTTTTAACACCCTTAATTTCAATCAATGGTTAGACTATTCTCAAGCTTACGAGGGATCCGATTGTTTTAAAACCGTTTCTCTCAAATTTCGTGTCCCGAAAGTAATTCTTCTCTTAATGTTTGATCGACTCCCTCGTAAAGAGGTCAAGCTTTCCCGTCAAAGCGTTTTCGAACGGGATCATTTAACTTGCCAGTACTGCAATAAAAAAATGGATCGAAAAGATCTTAATCTCGATCATGTGATTCCTCGCGATAAAGGGGGACAAACAACATGGGAGAATATCGTCTGCTCCTGCATTACCTGTAATAGTAAAAAAGGGAATAAGACCCCTCTTCAGGCAGGAATGAGACTTTTAAAAAAGCCAACAAAACCAAAATGGAAACCACTGCTCCATATTTATCACCAACGCATTCCGGAAGAGAGTTGGCGTCACTTTCTCGATATTGACTCTTGGAAGGTCGAAGTTTCAGATTAGACCCATTGATGCCCATCGTTTTCTCTCAAGAAAGAGGATTATTTGATCATAAACAACGGCTCAAAACTCATATCCGCCCGTTTCCAAAAGAATTTTGCGGATTCTGCGGTATTTACCGGAATCTTATCCCAAAACTGAACCCGTGCCACTTCAAGACGACGAAAGGCCTTTGGTTTTCCCACCTTCAAAATGACCCGATACAAAATAATCAGGGTATTCTTTTTCTCTCGATCAAAAATATCAACTGGAGTCGCTAAAGAGACATCAAAACCGGTCTCCTCTCGAACCTCGCGCTTTAAAGCGGACATTAAAGCCTCGCTCTTTTTCACTCTGCCGCCAGGAAGGGTCCAAAATTTATCCCCCTTCACATGTCGCACCATAAGCACCCTGCCAAAAGGATCCTCAATCCATGCCTTTACTGAAACCTCGCGAACAAGGGAATGAATGACTTTCCTCTGAGTTTTCGGAGGAGGAATTGTTTTTTTTCGAATCACCACCGATGAGAATGTCATACAAACGTTACAAAATAAACTAAAAAATCATCCTTTTCATTTATTCTTTCTTATTCATCCGCATCCTGTTATCGATGAAATCACTCTACTTATGACCTCTCTTTCCCTTCTTGATCGCTACCGCCATTACCTCATTCAAGCGATTGCCGCCCTTCTCAGCGGATGGCTGATGACCCTCTCCCTTCCGCCTTATAATGCGAGTGGAACCATCTGGGTAGCACTCGTTCCGATTGTTCTCGCAAACTTTCTGATCCCCCCCTCTCCTCCCGGATTTCCTTTATTTTCAAGTCACCAACTCTCCTCCGGTGCAATGGGCTTTTGGATGGGACTTCTCTTTTTTGGAACGACCCTTTGGTGGGTCGGCCATGTCACGGTTGTCGGGGCCTGTGCCCTCATTCTTTATCTCGCTCTCTACTTTGCCGTTTGGAACCGACTTCATCACTTTTGGACAAAAGGCTTTCTCGAGCTGAATGAAAATTCATCTCACGAACGATCAGCCATTTCCCTCGGTTATATAAAGATCGCAACCCTCAGTTCATCGACCTGGGTGATTCTTGAGTGGACTCGGAGTTGGATGCTCGGAGGTTTCCCGTGGAACGGATTGGCGACCAGCCAACATCGTGTCATCCCGATTCTTCAATGGGCGAGTATTGGAGGGACCTTATTGATTTCGTGGTGGATCGTTTTCGTCAATGTGATCATCGCTTTAGCAATACGTCGATTTCACCACGATATTCGCTCCGGTCGTGGCTACCGACGCTATTTAGATCTTTATCTGATGCTCGTCGCGTTTATGGGAATCCATCTCTGGGGGTTCTATCAAGTTAAAGCCACTGCGGATGACTCCCTCAAAACGTTACGCTATGCCTCGATTCAACCGAATGTTCCGCAAAACGAAAAGTATGAGTCCATGAATGGAATGCAAATTTTAATGCAACACATGAAGCTCACCCTCGAATCGATTCAAGGCTTCAATCCCCAGCTGGTCCTCTGGCCGGAGACTGTGTGTGGCAAGGTCTATAAAACCGATTTCGATCTTCGAGCCTGCGTCGAACGAGTCCAAAAAATGGGGTCCTTCGATTTCATCATCGGAACTCTCGATATCGATGAAGATAAAACCTTTAACTCCGCCCTCTGGTTTCCTCCGATCGGAAGCGCTATTCACGGCGGAATTTATCATAAACAACATATCCTTCCCTTCGGCGAGTACACTCCGTTTTGGGATACTTTTCCGTATTTGGGACGATGGATTCCGATGACTCGTGGCTTTGATTCAGGAGAGAAAAGTGCCCTTTTTTCTCTTCAACGATCTCAAGTCAAAGTCACTCCCATTATCTGCTTCGAGGACACTCTCTCTTCAATTGTCAGAAGGGCGAATGATCAACAACCCGAAGTTCTCATTAATCTTACCAACGACGCCTGGTTCAAAGATTCTCCAGGGGCCGCTCAACACTTGGCGAATGCAGTTTTTAGAACCGTCGAATTCGATCTTCCGATGATTCGTTGCACCAATACCGGTATCACCTGTCAGATTAATCAAAAAGGGATTGTTGAAAAAATATTTCAAGACGAACACGGAAACAGTTTAGAGATCGAAGGCGCACTCAAAGGAGATCTCCAATGGACAAAATCAAAGGTCACTCCCTATGAAAAATGGGGGGACTGGATTTTAATCCTCAGTGGACTCTTTTTACTTCTTGGTTTCAGAAAAATAAAAAAAAGACCCTCTCAAGAAAGCACGAATGCAGGAATTTAGAACTAAAAGTCACATCTCAAATCAAAATTAAATACATTGGTGTCCAAAACAAAATACCTTAAATACATTGTCTCGCGCACTCCCTGCGCAATAGCGCAATACCAAAAGGGAAAGAAGTTGGAGAGCCGAGGGCAGGCAACTAGAAACGGGGGTGAGCAGGGGTTTCGTATCGACGCCTCCTCCTTCGTCCAAGCACTTCCACCTTCGCAAAGGCTACGGCGAACAAGACGGCGAGACAAGCCGCCGCAACGTTAAATCCCTACTCCCCCCCTCGTTCTGACCGCGGCTCTTTCGAGCCTCCTCCCTATTTTTAAAAAGTTCTCGAAAACGAGCTTCCGATCCCTTTTTAAAAACAGGGAACTATCGCTTACGCTCTT
>CAMCYL010000059.1 GCA_945883905.1 Akkermansia muciniphila | reverse complement strand
CTGTGATAACCGACGAACGATCAACAAAGCTCCAAGGCAAGGGGGGCTCTTCCCAGAGGGCGAAGGTCTTTGAAAGCGGCAAGACTTTGTCGCTCAAGCCTTCGAGCCCACAGCGGGGATCGTGCGGCTCTCGCTCCTCGTCTCCGCTTTCCCTTCCCTTCGCAGTTTGTCCTCTATCCCCCGATCTGATCAGTAGGGTCAGAACTTCCCTCCCTTCATACAAAATCAATCTGAGAATTTTCCGTAGAGAGGATCGTGAGCTCTTTCCAAGGAGAGGTGAAACCGATCCCCTCCAGAGAAACTTGATCGTTTCTTGAAATTCCTTTTTTCAAAGAAACGGGAGAGATTCTCTGGAGGCGGCCGACGATGAAGGAGGCTCCGAAAGGAAAGAACTCACGATCCTCTCCCTCTCTGACGTTGCGGCGGCTTGTCTCGCCGTAGTGCTTGGACGTAGGAGGAAGCGGCGTCGCGTGAGAACTGCTTTAGGATTTCAATCCCCCTCCACCATTTCCCCTGTGAAATTAAATTTTATTTTAGACGGTAGTGTTTATGCCTTATCTCTGGTTTTAACTCTCCCGGCTTAACATGAAGTCGGCAATTGCGAGAAGGGGCTCTGCTTTTTTTCCCAAGGGCTGAATCGCTTTCATGCTGAGTGCGGTGAGCCGTTTCGCCTCTTTTTGCGCTCCTTCGAGTCCCAGGAGGGCAGGGTAGGTTGACTTCTCTGCCTTGAGATCTTTGCCGGCACTTTTTCCCAGTTTTTCGGTTGTTTGTGTGATGTCGAGGATATCATCGACGACTTGAAAGGCGAGGCCGAGGTTTTGTCCAAAGGTCGTGAGGGCCTTCAGTTGAGCTGGAGTGGCATTTGCGGACATGGCGCCGAGACGAATCGAGGAGGAGATTAAAGCGGCGGTCTTGCGCTCGTGGATCCAACGCAGTTGATTGAAATCGGCTTTTTTTCCTTCGGCCTCAATATCTCCGACTTGACCGGCGATCAGCATCTGACTGCCTGAAGCAAAGGCGAGTTCCTTGATAAAATCTGCGGTCGAATAACGGGAGGTCTCTTTTGTTTTTGCAGTGATTTCGAAAGCGATCGTTAAAAGCGCATCCCCGGCGAGGACCGCGATTCCATCGCCATAGACTTTATGATTGGTCGGTTTACCACGACGAAAATCGTCGTTGTCCATACAAGGCAGATCATCATGGACGAGCGAATAGGTATGAATACATTCCACGGCACAGGCGCTGGGGAGGGCGTTGAGATGTTTTCCAGAGATCACATCGGCAGCCGCCAGCGCAAGAATTGGACGAAGACGTTTGCCACCCGCGAATAAGCTGTAGCGCATCGATTCATGCATCGTTTTCGGTTTGACGGTTGACTTCGGAAGAAATTGATTCAGTCCCTTCTCCACCTCTTTTTGGCGGGCCGACCAGTAGGTTTTCAGATGGATCATGATTGAGCGATGATTTGACGAAGGACGTAGGGAAGAATTCCGCCGTGTTGGTAATAGTCAACTTCGATCGGGGTATCAATCCGACAGACAATCGAGACTTGATCCACTTTTCCATTCGCACGGGTGATTTCGAGGGTCAATTTTTGTCGAGGTTTTACCGCCGGAGTCAGTCCTTTGATGCTATAGGTTTCAGTCCCATCGAGTCCTAATGTTTGCGCACTCGTTCCCTCTTCAAAGCAACAAGGAAGAACCCCCATCCCGACGAGATTACTGCGATGAATCCGCTCAAAGCTTTGAGAGATCACCGCTTTCACTCCGAGGAGTCGCGTGCCTTTGGCGGCCCAATCACGGGAACTTCCTGTGCCGTACTCTTGTCCAGCGATGATGATCAACGGGGTCTTTGCTGCTTGATATTTCATCGAGGCATCATAAATCGAAACCGTTTCACCGTTGTATTGCGTCACTCCGCCTTCGACACCAGGAACCATTAAGTTTTTGATTCGAACATTGGCGAAGGTGCCGCGAGTCATGATTCGATCATTTCCGCGACGTGAGCCGTAGCTATTGAAATCCTCTTTACCCACCCCGTTCTCCTGAAGGAAAAGTCCCGCAGGGGAGGAGGCTTTAATGGAACCGGCAGGAGAGATATGATCCGTGGTCACCGAATCGCCGAAAATACCAAGCGGTTTTGCATCGAGAATCTCGGTGATGGTGCCGGCCTCCATTCCGAAGTTAACGAAGAACGGGGGCTCTTGAATATAAGTACTTTTTTCGTTCCAACGATAGATCTCACCAACGCTTGAAGGGATTTTGTTCCAGGCTGGATTTTGTTCCGAGAAGTCTTTGTAAAGCGAACGGAAGACCTCGGGTTGGATCGATTTTTGCATCAACTCTTTGATCTCTTGAAGCGTCGGCCAGAGTTCTTTGAGGAAGACCGGTTTGCCTTGGGAATCTGTTCCGAGCGATTCCTCAGAGAGATTGATATCCACTCGACCGGCAAGCGCAAAGGCGACGACTAAAGGAGGGGACATCAAGAAGTTCGCTTTGATATTTTGATGAACACGGGCCTCAAAGTTACGATTTCCAGAGAGAACGCTGGCGGCAACGAGATCGTTTTTGACAACGGCCTCTTCGATCGTCGGATTTAAAGGACCGGAGTTTCCGATACAGGTGGTACAGCCGTAGCCGATGACCTGGAATCCCAGTTGATCGAGGTACGGTTGGAGACCGGTTTTTGCAAGATAATCGGTGACCACACGTGAACCTGGGGCCAAAGAGGTCTTAACCGCACGGTTTGCCTTGAGTCCGCGTTCCACGGCCTTCTTGGCGACGAGCCCCGCGGCAAGCATGACCGAAGGATTTGAGGTGTTAGTGCAACTGGTGATCGCCGCAATGAGAACCGATCCGTTCTGGATCGTCAATGAATTGCCATTCATATCGACCGTTGCCGTGGTCTTTAGGTCGGCTGCCGATTTTCCGAAACCATTTTCTTTGACCGATTTTTCAAAGGTTGAGAGGAAGCTCGATTTAAGACTTGGAAGAGCAATTCGATCTTGAGGACGCTTCGGACCCGCGACACTGGGGGTAATTTCGCTGAGGTTTAACTCAAGAACGGCGGTATATTCGATCCCGCTTTCCTTCGTCGGAATCCCCCAGAGTCCTTGGGCTTTATAATAGCCTTCAAAAGCATTGAGAAGCTCTTCGGTTCTTCCGGTCATCCGGAGATAATTGACCGACTCTTCGTCGATCGGGAAAAAGCCCATCGTCGCCCCGTATTCAGGGGCCATATTGGCGACCGTGGCGCGATCGGGGAGCGGGAGTGAGGCCGCTCCGGGACCGAAGAATTCGACAAATTTCCCGACGACTTTAAATTTTCGGAGCATCTCCGTGGTATGCAGGGCGAGGTCGGTTGCTGTGACCCCCTCTTTGAGCGTTCCGGTCATATGAACCCCCACGACTTCAGGGGTCAAGAAAGCGATCGGTTGACCGAGCATTCCGGCCTCAGCCTCGATGCCGCCGACTCCCCATCCGACGATTCCGAGTCCGTTGATCATCGTGGTATGAGAATCTGTTCCGACGAGTGTATCGGGATAAAGGAGATCTCCCGAATTCAAAACCCCTTTCGCAAGATATTCTAAATTGACTTGGTGAACGATTCCGATTCCTGGAGGAACCACTTTAAAGGTATCAAAGGCCTGTTGTCCCCATTTGAGAAATTCGTAACGCTCTTGATTCCGTTGAAATTCGAGATCGAGATTCTTTTGGAGGGAGTCAGCGGTTCCCGCAAAATCAACTTGAACAGAGTGATCCACCACGAGATCGACGGGAACGAGAGGTTCGATCAATTTAGGATTTTTATTCATTCGTTGAACGGCACTGCGCATCGCCGCGAGATCCACGAGCAGGGGAACCCCGGTAAAATCTTGAAGAACAATCCGAGCCACGACAAAGGGGATCTCATCGGCGGCCGGAGCTTTAGCGTTCCATCTGACGAGATTTTTGACATCCTGTTCAGTTACCCGTTTGCCATCGCAATTACGGAGGAGTGATTCGAGAACAATTCGGATCGAAATAGGAAGTTTGGAGATCGGACCGACCCCTGATTTTTCGAGTTGGGGGAGGGAGTGAAATTGATAAGTCTTTCCCTCTTTTGAGGTAAAGGATTGAAGGGTTCCAAAGGAATTGTGGCTCATATTCGAGTAGAATAAATAAGAAAACCGATGAATTCAATGGGAAAATTAGAAAAACTTATTTAAAGCAAATTTTTAATTTCGAATGCAAGAAAGTGTGAGTAATTTTTTAGAAAGATCGAGGGCATTTAAATGAGGATACCGAACTTGCTGAGCATCACAGATTCCAAATCCCTCTCCATAAGCCTTGCCATTGATCACGCTGTAATCGGTTTGTTTCTGAAGAATTTGCTGTTGCGCTTTTGTAATCGCTTGCTCGGCGGTTCCTTCCAGTTCGTATTTCCAGCCGATGATCGTCGACTTTGGAAACCAACTCCTCAATTGGGGGAGAATTTTAGGGGCCGGTTTAAGCTGCAAAGTGATTCGATCATGATGACTGGCGATTTTTCCAACGGATATCGGTGTCGTCGATTCAGAGTGAGGGATTGAGATCGATTCAATTTCGTAGTCGCTCAGAGCCGCTGCATGAAGCAAGAGATCGGGCTGAAAGTGAGCGCTGAGTTCAAATAACCGTCTTTGAAGGTCTTGATTGGTTTTAAAAGCGTAAAAAGGAAAGGAGGAGGGGACCGTTGCTCCCTCCCCGCGAAGGGCAATCATTTCATGATTTTGTTCGAGGAAATATCGACCCATGGCATTGCCAAGAGACCCTGTCGAATGATTGGTAATTCGACGGACATCATCCATCGGAACAGAGGCGGGACCAAAGGTGAGAAGAATTTTTAGCGTGTGCATGGGGCTTTCAAGACTCTAGATTGCGTGGATGAATTCAGATGTCATCTCAAAAGTCATGTCCGGTGGAAAATCTTTAATCACGTTTGATCGAGGACTATTGCGAGTGACCGGCAGAGATCGAGTCCGGTTTTTAAATGGTCAGGTGACGAATGATGTTTCCAAAGTTTTAGTCGGAGAGAATGCCTATGCGGCGACCTGTACCGCGAAGGGGAAGATGATCGCCGATTTCTGGATCACAAATCGGGGGGATGAATTTTGGCTCGATACCGCAAAGGGTTTGGAGGGGACTTTAAAGGAGCGTTTAGAGAAATATTTAATTGCGGATGAGGTGGAGATTTCGGTGATCGAGGGATATTCTCTCTGCCACAGTTTTGGGATGATCGAGGAACGACTAGAAACTTTTGGGAAAGGAGTTCGCTCCTTTCGCTTTGGAATTTTGGGGTTCGATTATTGGATTCAAGGGAGAGATGCAAAGGCAGATTCTAGCCCGTTCCACTCAGAGTGGGATGCGAATGATTTTAAATGTTTACGGATTTTGAATCGAATTCCGGAATGGGGGAGGGAGTTAAGCCCTGAGATTCTTCCCCCCGAAGCCGGAATGGATCGTAATGGGATTCGCTACGATAAAGGGTGCTACGTGGGACAGGAGGTGATGGCGCGGATCAAGAGTATTGGGCATGTGAGTAAGTTGCTTGTTTTATTGGAATCCGAGTCTGAAGTCGTTCCTGCCGAAGGAGTAAAATTAATGGTGGAGGAAAAAATTGTCGGGTGGGTAACCAGCTCTGTTTTAAATCCGCTCACAGGAAAGGGAGTCGCCTTGGGCTACCTCAGTTGGATGATGGCAAAGTCCGTAAGCGTTGTGAAAGCAGATGGTCTATCCTTGACGATTCGACCTGAAAACGCCTGAATGTGAAAATGAATCCTCGTTTTTGGTTTTTATCACTTTTGATGCCTGTACTTTGCCTCATTTTAGGAGGGTGCTCTGGAGGGGTCTATACCGCCTCGCGGAATGAACTCGATGGAGAGCCTATTGTTCGCGAAGGATCGAAGGAGCCCTCTCCTCCCGTTGCTGTCGAAACTTTCTGGAGACCCGATCAAAGCATCTCCAATCCTCCTCCCGCGCCGAAAACAGAGGAGATTTTAAAGGAAAACTTGAAAGAGGAGGTTGCGATTGTGAGAACATCCTATGGGGAGATACGGATTAAGCTTTATGATAAGATCGCTCCTAAAACCGTTGAGAATTTTAAGGTGTTAGCAAAAGAGGGATTTTATAATCAAACGACCTTTCATCGGGTCGTGCCAGGATTTGTAATTCAAGGGGGAGATCCGACAACGCGTGATCCTAAAACTCCTCGTGAACAACATGGAGCAGGGGGGCCGAGTTATCAAGTTGTGCAAGAAATTGCGCTTCCGCATGTTAAAGGAGCGGTGGCAATGGCACGAATGGGCAATGAGAGTAATCCGGAAAAAAAATCGAACGGCAGTCAATTTTATATCTGCTTAGAGGCGTTGCCCTTTTTGGATGGGGAGTACACCGTATTCGGAGAGGTTGAAAGCGGAATGGAGGTCGTTGAAAAAATTTCAAATTTAAAATGCGATGAACGCAATAATCCGAATCAACGAGTCGAGATGACGGTGACCTTAAAAAAAGCCGTTGTTAAATAGAGCTTGAGTTCATCCGAGAATTCTTAGAGTTAGAGTGAACTCAGCCACTGTCGAATCCCATCGAGAGCCTGTTGACTTGCCATCATTTTAAAGGTTTCACGATTTTGGGAGAGCAGGTAGTTTTCGGTCCACGTCCGATCCTTAGTCGCCCAAGCAATCCAACAGGTTCCGACCGGCCTCTCTGCATTTCCTTCCGTGGGTCCCGCGATTCCACTGACCGCCACTGCGATATCGGCATGGCTTTCATCGAGAGCCCCTTGAGCCATCGCGAGTACCGTTTCACGACTCACGGCGCCAAATTGATTCAAAGTCTCTGAGGGGACCTTGAGCTCCTTGATTTTTGCCGCATTCGCATAAGTGACCCATCCATACTCAAAGACTGAGGAGCTTCCAGAAACGAGGGTGAGTCGATGGGCAATCAATCCCCCCGTACAAGATTCAGCGGTGGCGATCTTCCTGTTTTGGCGTTGAGCGAGTTCGACCACAATCGCCTCCATCGATTGATTCCCTAGACTGTAGATCGCTTTGCCAAAGGTTTTTGTGACAATCTGATGCGCCTGATCGAGATGAGAGCGATTAGAGGAGATAACGCGGAGATCCACCTCACCGGCACGGGCGCAATAGCCGATTTCAGTGAGACCGATGGCGCGGAGTTTGGGCTCAATCTCACGTTCAAGATCCGACTCCCCAATCCCCAGAATTCTCCACTGCTTTTGAACAATTTCGGTCGATTTAAAGAGATTCTGTTTCAACCATGGAAAGGCTTGTTTTTCCCACATGAGCGTGAGTTCACGAGGAGGGCCAGGAAGAAGAACGAGGATCTGGTGATTATAGGGAATAAGCAATCCGGGAGCCGTTCCATTTTCGTTTTGAAAATAAATGGCCCCCTCTGGAATCATCGCCTGTCGTTTATTGTTATCGGCAGGAATTTTTTCCCGACGTTTGAATCGTTCGACAATGTGATTCCAAATTTCCGGAATGAATTGCAGCGGTTTATCGAGAAGTTCAGCGGTGATTTCGCGGGTGATATCATCCGAAGTGGGGCCGAGTCCTCCTGTGATCAAAATCAAATCGGCTCGGTTCAACGATTCGGAGAGGGCTTGACGAATCGCCTCTCCGTCGGGAACAGTGATCTGCCTTTCGATTCGATGACCGATGGAAAAGAGTTCTTTTGCCAAATAGCCCAAGTGGGTGTTGGTAACGTGACCGAGAAGAATCTCTGTTCCTGTGTTAATGACCTCTATTTTCATCCTTAAATTCCTTGTGATTAATCTCCGAACTTTTTTTAGGGGCTTCTCGATGCTTGTAAAACCGTTTTCCGATTAATTGTAGTAAATTTAGAGTTTGAGTTTGAACTTAAATAATGTACATTGTACACATGACTTTTGAGTGGGATACAAAGAAAAATGCGAAACTCAAAGAAGAAAGAGGAGTGAGTTTTGAGCAAGCTGAAAATGAAATTCTCGAAAACAGATATTCTTTTGAAGAGAAAACAAACGGTGAGCGAGTTTTGATTGTCAAAATTAATAATTACACTCATTGCGTGGCTTTCGAAATTCGAGAAAATAAAATCCGATTAATCACTATTTATCCATCCAGAAAATACCATAAAAAAAGAGGCTAAAATGAAAATTAAAGATCCATTTAAAAACTTAAAGTTAGACGCTTTTGAGCAATCGATTGAAGATTCGTTTGAAAGAGGAGATTTTAAAACTGTTGAGGACCCAAAAATGAGACAAATGTTTCAAGAGGCAGCACGCAATACGATTGCCATGAGAGAGAAAAAAGAGGCGAGGGTCAATCTGCGATTAAAGGCTGATACAGTCTTAAAACTAAGAAATAAGGCCTCTGAATTTGGAATGCCTTACCAAACCCTTGCCTCTGCGGTGCTTCACCAATTCGCCATTGGCAAGTTTAAGATTAAGATTTCAATGTAGGGATTAATTCCGTCCCCGATTTCGGATCGGACCTGGCTCGGCTTATCGCCGTATCCGCATTCAATCATCCTTAAGGAGAGGTTTAACGATTTCAAATCGACTTACTTTCTTCTTAAAATAAGGGGAAAAAGTGAGGAGTAAAATTTAATTTACCGATGAAAAAAATTGCACTCGGGGAGACTCGAACTCCCATGGTGTTACCCACTAGCACCTCAAGCTAGCGCGTCTGCCATTTCGCCACGAGTGCGTAAAAGAAAGGATAATCTAAAAAAAAGGAGGAGCCTTGTCGATTAAAAAAGTGGCTTTTTCACATATCCATCCAAAACAACTCTGGATTTGAGAGGTGATTTGAGGAAGGGGATTGAAATCCTAAAGCAGTTCTCGCGCAACGACGCCACGCCGCAACGTCAGAGAGGGAGAGAATCGTGAGTTCATTCCTTTTCGGCGCCTCCTTCGTCGGCTGCCGCCTACATCGAATCTCTCCCGTTTCTTTGAAAAAAGTAATTTCAAAAAACGATCGAGTTCTCTGGAGGGGATCGGTTTCACCGCTTCTCGGAAAGAGCTCACGATCCTCTCTACGGAAAATTCTCGGATTGTTTTTGTATGAAGTGGGGAAAGTTCTGACCCCAAGAGCGTAAGCGATAGATCCCTGTTTTTAAAAAGAGATCGAAAGCTCGTTTTCGAGAACTTTTTAAAAATAGGGCGGAGGCTTGGAGGAGCCGTGGTCAGAACGAGGGGGGAGTATGGATTTAACGTTGCGTCGTGGCGTCGTTGCGTGAGACAATGTATTTAAGGTTTTTTTGTTTTGGGTACTAATGATTTTTTTCGTTTTTCCTCTAAATGCGAGGACTGAAGATCAATCGTGCGAGGTGGATTCGATCCGCTTTTTTGTTATCTCATAGTCACTGAATTTTCCAATGCTTTTCAGAACGATCGCAAGATTGTTCCAAGCCGGTTGGTAGTCAGGGTTGACCTCTAAGCATTTTTTATAGGTTTCGACCTCAAGGTCGGCCCGTTTAATGGAGGCATAAACCCCTCCGAGATTGAGCCAAGCATTCACGTAGGTCGGATCGAGGGAGATCGCTTTTTGGTAGGAGATACTCGCTTCATTCCATCGCTCTTGACGCTCGAGAGCCAGTCCTCGATGAAACCAAGCATCGAGATCCTGGGGATTGATTTCAGTAATTTTTTCAAAGGTATTTTCAGCCTTTTTGTGACGGCGAAGTTGTAGTTGTGCAAGACCGAGGTTAAAGAGAGCGGTTCGATTTTTGGGGTCGATATTCAGGGCTTTTTGGTACGACTCCATCTCTTTGATGGTTTGGTTTTGAATTCCGTAAATATAGCCGAGGGTAATCCAATTCAAGGCACTGTGAGAACGCTGAGCGAGTTGCTGAGCGGCTTCAAGGGCGATCTCAAGATTTTCTGTTTTTTCTGTTGCTGCGATGATTTGCATTAATGTTTTTTCATCGAGACTTTCCTCTTGGAGTCGTTTCCTTAATTCTTGGGGATTATCGAACTCCTCTCTCTTGGTTTCGATTGAAGAGTCGCTGGATAGGGAAGCGAGAGAGGGAGGACGAAGGGAGATCTTCTCCTCAGCCGAGGGCGCTTCCGAGTTGGTCTGCATCGTTTGAGGCGTCACGGGCGAAATGGGTTGTGGAGAGGGGAGGGGTTGTGTTTCAGTTTCCCTGAGGAGAGGGAGCTCCGGAGAGCGATGTTTCAGAGGGGATTCGATGATGTCAGGATTATTCTTGGTGATTTCTGGGGAAATATTCTCCGGGGTGAAAACCTCCAGACGCGGGATCGAATCGGCGCGGAGAGATTGGAGTAAGGGAGAATTTGCTTTCGATTGATTTGACGGTGATGATTGGCGAGCAAGGGTCCGATGAAGTTCGATTTGAACATAGGTACGACGGGTGAGGGGAATGAGTTTTAATGACCCTTCATTGGGTTGTCTTTCCAGAATTGCACGAGCCTCATCGATTTTTCCCTTCTGGAGAAAGGCTTGAGCGATTCCATATTGAATTTCTAAGGTTTCAGGTGAAAGCGATTGGGCTTTGGAATAGGTGGCGATGGCTTCATCGGAGCGGTTGGCAGCAAGGTAAGTTTCCCCTAAATAATACCAAGCGAGCCAATGAGCATTCGGAGATTGAGTTGCAATTTGAAAGGCATTAATCGCAATGTTCCATTCCCCTTTCCAAAAGGCAGCGCGCCCAAGGAGGAAGAACACGGTCGGATCTCGAGGAAGGAGTTCGGCACTTTTTTGAAAGGGAATAAGGTTAGGGACTTCGACCTCAACTAAAAAGGGGGAACCAGGGATTTCGTTTCTCTTTTTAATCATGGAAAGACCGAGATGGGTCGATAGCCAAGGATTGAGAGGGTTATTTTCAACGGCCTTTTGAAAAATTCCGGCGGTTTTAGGATCGTAGCTGTTCGGTTGAACGAAACGATAGATCACTCGACTCATCCCCCATTGAAGCCACGATTGAACATTGGACGGATTCTCAAAGGTGATTTGTTCAAACTCCTCCTCTTTTGTCATTTCGTGTTGAGCGATCGCTTCTTGAGTACGTGAAAGCGCCGCCTCTTGTTCTTGATTCAACTCTCGGTAGAGTTTGGTGAGGGCGCCCCAGGCCTCAGGGGATTCTGGGCGAGATCGAACCGCTTGTTGAAGGGCATTGAGTTGCTCTTGGGGCTGATGAGTTGCGCTGTAGATTTGAGAGAGATTCCACCATGCTTCATAGAGGTTGGGATCTAATGTACAGGCTTGCTGATAGGCGGCTATCGCTTCGGGAAATTCTCCGAGATGATGTTGAAGTGTTGCGTAGTGAACCCAGAGCCTTGCCGATTCGGTTTCGAGGCCGATCGTGGGTTGAAAAAAAGGGAAACGATTTAGAAATCGATTTTCTTTAAGAAAGAAAAGAATTGTTCCCAATAGGAAAAGGGCCAATAGCGGTAAAATCCATTTCCAGTGTGAAGCCTGATTTTTTAAGATCGTCATTGAAGAATTGGGAGGGGCTTGCTTCGATGAATCGGGCGAGTTTTTTTCTCGATGATCTTGGTCATCTTGGTTTAGGGGGGATAAAGGCGCTGAATCCATTTCTCTTCAATTGATTCCGGCTATTCAATACTGAAATCGATTACTTTCCAAGGGCATTCTGCAAAGACTCAATCTCTTTTTGGAATTGCTCCTCGGTGAGTTCGGCAGAGATCACGCGAGGCTCGCCAATGACTAAGGTAATTTCTGAGAGAGGAAGCGGAATTTGAAATCGATCCCAGCTTTTGAGTTCATATTTATGACGTATATGATAGGTGAGAGGGAGAATCGGTCTTCCTGTCTGTTGACTGAGTCGAAACACCCCTTGTTGCGCCACATAAATCGGACCTCGAGGTCCATCGGGTGTGATCCCGATATCGGAATTCCCTTTTTTAATTTCTGCAAGAAGTTCTCGATAGGCGACGATCGCTTTTTTTGAGCTTGATCCCCGAATCGCACTAAAGCCGAACTGTTCAATGATCGAGGTAATCCACTGTCCATCGCGACTCGGACTGATGAGGGTCGTTGCCTTACGATTGGGAAAAAGTTGGGAGTAGATATAGGGAATTAATAAAATTCGATTATGCCAAAATGTAACCAGATAAGGTTTAGAATCGAGGCGAGTTAAGGTTGCATGAGGATCTTCAATTTTCCATTTCAAGGAGGAGCCTAGGAGCATCAGAATAATTCGTCCTACGGCTGGTAGAAATTGATTTTGAAGAAGAGGATTCAAAATGAGATCCTCCGATTGAGAAGTCGAGTGATTGCTCGTTTCGGAGTTTTCACAAGAAGCTGTCGAATGAATTCTTCGGTGCTCATTGACTTCGGTTCTTCGATCCGGAGCAACAAAAACCAAGAAGCGATTGTAATCGAAACGACGATCAGAAAGAAAAAACTGTAAGCGTTCCAATGCCAGAGATTCCAAGAAACTTGATGCCACCCTTGTAAATAATCGACACCGATTCCCCAGATCCACGGAAAAATTCCTAAGGTTAAATTCAACGCGACGCTATACACAGCAAAGTAATGACTTCGCGCCATGACTGGAACCGTTGCCATCACGAGTCGGGTGTTGGCTAAATTGAAAAGAGGAAAACTGAGGCCAGCGGTGAGTTGAATAAAAAAGAGGCTCCAGTAATTAAAAGGGAGAACCTCTGCGGCCAACATTGACCAGAGAAAGAAGTGGAATGCCGCCATCAGGATTCCAAAACTAAGCGGGGGTTTACTTCCCGCACGATCGATAAGACGGCTAGCGAGAAATTGTATGATGATGCCAAAAAAGGCTCCCACAGCAGCCATATTCAGAACAAAAGAGGAATCTTTGTGAAATTGATCGCGAACCAGGGGAACCCAAAAGAGTCCCCCTCCCGCTATTGCAACAAAGAAGATCACATTCATCGTAATAATTTTAATAAAGGGTTGAAAAGCAAGGAGCTCCTTCCATGGAATAGGCTCGGTACTTCGAGAGTCGGGAGGGACGGGAACATCGGGGATTTTTTTTAAAAACCGCAGACTCATCAATCCTGCGATTGAGGCATAAAAGAAAACACAGGCAAATCCGAGACTTCCCGAGTGATGGTTTAACCACCAAGAAATAAGGAGCGTGGTGACAAGGGAGGCGATCGATCCGGTAATTTGATCGGTTGCGAGAAATCGTCCTCTTACTTTTTCAGGGATGAGTTGGGTCATCCAAGGCATAAAACCACAGGTCGAGATTCCTCTTAAAATATTATAACCGATGAGAAAAAAAATCGCTAAAATCATTCGAGTGGTGTTGTCGATGGCGGGAATAAAGGCCGCAAGGGCTAAACCAAAGCTGAATATTGTCCGTAAAAACCATCCACTCAAAACAAAGCGTTTGTAGCCGACGAGCTCGACATGCCGTGAGGCCGGAATCTGGAGAATAATTAAAAATGGAGCCAAGGAACCGACTACCCCTAGAATTGTGGCACTGGCTCCCAGCTCCTTAAAAAAGAGGATCGTCGGAACGCCAACGATGGTTGAAAAAGAGGTGGTATTAAAATACTGAAAATAAAAGGCATTTGAAGTTCCAAGGGGGAAAGGATCTTTGGGTTCTCTTTTGACTTTAGTACCGAGATTTTCATTCATCGAATTAGTCCTTCGGTCGCATCAAAGGGAAAAGGATCACATCTCGAATCGATTCTGCACCGGTTAATAACATGACGAGTCGATCGATCCCCAGTCCAATCCCCCCCGCAGGAGGCATTCCATGTTCTAAGGCAAGGAGGAAATCCTCATCTAATTTTTGGGTCTCTTCACCGGCTTGATGCTCAAGACGTTCCCGTTGAACAATCGGATCGTTCAGTTCGCTGTAACCCGGTGCGATCTCTTGGCCGTTGATAATCAATTCAAAGACATCCACCACATTGGGATCTTGAACATTTTGTTTTGCTAACGGAACAAGCTCTTTGGGAAGATGTGTCACGAAAAGTGGATTGATCGTTTTGGCTTCGACTAATTTTTCAAAGATTTGATTGGTGATTTCAAAATCCTCCATGACGGGAGAGATTTCTAATCCGAGCGATTTTGCTTTTTCCCGACGTCGATCCGGAGTCAGCTCAAACCAGTCGCTCCCTGCGACCTCTTTAATACAGTCGTGATAACGTTTACGAGGCCATGGACGAGTGAGATCAATTCGAGGTTCTCCTTTGACCTCCTCTTGATTCCAACTCGTTTCCATATCTAAAGGGGCACCGACACGCAGGGAACCGATCACTTTTTGGGCAACGGTCGTAATTAGTTCCTCAACGAGATCGGCCATCTTTTCAAAATCAGCATAGGCCCAATAACATTCTAACATCGTGAATTCAGGATTATGCTTACGCGAAATTCCTTCGTTACGAAAATTGCGATTCACTTCAAATACCTTATCAAATCCACCGACTAAAAGTCGTTTTAAATAAAGTTCAGGGGCAATACGCATATAGAGATCGATATTCAAGGCGTTATGATGGGTGACGAACGGTTGGGCGGCGGCTCCTCCGGGGATCGACTGCATCATCGGTGTCTCGACCTCCATAAATCCTTTGTTTTCTAAAAAAGTGCGAATTTCACGGACGACCTGACTCCGCTGAGTCAAAGTGCGTCGAACCACAGGATTACTCATGAGATCGAGATAACGTTGGCGATAGCGTTGTTCGACATCCGAAAGCCCGTGCCACTTTCCTGGCATCGGTCGGAGGGCTTTACTTAACATTTCAACCTGCGTGACGCGAATTGTTTTCTCCCCTGATTTTGAGGTAAAAAGTGTTCCTTCAACGCCGATAAAATCACCGAGATCAAAGCGTTTAAAGTGATCAAAGGAGTCCCCCAGCGTCTCTTTTTTCGCATAGATTTGGATGCGTCCAGAGGCATCGAGAAGATGACCAAAGAGACTTTTACCCATATCTCGGAGTGCGACAAGTCGACCGGCCGCACGAACCGTTTTCTCTTCCTCATAGCCGGCTGCAATTGAGGCACTGGTTTCGACCTTCTCAAAAGATTTACCGAAGGGATCAACCCCTAATTCCTTCCACGTTTGAATCTTATCGCGCCGTAATTGTAACAGTTCACTGGTCTCTTCACTCATAAGGGGATAGAAGTAGCTTGAAAATTTCGAATGACGATTTTAAATTTCAGCATTTCAAAATTTTAGAGTTGACCGTTATCCAAAAGAATAATATTATCCAAATGAATCATAAAAAAATATGCGCCCTTCATCTATTCATCGTCAACAAATGATCCTTGATTTCATTGAAAACTATCAAGAGGGGAACTCCCGTCCTCCTACCGTTCGTGAGATTCAGGCTCATTGTAAATTTAAAAGTCCTCGAGCCGTTACCTATTTCTTAGAGAAATTAGAGGAGGCAAAAAAAGTAATTCGTCATACAAAAGCGCGAGGGATCTTTCTTGCAGAACAGCCGAAACCGAAAGTGATCAAGCAGGATCGATTAATTCAAATACCGCTTTTCTCAGGGATTCCGGCCGGATTGACCGATCCTCTCGGCGCAGAGCCGGATGAGATGTTGGATCTTTCACCGGCCTCATTAGGAATTCGTTCAACGGAGAAGGCCTTTGCGGTTCGGGTTCGGGGGGAGAGTATGATCGGGGCGGGGATTTTATCCGGAGACATTGTTATTTTAGAGAAAAAAGAGGCGAAAGTCGGGGATATTGTCGCCGCCTTGATGGATGGCGAAAATACCTTGAAGCGACTCATTAAGAAGGGATCTCGTTATTTTTTAAAAGCGGAAAATCCTCTTTATCCTGACTTGGAACCGATCGAGACCTTATCTGTTCAGGGGGTCCTTGTCGGAGTGATTCGTACCTTTGCTTAATCTTTCATCGGTGTTTCAGGAATCGTGTATCCGGCCTCTTTGGGAGTCGCAGTGAGGCGTTCAATGATCAAGATCATCAAAAGAGGAAGTAAAAACGGAAGCAGGAGACCGGCACTCCAAAAGAGAATAATCACAGCATCGAGGTAGATGATTGCGAGTACAATAAAACCGAGTTTATGCCAGTGATCGGGAATTGCCGTACAAAAGAAAAGTGCAACGAGACTGATACAGATACAGATCATTCCCTGAAAAAAGGGATCCAGTTTTTTAAGAAAATCCTGTCGATATAACATCTCTAAAGCCGTCCAAGTCATTTCTGCTTTTTCCATTTCTTCACGGTTATAAGTTCGAGTAACAAATATTGTTTTATTTTGAAGATTACTGAGCCGTCCTTCGGAAAGTCTTTGTGAGGCAATGAGCCCATCTTCAATAAAAGAGGTAAAGGGAGTGGGGGCGACCTCTGACAAAGAGCGGCGCGGATTAATTCTGATGGACCCCGTGTTATCGATCGGGATCTCAATAATCTCCGATCCCTTTTGAATCTGAATATAACGCCCCGGAACGATCTGAAGAGAGGGGGAGCCGGACCCGAAGGGGGCGATTCCGCGGATGGAGATATCCTTAGAGGCTAAAAAAGTGACGAAGATAAAGGTCGGGACATAAACCAGTTGTTCGGAGTTTTGTTGCATGGAGATCGGAATTAAGAGGGGGATTTTTTCGGGATCTTCATTGGGGATGTTAAAACCGATTAAGAGAGGGGCGGCGAGAATCTCTTGGGGGGGGAGGCGCATTTCGATCTTATCTAAGGAGAGGGGAGTGGATTTAAATTTACCATGAACACAGCCTTCAGGAATTTTACAGGATTGAATCACGGTTTTCAAAAGGAGATCACGGGCGGCCGCCTGAGTGATGGGGCGTTCGATCCGACCATTAGGAATCAGATCGACTCCGAGGACGGGAAGAGGGGCCTCCATGCCGAGTTGCCGTTTTTCAGCGAGTTCCCAAAACTTTTTTTGCAGGTCGAGATTGCCGTTTTGAATGAGCTCTTGAAGACGTTGTACGCGTTCAAAGGAATCCGCAGGAATCATCGGGTGAGGGGAGGTCATGGTTAAAGTCGGCGACTCACTGAGTCCAACATCGAGGGCAATGACCCGTGGTTTATGATAATTTTTAACGAGATCAAGACTCACAATCCAATTATTTCGAGTCAACCATCCTCCTTGATTCCATTCCGAGGCAAACACAGAAGTTCCAGGAGTGATTGCGGCTTGATCGACGGTCACTGTGACTAGATTTTCAGAGGGAGAGGGGGTATGGATTCCATTCCTGAGAAGGATCATTTGATCAACGAGCAAGGTATCTATTTTTTGGAAAAATGAGAAAAGGATCAAAACCGCACAGAGAAGCCCAAAACCTAAGCAGATCAAGGCTCGATAGATAAAGTTTTGACGTAGTTCGGGAGAGGTCCAGTTCACAAGAGGTTATACAAAAGCGAAAAAGTATCGGTTCGTCGAGATGAAAGAAAACTTCGTAAGTCTCCGTCTGTCTGCGGCGCCCTCCTTCGCCTGAGCTTCGGCGGGCAGCCTTCGTAAGTCTCCCTCTGTCTGCGGCGCAGCCAGCCGTAGCCTTGGCGAAGTTTTTAAAAGTGCTTAGAGGGCGAATGCTCGTCCAGAACCTGATTTAAGGTAAAGCTCAAACTTTTTTGCTTTTGATTCCTCTGAAAAACAAAAATAGTTAATTATTTTCCAAGGAATAAACTTAGAAGTATGAGGGCAGCGTCCTTCATTGTGGGTTTTTAATCGAGATTTAAGATCTGTGGTAAATCCAGTATATTTTTGATCTGAATTACAAATGGACTGAATTTGATAAACATAATACATAAGAAAAAAAGCCCTCCTTCGCCTGAGCTTCGGCGGGCAGCC
>CAMCYL010000058.1 GCA_945883905.1 Akkermansia muciniphila | reverse complement strand
TTCTTGAGGAGCTCGCGTCCTATCAACTAGTTGGTGAGGTAATGGCTCACCAAGGTTATGACGGGTAGCTGGTCTGAGAGGACGACCAGCCACACTGGAACTGAGACACGGTCCAGACACCTACGGGTGGCAGCAGTCGAGAATTTTTCTCAATGGGGGAAACCCTGAAGGAGCGACGCCGCGTGGAGGATGAAGGCCTTCGGGTCGTAAACTCCTGTCACCACAGAGCAATGTTTTCATTCTAATAAAGTGAAAAAAGGATCGTATGTGGAGAGGAAGGGACGGCTAACTCTGTGCCAGCAGCCGCGGTAATACAGAGGTCCCGAGCGTTATTCGGATTCACTGGGCGTAAAGGGTGTGTAGGAGGTATGATAAGTCTGGCGTGAAATCCCACCGCTCAACGGTGGAACTGCGTTGGATACTGTTGTGCTAGAGGACTAGAGAGGTAAGCGGAATTCTTGGTGTAGCGGTGAAATGCGTAGATATCAAGAGGAACACCAGCGGCGAAGGCGGCTTACTGGATAGCTCCTGACTCTGAAACACGAAAGCCAGGGTAGCAAACGGGATTAGATACCCCGGTAGTCCTGGCCGTAAACGGTGTGCATTAGGTGTAGGAGGATTCGACCCCTTCTGTGCCGACGATAACTCATTAAATGCACCGCCTGAGGAGTACGATCGCAAGATTAAAACTCAAAGAAATTGACGGGGGCCCGCACAAGCGGTGGAGTATGTGGCTTAATTCGATGCAACGCGAAGAACCTTACCTGGGTTTGACATGTGCGTAGTAGAAGCTTGAAAGAGTAACGAGGTAGCAATACCAGCGTACACAGGTGCTGCATGGCTGTCGTCAGCTCGTGTCGTGAGATGTTGGGTTAAGTCCCGCAACGAGCGCAACCCTCATGGTTATTTGCCCGCAAGGGATCTATAGTCAGACTGCCCTGTTTAACGGGGAGGAAGGTGGGGACGACGTCAAGTCAGGATGGCCCTTATGTCCAGGGCTGCACACGTACTACAATGGCGAGTACAGAAGGACGCAAGACCGCAAGGTGGAGCAAATCCCAAAAACTCGCCCCAGTTCAGATTGTAGGCTGCAACTCGCCTACATGAAGTTGGAATCGCTAGTAATGGCGCATCAGCATTTGGCGCCGTGAATACGTTCCCGGGCCTTGTACACACCGCCCGTCACATCATGAAAGCTTGTTGTACCCGAAGCCAGCGCGCTAACAGCAATGAGGCAGCTGCCTAAGGTATGACCGGTAATTGGGATGAAGTCGTAACAAGGTAGCCGTAGGGGAACCTGCGGCTGGATCACCTCCTTTCTAAGGAGTATGGATTCCTTCGAAATAATTCTTGTAGTTATCTCGGAGTTCGAGTCCAAGGTCGAACACTAAAAAACTCGTAAGAGTTTCATGTGTGAACCTTTTCTCATCGAAAGATGAAAGAGTGGACTGACGTTACGCACAATTCAGTTTGTTTGTTGTTTGATAAATTTGGAGATAGGTTTCCTATCCCTGACCTCTTGGGGGGCATAGCTCAGTTGGTAGAGCGGTAGCTTTGCAAGCTATAGGTCTGGGGTTCGACTCCCCATGCCTCCACCATCAAATAGAAATTGCCAAGTTAATTTATCGGCTTCTAGCTGCCGGCGATCAGTATCATGCTGAAAGTAAGCAGCTGGTGACTAAAGCTGAATCGGGGCCTGTAGCTCAGTTGGTTAGAGCATGCGCTTGATAAGCGCAGGGTCACTGGTTCGAGCCCAGTCAGGCCCACCATTTTTTGTCCGATTTCATATCGGACTTGTTCTTTGAAAACTATAGGATCAGTAAGAGAGTCATTTCTTCGGAAATGACTGCAAGAATACAACAACGTTGAACTCCATGAGAATGGCGTTTTAATGAGAGAATAAGTTGATTTCATATCAAGATAAAAAAAGTGCATGATGAATGCCCTGGCACACTATGGCGATGAAGGACGTGGCAAACTGCGATAAGCCTCGGGAAACGGTAAGCACGTGTTAATCCGAGGATCTCCGAATGGGGTAACCCTACACAATTAATCTTGTGTAACGTATGAGTGAATACATAGCTCATAAGTGCGATACCCGCTGAAGTGAAACATCTTAGTAAGCGGAGGAATAGAAAACGAAAGTGATTCCGTAAGTAGTGGCGAGCGAAAGCGGAACAGCCCAAACCAGGTGGTTTACCATCTGGGGTTATAGGACCACGATATGACATTCTCAAAGGTTAATTTAAGCGGTTGGAAAATCGCCCCAAAGAAGGTGAGAGGCCTGTGGATGAAAACCTGAGAGAGTCTAGTGAGTTCCTGAGTAACGCGATGCACGTGAAACTTCGCGTGAATTTGTGCCGACCACGGCATAAGGCTAAATACAAGAGTGTGACCGATAGTGGACTAGTACCGCGAGGGAAAGGTGAAAAGAACCGCTGTGAGCGGAGTGAAATAGAACCTGCAATCATGCACTGTCAAGGTGTCAGAGCCCGAAAGGGTGATGGCGTGCCTTTTGCTTAATGAGTCTGCGAGTTACTGTCAGTGGCAAGTCGAAACGTCTCTGACGTGAAGGCGTAGCGAAAGCGAGTTTTAAAAGAGCGTTTAGCCGCTGGTAGTAGACCCGAAGGGGAGGTGATCTACTCTTGGTCAGGTTGAAGCTATCTTAACCGATAGTGGAGGACCGAACACGTGAAGGTTGAAAACTTCTGTGATGAACTGAGAGTAGGAGCGAAAGACTAATCAAACCCCCTGATAGCTGGTTCTCCTCGAAATAGCTTGAGGGCTAGCCTCGTGTGTTGATTTTAAGAGGTAGAGCACTGGATGGACTAGGGCCCACACCCGGGTACCGAATCCAATCAAACTCCGAATTCTTAAGAGTAGAGCACGGGAGTCAGACAGTGAGGGATAAGCTTCATTGTCGAGAGGGAAACAACCCAGATCGTCAGCTAAGGTGCCTAAATATAGCTAAGTGGAAAGGATGTTGAATTTCTAAAACAGTGAGGATGTTGGCTTAGAGGCAGCCATCATTTAAACAAAGCGTAATAGCTGACTCATCGAGAAATTCAGCGCCGAAAATGATTGGCGATAAGTTATATACCGAAGCTACGGATCCTACGAGTCCTCGGACTTGTAGTGTGGTAGAGGAGCGTTCTTAGTGCTGCGAAGCGGGAGGGAAACCAACCGTGGAGCGCTTGGAAGTGAGGATGCAGACATGAGTAGCGATAAGACAAGTTAAATTCTTGTCCGCCGTAAACCTAAGGTTTCCCGGGGAAGGTTCGTCCGCCCGGGGTTAGTCGGGATCTAAGCTGAGGCCGAAGGGCGTAAGCGATGACAAGTAGGTTCAATATTCCTACACCACCGACATTTTAACATAGAGGACGCATGAAAGGAGATCGAAGGGTTTTTGATTACACCTACATGAGGGAGCAATCCTGATTGGTTCGATTGAATTTTGTGCCGAGAAAAGTCTATGTGTATACTAAGGTGCCCGTACCGTAATCCGACACAGGTGGGTGAGTCGAATAGACTAAGGCGCGTGAGTGAAATCTCTTTAAGGAACTCGGCAAATTAACCCCGTAACTTCGGAAGAAGGGGTCCCTCGCAAGAGGGCGCAGAAAATTGCGCAAACCGACTGTTTAACAAAAACACAGCACTCTGCTAAGTCGTGAAGACGACGTATAGGGTGTGACACGTGACCAATGCTGGAAGATTACCGTAAGAGGTCAGATTATAGCAATATGATCGAAGCTTTGAGCGTAAGTCCCAGTGAATGTCGGCCGTAACTATAACGGTCCTAAGGTAGCGAAATTCCTTGTCGGGTAAGTTCCGACCTGCACGAATCGTGTAACGAGTTTGCGACTGTCTCAAAGAGAAGCTCAGCGAAGTTGTAGTGGCGGTGAAGATGCCGCCTTCCTGCAGTAGGACGGAAAGACCCCGTGCACCTTTACTGTAAGCTGTCACTGTTTTTTTAATGTAATTACTTAGCGTAAGTGGGAGACGTTGAAGCTAATCTTTCGGGGTTGGCTGAGTCGCCGATGAAACACCACCTTATTACCTTGAAGAATCTAACCTTTATCCATTATCTGGAGAAGGGACAATGGCTGCCGGTCAGTTTGACTGGGGCGGTTTCCTCCAAAATTGTAACGGAGGAGCGCTATGGTAACCTCAGCACCGTTGGCACTGGTGCGTCGAGCGTATGGGTAGAAGGTTGCTTAACTGCGAGACACACACGTCGAGCAGATACGAAAGTAGGTCCAAGTGATCCGGTGGTAGAATGTGGAATCGCCATCGCTCAACGGACAAAAGGTACGCCGGGGATAACAGGCTGATCGAGCCCAAGAGTTCATATCGACGGCTCGGTTTGGCACCTCGATGTCGGCTCATCACATCCTGGGGCTGGAGAAGGTCCCAAGGGTCCGGCTGTTCGCCGGTTAAAGTGGTACGCGAGCTGGGTTCAGAACGTCGTGAGACAGTTCGGTCCTTATCCACTGTGGGCGCAGGATATTTGAGGGGTTCATTCCTTAGTACGAGAGGACCGGGAATGACGTACCTCTGGTGTTCCGGTTGTTCTATCAAGAGCAGCGCCGGGTAGCTATGTACGGAAAGGATAAGCGCTGAAAGCATCTAAGCGCCAAGCCTATCCCAAGATAAGATATCCCAATTAAGATCGAGGTAGACTACCTCGTTGATAGGTCGCGGATGTAAGATCAGTAATGATTTAAGTCGAGCGATACTAATTATCTGATCGGCTTGATATTTCAATTTTAATCGTGTCATCCGCTTGCGGGTGACCAGTTTAAAATTACGAAGCTTATTCAAGTTGTATTTTGAAAAAATTGATCCTATAGTTTTCAGAGAATAAATTGTTCTTTATAATCTAGAATCTAAATCGCGTCATAACGGTTTTCGTCAGAACGTTTGTGCCAAACAGGGCACTGATTTTCTGGTGATAATAGAGTTGTGGCCCCACCCGTTCCCATCCCGAACACGGAAGTGAAACGCGATATCGCCGATGGTAGTGCTTCTATAGGTTGCGCGAGAGTAGGTCGTCGCCAGATTCTATAACCCCCGTTTGCCTAAAGCAAACGGGGGTTTTTTGTTTTACAGGAATTCCCTGGATCCATTATAAGAAAAAGGGGTTTGAGGGGTTGAGTGTGTTGGTTTAAAATCAGCTCAAGAGTCTCTGATGCCGGGAACTCTTTTTGTGTTCACTATCGGATTTGCTGGGGACCTTACGGGGTATCAGTGACTGAGTTGACGCTTAAATAATTCAAAAACGTGCTGATAACAAAGCCCTGCAAGAGCAGGATTATAGCGGGGGCCTTCGTCTCGAATGAAGGCATGGGCCCCATTGAATTCGAGCCATTGGAAATTCGATTGAGCGTCGAGGAGTGCTTGATGAATGATTTGTCGTCCCTCCTGAGGGATATGAGGGTCTTGGCGTCCCCAAATCATGAGAAGTTCACCTGAAATATGAGGAATTCGATCGAGGCTGTTATCGTTCATTCCTTTGCCTAGGGTCCTTTTATGAATATCAGTTGCGTAGAAACAGACCGCCGCAAGAATTTCGGGATTCATTGCACAACGGAAGGAGAGATGACCTCCGAGGCACATTCCCATGGAGCCGATTTTCCCAGTGCACTGCGGATGCTTTCGAAGGTAATCAATACAGACCTTGGAGTCTTCGTCGTAGCTTGAAAGTTCCTTGCTTATTTTGAGTTCATTTCCTTGATCTGCTCCTGCTTGATCATAACTCAGAACAGTTCCGAGAGGGAGAAACTCATGATAAACCTCTGGAATGATAACGAGGTATCCCTGTCCCGCAATTTGAGCCGCGGTGCGTCGAATGGGGGCAGTAATTTGAAATATTTCTGAAAAGAGGATGATCCCAGGGTATTTTTTATCTCCGACGGGGCGAACGATTGCGCAACGCATGGGTCCACGTGAGGTAGGAAGATCGACAAATTCTTGATCGGTAATTGTCATTCCTCAAGAGTGTCAGTTGAACGTCGTTGGTCAAATAGAGTTCTTGTTTCGATTCCACCCCAGATCCATGCCGCTTCGGCGCTCCATTTCTCTTTCACCATTTTGGTGACATGCTTTACTGATAAAATCGGTTCCTCACACCACTACCGTCCAAAACAACTTTGGATTTGAGAGGGAAAATCGAAGAGGGGGATTGAAATCCTAAAGCAGTTCTCACACAACGCCGCTTCCTCCTACGTCCAAGCACTTCCACCTTCGCAAAGGCTACGGCGGACAAGACGGCGAGACAAGCCGTCGCAACGTCAGAGAGGGAGAAGATCGTGAGCTTATTCCTTTCGGCGTCTCCTTCGTCGGCTGCCGCCTCCAGAGAATCTCTCCCGTTTTTTTGAAAAAAGGATTTTCAAAAAACGATCGAGTTTCTCTGGAGGGGATCGGTTTCACCTCTCCTCGGAAAGAGCTCACGATCCTCTCCGTGAGAAATTCTCCGATTGTTTTTGTATGAAGGAAGGGGGAGTTCTGACTCCAAGAGCGTAAGCGATAGTTCCCTATTTTTAAAAAGGGATCGAAAGCTCGTTTTCGAGAACTATCCTAACTTCCTGAAAAAATTCTCGAATTTTTTGGATATTACCTATGAAAACAGGTTTTTTGGCTTAGAGCTTTCTGCCTACAGGAGCGATCCAGCTTGGGGGTGAGCTAAAGAGTTTATGGATTTTTAGTTTCTCGATTAACTTTTCAAGGTGTTCAGGGATTTGAGTGATCTGAGGAGGGAGTGTCGCTTTATTGACCTTTAAAAATCCGACACGGATGGTCTGAAGTTCTCGCAGGATGCGAGGAACTTCTGCTTTTTCCCCTTGGAGGCTCCACTCACGACCGAGTCGTGCGCTGAGCCAGTAAGCAATGAAGCAAATTCGAACATGATTTCGCACTCGGTCATCACGATAGTGATAAACGGGACGAACCTCCATATAGCTTTTGATTTGGCAAAAAGCCTCCTCAACATCAAGGAGGTTTCGGTAGTGCTTGAAAACGGTTGTTGAATCCGCCTTTTCAATCGTGAGATTGGTATGCAGTAAATACCATCCATCAATCTGGGCTTCTTTCTCCACCTCTTGATCTTTAAGTGACCATTCCAAGATTCCCTGATCATTGACCTTATAAACAAAGTAGCGATGGGCTTTGAGTCTCTCCAAAAGCCGTCCCGTTTGAGAGGCAAGCTTTTGAGGATCAACGTTTTTACGTTGGGCTTTTGCGAGCTTTTCAAGGGCCTCTTTAGCTTTTTTAATTCGAGTCTCTCGACGCTCTAAATCTCTTTGCCTGCGCCAATCTCCGCCCGCCAGCACGTAGCGCTTTCCTTCGTGTTCAATCTCCATGAGTTTAGTTCGATCTCCCAACTCAATTTGATTCTCTTGGGGAAGTTCCTTAAGCAGCGATTGCAGAGAGCTGCTACTCAAGCGGGTTACATACTCAAGCCCTGCCTCCTCCATCGCTTGTAAGTTAATCTTGCTGCTCATGCCCCCATCAAAAGCAAAGGTCGCCTCTTCAATCCCAAACCGTCGACGCAACGTCGTTAAAATCCCTTGAAGAGTTTTATTATCCGCCCGATTGCCTCGTAAAACCTCGACATGCAAGGGAACTCCTTCTCGATCCGTCACTACCGATAAGACCATCTGATGTCGATCCCCTCGATGATCTCGACTATAGCCATAACGGGCGAGTGAATCCGGTCCTTTTCCTTCAAAATAAACACTCGTTAAATCATAGAGAGCAATCGTTACGGATTTAGGAAAGGCTTGTTTAAAAAGTCCTTTTTCAATCCCCACCCATTGACCATTGAGTTGATCCATGGCGGCGTAAAGAGAGTCTTCTTGAAAAACCTCCGCTGCGGGAAGTCCGCACGCCTGAGCTAGAAGGGTTCCTTGCGCTTGATGAAAAAGATCCTGCTTTGCGCACGGAAATAAGATTCGAGAAAAAATCATCGCCTGTAAAAGACCTCGGCTACGGGAATCGATCTGCCCTAAGATCCGATCCAAATCAAAGCGATCCCAAGCATCCCTTAAAACCGCCAACCCGCCAAAGTCCAATGCGGAATCGATTTTAACCTTCCCGCTTTCCACAAAAGTTTTTCCCTTAAGGGCCTCAGCCACAAGCTCCCGTATAGAATCAGGAAGTCCCGTCAAATTACAGACCGTTCGAGATCGAGGACCTTCCGCCGTGCGGTAGGACTCTCGAACAAGCCAAGAGACGTAGACTTTTCCTTTTTTAGTTGATTTCGTAGAGGATAAAAACATGTACTACGATATAAATCAAAATTACATATACATGTAAAGAAAAATAAATACATTTTACTTACTACATTTTAAATGCCAAAAATACGATTTTCATAGGTAGCATCCAAAAAATACGGGAATTTTTTCAGGAAGTTAGGCTATTTAAAAATAGGGAGGAGGCGTCGATACGAAACCCCTGCTCACCCCCGTTTCTAGTTGCCGACCCTCGGCTCTCCAACTTCTTTTCCTTTTGGTATTGCGCTTTGCGCAGGGAGTGCGCGTGACAATGTATTTAAGGTATTTTGTTTGGACACCAATGCCTCACACATAGTCAGGGCTTACATACTAAAACGGGGGCCGAGATAGAGTTCTTGAGCCACGGGGTCATTGATCAGGAAGTCGCTCGTTCCGGCGGTTTCAACTTTGCCTTCACAAATGATATAAGCCCGATCGACAACGCTTAAGGTTTCGCGGACATTATGGTCGGTGATGAGAATCCCCAATCCTCGCTGACGGAGCATCAAAATAATTTGTTGAATATCATGAACGGCGAGGGGGTCAACGCCGCTAAAGGGTTCATCGAGGAGGAGGAGAGAGGGCATGGTGACAAGGGCTCGTGCAATGGTGAGTCGGCGTTTTTCTCCGCCGGAGAGGGTCATCGAAATGTTTTTTCGAACTTCATGCAGACCGAAGTCGAGAATGAGATCATTACAACGCTCCTCTCGTTCCTCTTCGCTTAATTCGAGCATCTCAAAAATAGCGAGAAGGTTTTCTTCGACGGTCATTTTACGGAAAATCGATTCTTCTTGAGGAAGATAGCCGATTCCCATTCGTGCACGACGATACATCGGCATCGAGGTGACGTTATGTCCTTGAAAGAGGATCTCCCCCTCAGTCGGAGGGATGAGTCCGGTGATCATGTAAAAAGTAGTCGTTTTTCCGGCGCCGTTGGGGCCGAGGAGTCCGACAATCTCTCCGGGATGAACGATGATTTCTACCCCTTTAACCACGGAGCGTTCCCCGTAAGTTTTAACGAGTCCATGAGCGTGAAGGAGATCAGAGGACACAGACCCTCATTCTTATAAAAAATATAAAAGGAGTTTTGTTTTTAAAATTCATAAATCGGAGTGCGATGAAAGTTTAGATCGGCTCGACCAGCTTAATCAATCGAATGTTTCGTTTCGTTCTTTGTCCGATTTATTATTTCTTTTTATCAGAATTTAAGTCTTCAAAAATAAGGACTTTGCTCCGGCCATCGATATCCATTCGATTTTCTTTTCGATAAATAGTAATCGTATTGCCGGTGATTTTATTTTTATTTTGGTTCACTTCGGGGCTTCCTGAGAGGATGATTTTATCTTCGGCCACAATGTAATCGACTTGGGTGGCCTTCGCCGTTTTTTCTGGCTGTTCGATTTCGACTCCCCCTTTGGCAATGAGGCGTTCGATTTTATTATCTTTTTCACTGAATATAACGGTCATTTCAGGGGCTCGAAGTTTGAGTCCTGGGGCGGTTAAGATAACATTACCGATAAACAGTCCCTCGTGACGGCTAATATCGAGTTTAAATTGTTCGGAGGTCACCGTTGTTTGAGTTTCCGGTTTTTCTTTTTCCTTATCGGCAGAGAAAAGAGGGGAGAAACTGAGGATTAAAGAGAGGAGGATCAGTGATTGCAGGTTTTTCATGGGGTAGGATTTTCTGGGGGGGTTGAAGAATTGGGGGGAGTGGAGTTAAGGTCGATTTTTAAAGGGGGCTCGGATTCTTTTTTGGGAGTAAGACTGTTCGGGAGCTCAGGAGGATTGGTTGTTGCAGAAAGTGGGGTGGTAGGGAGTGTGAGTGTTTCTTTAGAGAGATTAAAGTCCTTGAGAACCACGGAGACATTTTTTTGAAGGACTCCTTTTTTTGATTTTTCCTCCCATTGAAAATTTTGAGCGGTGATAATCATATTATCTCGCTCGATAGTGACCCCATCTCGAGTGTTGAGACGACTTTGAAGAAACCAATAGTCGCATTTCGGCGAGGTGACCTTCATGGTGACCTCCCCCTTGTTGTAAAACTCCATGACTAATTCTTTGATGATCGCACGATTGGGGCTGACGGTGTTTGCTTGGGTTCCCGCAATTTTAGAAATGAGTTCTCCCGCTTCGTTGTGCTGAGGGACAGAGAACCCTTTGACTACCGATCCAATCGTCGTCGAGATTTGAGCCTCTAGCGAAGGGGTCATGCCGAGAAGAGCCCCCCAAAGGAACAGTCTAAGCGGTAAAGATTTAAGATTGAGGAGAGGCGGCTTCATGGATCGATTTCAAATTTTGCAGAAGACCTTCCATCTGGGCAAGAGGAATCATATTGGGACCATCGGAAAGGGCTTTATCGGGGTCGGGATGAGTTTCGATGAAAAGACCATTGACTCCGACGGCAACGGCCGCTCTTGCGAGCACAGGGGCCATGGTTCGATCTCCGCCTGTTGCGTTACCGAGTCCTCCCGGACGTTGAACCGAGTGCGTCGCGTCAAAGACAACCGGGTGGCCGGCGGCACGCATTTGGGCGAGACTTCGCATATCGACGACGAGATTATGGTAGCCGAAGGTCGTTCCACGTTCCGTCATCCAATACTCTTTACAGCCAGAGGCTTTGAGTTTATCGGCGATCGCATTGACATCTTCTGGGGCTAAGAATTGGCCTTTTTTGACGTTCACAATTTTTCCGGTTTGAGCGGCGGCAACAAGAAGATCGGTTTGACGGCAGAGAAAGGCAGGGATTTGCAGCACATCGACGTATTTTGCAGCAAGCGCGGCGTGATCGATTTCATGGATGTCGGTGAGAACAGGGACTTGGAACTCCTTCTTAATTTTGGCAAGGAGTTGAAGTCCTTGTTCAGGGCCGAGACCTCGGTACGATTTCCCTGAGGTCCGATTCGCTTTATCGAAGGAGGCCTTGAAGTAGAACGGAATTTTGAGGGAATCGGTGATCGATTTCATTCTTTCAGCGACCTCAAAAAGAAGCGATTCAGATTCAATCACACAAGGTCCTGCGACGAGAAAAAAAGGAGGAGTTGCCATGCAGAAATAAGAATCCCTGTAAATGGAGAGGGGTCAAGGGTTAAAAGGGTTGAAAGTTTCTTATAATATGTCATATTATTTGTCATGCAAATTAATGTAAGCGGATTGTTAAGAGATTTTCCGAAGGCAAAAAAAGCGGCCTTACAGGGAGGGCGCGTCATTATTAAGACGCGTGAAGGGAATTTGGTTTTAATGTCGGAGCATGCTGTTGAAGAAAAAATACTCGGTTCGATGAAAGGGAGTTTCCAGATTTTGGAGGGAGTTGATTTAACTTTGCCGACTACTCTCGATCCAGAGTGGAGGATCGAATGATAAGTCATCTTTTGGATACCCACGCAATTCTTTGGACATTAAATGATGATGCTTGCTTAGGAAATTACGCGCGCAAAATTGTGACCAAAGCGGTTTCTCATGAACTTGCGATTTCTGCCCTTTCACTTTTAGAGATTTCGATGTTAATTGAGAAGCGGCGTATCCATTTAGATCTGGCTTCGATCGATTTTTTAAAAAAAATTGAAACCTCTTTTACGGTTATTCCACTCGATGCGATCATTGCAAGTGAAGCGATGCAAATTCCCCTTTCTCATGGGGATCCTTTTGATCGAGTGATTGTTGCTACGGCACGGAGTCAGGGGTTAACTTTGTTGACAAAAGATCGAGCAATCACCGAATCGGGGCTCGTTCCCGTAATTTGGTAGAGGGCTCTTTTCTCTGAAAAATGATAAACTCTTTCACGATTGATGGTCGAGATTCAATAACTTTACTCCCCCTGCTCATTGGGCTAAATTCCTTCCTTACGTAAGGATTTGGAGTTGGTTTGATTTCTAGACAAATAGGATGAGCAAAGACACTCTTTGTAAATGAGTTCACTTTTTATCCCTCAAATTATTCCTGTCATCGCTTCGCGTGATCTTTTTCCAAAAACATTAAATCAATCGGGGCTTATTGGTGAGGGGGTTGAAATCGGAGTTCTTAAGGCCTCTTTTTCAGAATGGATTCTCCAACATTGGAACGGGAGTTGCCTTCATTCTATAGATCCTTGGATGCATTTTTCTGACGGTCGTTATATTGACGGACATAATCTAACAGACGACTCTCATGAACAGCATTATCAGATCGCTTGTGCGAAATTGAGTCCGTTTGGCAAAAGATCGAAAATTCATCGTCAACGTTCCGAAGAGGCATCGTCGAAGTTTCTCGATCGATCTTTAGACTTTGTTTACATTGATGCGCAACATCATTTTGAAGCGGTACGTGATGATATTGTGCGTTGGTTTCCCAAGGTTAAAATCGGAGGAATTATCGGGGGGCATGATTTTTTTGAGGATGGGGATTATCCGTTCGGGCGATTTGGGGTTCGCAAAGCGGTTGTTGAATTTGCGACTCAAATAAAGTGCAATATACTTGTTTCTGAAGAAAATATTCCTCCTCCGTACGAAGCCCCCTCATGGTTTATCGTCAAAGCAAATGATATCATTTAAATGATTGATCGCTTTAAGAACCGATTGCGTTGCAATGATCTTATCAAAGATCCATCACTGCAATTCCAGGGTTCTCGATGAACTCTTTGATTCGCACCAAGAAAGTGACCGCTCCTTTGCCATCGACGACGCGATGATCGTAGGAGAGTGCGAGGTACATCATGGGACGGATTTCAACGCGACCATTGATGGCCACGGGGCGTTCTTGAATGGAATGCATTCCTAAAATTCCACTTTGAGGAGGGTTGATAATCGGGGTGGAGAGAAGTGAGCCGAAAGTTCCCCCGTTGGTAATGGTGAAGGAGCCTCCCTCCATATCTGGAAGAGTGATTTTTCCATTACGGGCTTTGACCGCATATTCACCGATTGCTTTTTCAATTCCAGCAAAGGAGAGTTGATCGGTATTGCGTATAATCGGAACCATAAGTCCTTTTTCAGTGGAGACGGCGACGCCAATATCGTAGTAGTGGTTTTCGACGAGTTCATCATTTTCGATGCGTGAATTTAACGCGGGGATCTCTTTGAGGGAGGCCGTGACTGCCTTTACAAAAAAGGACATGAAGCCGAGTTTCACTCCATGTTTTGCGGTGAATCGATCTTGGATTTTAGAGCGAAGCGCCATCACGGAGGACATATCGACTTCATTAAAAGTCGTGAGAATCGCATTCTCTTGTTGCGCGGAGAGAAGTCGTTGAGCGATCTTACGACGGATCGGGGAAAGGGGTTTGCGGCTTTGGCGAGGTCCGCCATTACTGATTGAACTTGGAGTTGACGTCGTGGCGGTGGTTGTGGATGGGGTGTGACCGAGGACATCCCCTTTGGTAATTCGTCCCCCTTTTCCTGTGCCAGAGATCTCGGCGGGATTGACCTTTTTGTCCTCGACATGAAAACGAGCGGCTGGAGTCAGCGGGGCGGTTTCTGGGGCGCTCTTTTTTAAAGGAGTAGAAGCGACAGGCGCATTACTGACGGCAACCGAGGGGGTTTGAGCCACGGCGACCCCTGTAGGGGCGGACACCGTGGTATCGATCTGAGCGACGACCTGACCGATTTCGATGGTGGCCCCTTGAGCGACAAGTTGTTTGAGTTGACCCGATTTTTCTGCAAAAACTTCGGAGGTTACTTTATCGGTTTCGACTTCAAAAAGAATCTCTCCCTCTTTGACGTACTCCCCCTCTTTTTTGTGCCAAGCGCCGAGAACGCCTGAGGTGATCGATTCGCCAACGGGGGGGACTTTAACTTCGAGTGACATACAATTTCCTTTTTTTCGAGATTACAATTAAAGAGGGGGGTTATTTATTATTTATTATTTATTTTGAAAAAGCTTTTTGAACAAGTTCTGCTTGTTCGAGTTCGTGAATACTATGATATCCAGTCGCAGGGCTCGAGGATTCATCGCGTCCGACATAGGTGATCTCTTTTTTGAAGAGAGCACGCAAACGTGGTTCCATAAAGAACCAAGCTCCCATATTGACCGGTTCCTCTTGGCACCAGATGAATTCAGTGGCCTTCGCATGGAGTGTTGCGATTGCTTTGAGTTTTTCGGTATGGAGGGGATACATTTGCTCTACACGAATAAGGGCGGTATCAGTGATGTTATTCGTTTTTTGGTAATCTTGAAGATCAAAGAAGACCTTGCCGGTACAAAAGAGAAGTCGCTTTGCATTTTTTGTCACGATCGGATCGGGAAGGATTTCTTCAAATCCCCCTTTCGATAGCTCCTCCAGCGTGGAGACACAACGTTTGTCCCGGAGCAGTCCTTTGGGAGTCATGATGATAAGGGGCTTTTTAATTTTACGAATCGCTTGACGTCGTAAAATGTGAAAGTACTGAGCCGGGGTTGAGCAATTGGCGACAAAAATATTATCTTCGGCACAGGCTTGGAGAAAGCGCTCAAATCGAGCACTGGAGTGTTCGGGGCCTTGACCGTGATAACCGTGAGGAAGAAGTAAAACGATATTCGATTTTGTTCCCCATTTCGTCTCTGCACTGGTCAGATATTGATCGATGATGATTTGGGCTCCGTTGATGAAATCACCAAATTGAGCCTCCCACATAATCAGGATTTCAGGGTAATCAATCGAATAGCCGTAGTCAAAACCAAGAACGGCATATTCAGAGAGCGGGCTGTTATAGACACAGTAGCGTTCCTGTTTCGGCTGAATATTCATCAGCGGGGTATAGGAGTTACGGTTGGTGGTATCGTAAATGACCGAGTGACGCTGACTAAAGGTTCCTCGGCGGCAATCTTGACCCGAGAGACGGATTGGAATTTGTTCAACGAGCAGAGAGCCAAAAGCGAGTGCCTCGGCCATTGACCAATCGAGGGGCAATTTTCCTTCGGTCATCTGGCGGCGTTGATCCAGCCATTTAATGATTTTTGGATTAACGCTAAAATTTGTGGGAGGCGTCGAGATTGCGAGGCCGATTTTTTGGATTGTTTCAGGAGCAACCGCTGTTTTGATCGGCTTAAGAAGATCGGGGCATTGAAGGGGAGGTCTTATTGCGACTTTAAAATCTTTATTATCCGCTTTGGTTTGATTTAAAGCGATGGTAAGACGCTCTTCAAAACTTTTTTTATAACTGTGAACTTTTTCTTCAGAAATTTGATTTTTTTGAATCATTTCACGAAGAAAGATTTCGCTAATCAGAGGATGTTTGTCGACGCTTTGATAGAGAGTCGGTTGAGTGAAGTTTGGTTCATCGCCTTCGTTATGTCCGTGGCGGCGATAACAATAGATATCGAGAATAATATCTTTCTTAAATGTTTGACGAAAATCGAGAGCGATTTCGATGGCACGAACCGCAGAGACGGGATCATCTCCGTTAATATGGAAGATCGGAAGTCCGAACGCCTTTCCAAAAGCCGTGCAATAAACAGCGGAGCGGGAGTCTTCAGGGATCGTGGTAAATCCGATTTGATTATTGACGATGATATGAATCGTTCCTCCCGTACGGTAGCCTTCGAGCTGAGCCATATTAAAGGTCTCGGCGACGACTCCTTGTCCGATGAAGGCGGCATCCCCGTGAATTAAAATCGGGAGCACGCGACCTCTTTGTTCCGTATCCCCCAAGAGCCGTTGCCACGCACGCGCCTTTCCTTCGACGACGGGATTCACCGTTTCGAGGTGGCTTGGATTCGGGGCGAGCGAGACTCCGACTTGAGTTCCGGAGGAGGTCACAACGGAGGAGTCATATCCGAGATGGTATTTTACATCTCCATCTCCCACATTTTCAGGGATGGAATAGCCGGCGAATTCCGCAAAAACCTTTTTAAAATCTTTTCCGAGAATATTGGCCATGACATTGATACGCCCTCGATGGGCCATTCCCATGACGATCTGAGAAATGCCCTGTTTTTGGCAACTTTCAAGAATCGCATCGAGCATCGGAATGAGGGTCTCTCCCCCCTCTAAAGAAAATCGTTTAAGACCGACAAATCGAGTGTGAAGAAAGCGTTCGAGTTGCTCGGCATCGATGAGGCGATGGAGGATCCGTTCCTTTTTAGCGACGGGGAGATCGGCTTGAGGGGCCTCGATTCGATCGCGAACCCAGCGACGAATTTGAAAATCTTGGATATGCATGTACTCTGTCGCCAAATTCCCGCAATAGGACTCTTTGAGGATCCGTAAAATATCGCGAAGTGTGCGCTGTCCTCCCCCAGCGAGGGTCATGCTATCAAAGGTCGTATCAAAATCGGCCTCGGTGAGTTTGAAGTTATGAAGATCTAAATCAGGAAGAGTTGATTTATTGAATCCGAGAGGATCGAGGTTTGAGATATGGTGTCCCAAGGTGCGATAGGCAAAGAGCAGATCGTGAATCTTTCCTTGTTTGAAGAGAAAATCTGAAGTGGCACTGGAGGAGTTGGAGCTCGAGGGTTTCGAGGAGGAGGCAGAGGTGGCAGGGAGGGGGGCATTTTGGCATCCAAGGCTAAAGCCTTCGAAGAAGGAGCGCCAGGTGATATCGACCGATTCCGGATTGGTTCGCCATTGCTCGTAAAGTTCTTCGATAAGGAGAGCATTATCGCCGCTTCCGAGTGTTCCGAGCGGGGAGGTGGTCGATTTTTCAGCGGCTTTGGTGCTGAGGCGTTTAGCCTCTGTGGAGGAGAGATTTGTAGGCAGGATACTCATAAATTAGACTAATAGCATCCGATTTTCAGAGGGGAATGTCAAACAGGAGGAGAATATTTCCTAGAAAAGGAGGACAGTATTAGTAACTCTTATTTAAATATCTCTCAATTAAAGGGATAATAAATTTATAACGTATTTACTGTAAGTAACTTGCGATAAATTTATTAAATTCATGTTCATATTATTAAAATTCATTTTTATAAAACTAAAAATAACACTAAAGATCCTATTATTATTTTTTTCGATGTGGACGAGAAGGGCATCGGAGCTTTTTACTAATGGCAGGCTTACGTTTACGAAACAAATCCATTACTTTTAAGCCGAGTTTTGAGGCTATTTTATCGATTGTGCGAAGTGGGAGGTTAGATCGCCGCCCTGCCTCTATTGATTGATAGTAAATCGCAGAGAGATCTAGGATTTCGGCGAATTCGGCTTGAGTAAAGCGTTTACCAATTCGAATATCTCGAATTCGTTTAGCGAAGGATTTTTCTGCACGGCTTTTTTCACTCTTTTTCAACTCCTAAAGAGTTATTGATTTTAGATTTTTTGATACTTACCAATAGTAAAAAAGTCCAGCGACAGAGATTTGGCAACGAGGGGTGGCGACACAAACGGAGGAAGTGAAGGCGGAAGAATGTTTGGGATTATGGGAGAAAAAGACGGGACAACGTGCCAACAAGCGAAAGGTATTGGAGAAGTATGGGCTCGCTTTGTGGTTAAGGGAGGAGAGTATGGTGAGCGTGAAATGGTTAACGCAGAGATTGGAAATGAAAAGCGATAATGCCTTAATGAGAGGCATGAGTATGCTTCGAAAAGAGAATGAAATGAGAATAAAAATTCAACGACAATTAAAAATAAA
>CAMCYL010000057.1 GCA_945883905.1 Akkermansia muciniphila | reverse complement strand
ATCCCTGTTTTTAAAAAGAGATCGAAAGCTTGTTTTCGAGAACTTTTTAAAAATAGGGAGGAGGCTCCGAGGAGCCGTGGTCAGAACGAGGGGGGGGAGTAGGGATTTAACGTCGCGTCGGCTTGTCTCGCCGTCTTGTCCGCCGTAGCCTTTGCGAAGGTGGAAGTGCTTGGACGAAGGAGGAGGCGTCGATACGAAACCCCTGCTCACCCCCGTTTCTAGTTGCCGACCCTCGGCTCTCCAACTTCTTTCCCTTTTGGTATTGCGCTATTGCGCAGGGAGTGCGTGAGACAATGTATTTAAGGTTTTTTGTTTTGGACACCAATGTATTTATAATATTTTCTCAAGGGTCTCGATTTCTCCTTTAATCCAGGAGCGATAGTCCTCAAAGTTGAGGATCGTGCGGGAGTCTTGTTCTTGAAGACTTTGGCGTTGGAGCATGGCAGGGAAGGGACAGGAAAAGCAGTTGCTGGTGTCGTGGAAACAGAAATCATGGAGAAGAGCGAGGAGTCCTTGTTGGAATAAAATGGTTTGTTTGTCAGAGGGGAGTTTTGACTCTCCTCCGATACGGGCCCATGCGAGAACGGTTTTATGGTTGGGGGTCATTCGTCGTGCGGAGAGGAGGGATTGGATGGAGAGGCCTCTTTCCATGATTTGCCAAACCCAATAGAGGTTAATTTCAAGATCGCAGATTCGTTGTTCTCCAAGGAGTGGGGAGGGTTTCTGAGGGATAGAATTCCAAGTGGCGTGGGATTCCCAGAAGGGATCATGAAGGTGAGTGAGATCTCGTTGAAAATCGTTACGAGCGGCTTTTTGAAGATGCTCTTTCAGGGAGCGAAGTCGGGGAATGAGTCGGGCGAGAGCGGCGATTCGTCGCTCCGGTCGATTCCATGGACGAATACCGTGTAAGGTCCAGGCGGTGGAGGGAAGGAGTGAATGGGACCATTGGGAGTGGGCACGCCACCACTGCTCCCAAATGGTTTGAGCCTCACGTTGTTTTTCTAGGGATTGATTTTTATCGAGATGAATTTCTTGAGGAAGAAAACCGGAAATCCCGAGAAGAAGGGCTTTACGAGTGGTGGCTGAATATCCAATTAATTCAGAGGCCCTCAGGCGTTGGGCTAAGGCTCGAAATGGTAAGATGTTGCGAGCATAGCCACAGCCCTCAGCAAGAGATTCCCATAATGTTTGAGTTCTTCCGACGGTATTTTGACGGAGATGGAGTCGTCTCGATTTTTGAAGGAGTCGAAGCCAGCCGGCCTCTTCGACGAGCTTCCAGCGACTTGCTTCTGGAGCTTGATAGAGGGTGTGATGACAAAGTCCTGGTTTTGCAACCGGAAGAGAGGAGGGAGGAGACTCAGGAAAAAGAGCCTTTAGATCTTGCAGGTTGATAGTTAAAAAACGAGAGAGTTCGATTTGAGGAATGATTTTTCCGGTTTGTGTCACCGTGGAATGAGCGGAGGACTTCCAGACACAATGGAGGATCACTTCCTCGTAGCGGGAATCCAAGTGATGTCCGTGTCGCTCCCAATCGGAGGCCTCTCGATGAATTTCAATGGGACCGGTGTGAATTTTTCCGGAGGGATCTCGATAAGCGGCATGGGTAAAATCAGGGCCTGCGCTGTGATTCCAAAAACCGGGTTGGATGATCGAGAGAACGGTTCCATCGGTGGTCGTCAGTGGATTATTAAACCAACCTTCGAACCAGAGTTTCTGAAGATCGATCTCTCGAAGCGGGGGAGGGGTGGAATGAAAAGTCTGTTGAATCAAATTTTTGAACTCGTTTTTTGGTAAAAATCGACTATTTTGTGCTGAAATGAATTCCATAAAGAGTGTAGTAGTCGTTGCCCTTCTGCTCGTCCAATTTCTACATTTGGGTCCGTTAGGCGCGATGACCCCGCAAGAGGAGCCTGTGGTGCAAGCGGTTCAAAAGGCGATCCCTGCCGTGGTCAGTGTTTATTTAGAGGGGGAGATTGAATATCGTTCCCGTGATCCTTACTCTCGGTTACTCGAGGATTTTTATGGACGGCGATTTGTCTATCGGGAACCGGTCAAGAGTTTAGGCTCTGGAGCAATTATCTCTCCAGAGGGTTACATTTTGACCTGTGCACACGTTGTCGAGATTGCGACGGAGATTAAGGCACAGATTCGAGTGGTACTTTCGGATGAACGGAAGTTTGAGGCGAAGTTAGTCTATATTGATTCTGATCGTGATTTAGCGTTGCTTAAAATCAATGATTCAAAGACCTTTGGTTATATTGATTTGAAGGTTCTCTCGCCAAACTTGATTGGGCAGACGGTCATTGCCTTGGGAAATCCAGTGGGATATGAAAATTCGATTAGCGCTGGAATTTTGTCGGCAAAGAATCGTACCTTAAAAGTTGAGAATCAAACCTATGAGGGACTTTTACAAACCGATGCGGCGATTAATCCTGGAAATTCGGGAGGACCTTCGATTGATATTCAAGGAAATTTTATTGGGGTGAATTCAGCAAAGGCGGCGGGTCAAGCTATTGAGGGGATCGGATTTATTATTCCTTCAGATAAAGCCGCGGCTTGGGCGAGTGAGGCGATTGCGATTGCGAAAGGGGAAAAGAAGGCGCCGACCCCTCCTTCCACCGAGGAGGTTTTAATGAAGCGCTTTGGGTTTTCGCTACAAGCCTTGACTCCAGAGCTTGCAAAATCATTTGGGATTCCGGTCAGTGAGGGGGTGATCGTTGCGGAGGTTGAGGCAGGAAGTCCTGCTGCAAAAATTGAGCTCAAGCCTGGAATGTTGGTCTCAGGGTTAGGGGGAGTAATTTTAGGATCGAAGAACGATCTACCTAAAAATCTTCCGAAGATTAAAACGGGGAATACCCTCTCGATTCAAATCGCCCTCTTTCGGAAAACATCGAACGGCGTTTTACGGCGCTCGGTGAATGCCTCAATGGTGGCGAGGTAATGGCTTGGTTTCACCTCTCCTCAGAATGAGCTCGCCGATCCTCTCAACGAAAAATTCTCAGATTCTTTAATGGAGCGGCATGGGCGAAGGGGTGAATTTGAGGGGGGGGGGATTAATTTTGCTAAGATTTAAACTTTGCCAAAGCACGGTCGATACGTGAGAGAACCCGCTCTTTACCGAGGACTTCAAGAAGATGGTAAAGACTAGGACCGACGGGACGACCGGAGGTCGCCAAACGAATGGGATGGATATAAACTCCCGCTTTGACGGCGTTTTCGGTCGCAAGTGCTTTGATCGTATTCTCGATCGTGGCGAATTCGAAGGAGGTGATCTCTGCGATTTTAGCACGAAAATTCGAAAGATGGGTGAGTCCCTCGGCTGTGAAAACCTTCTGAGCGGCCGCAGGGTCAAAATCAAATTCTTCAGTGAAAAAGTAACTCATCCATTCAGGAAGTTCGCGGCCGACTTTAATTTTCTCTTTGACGATCGCGAGCGCGGATTTAAAATAGTCTTGGCTGACTCCCGTAAATGAGATTCCCGATTTTTCGAGAATACTTTGAGCGAGGGGCGCATACGCCTCAATGGAAAGGTCGCGGGTGTATTCGCCATTCATCCAGAAAAGTTTATCAAGCCCGAAGCGGGCATTGCTTCGATTGATTTGAGAAAGCTCAAAGATTTGAATCACTTCTTCAATAGAGATCACTTCACGATTATCTTTTGGTGACCATCCGAGAAGGCAGAGATAATTTCGTAAGGCCTCGGGGATGTACCCTTGTTCGATATATTCACCAATGGAGGCTCCTTCATCGCGCTTACTCATTTTAGAGCCATTGGTATTGAGGATGAGCGGGATATGTCCGTAGAGTGGCGGAGTCGCTCCAAAGGCCTCAAAAAGAGCAAGGTGTTTGGGGGTATTGGAGAGATGATCCTCGCCGCGAATGACATGGGTGATCTTCATCTCCAAATCATCGACGACGTTGACGAGGTGAAAAACCGGCGAGCCATCTTTGCGTTGAATCACGAGATCCGGATCATTTGTACGATCGAATTGTACATTTCCACAAATCAGATCAGGAACTGTAACGATGGTTTTAGGCGTACGAAATTTGATCGCTCCCTCGAACTCGTAAGCCTTCCCTTCGGCGAGCAGACGTTGGACATATTTTTTATAAATCTCGTTACGTTGACTTTGGAAGTAGGGGCCGTGATCTCCTTTGATCGATCCATCGGGCATTGGGCCTTCATCCCAATTAAGTCCCAGCCATTGGAGTCCTTTGAAAATAATATCGACCGCCTCCTTGGAGTTTCGAGCGGCATCGGTATCTTCGATGCGAAGGACGAAGGTCCCTCCCATTCGTCTAGCGAAGATCCAATTAAAAAGGGCCGTACGGGCTCCTCCGATATGAAGGAGGCCAGTGGGTGAAGGGGCGAAACGAACTCGAACTTGACTCATAGGGGGGCGATTAAAGCGAGAGAGCGGGGAGAGTTCAATCTAAAAGGCCATGCTCATTACTTTGGTAAACCTAAATTATATTTCGGCTTAGAAAAATACTTGGTTCGCAGGACGCTTTGTTTATAGTCGAGCTCGATCATGTCAGAAGAGAATTTAACGCCGATGATGCAGCAGTATCGCAGGATGCGACAGGAGGTCCCTTCCGATGCCTTGATGTTTTTTCGGCTCGGCGATTTTTTCGAGCTTTTTTTTGAGGATGCTAAAGTCGCCTCAGCTTTGCTCGATTTGACTCTTACCCAACGGCATGGAACTCCGATGTGCGGAATCCCTTTTCATACCTCGGAGGGATATATTGCTCGATTGATCAAACTCGGGAAACGGGTAGCGATTTGCGATCAGATGGAGGCCGCAATTCCCGGACAGATGGTGCGACGAGAAATCACTCAAATTATTAGTCCAGGGAGCGTCTTGGATTCCAATCTTCTCTCTTCGAACGCCAACAATTATTGTGCCGCTATTTCTGAGGTCTCGGGTCGATACGGATTGGCTTATTTGGATTTAAGTACCGGTGAATTTCGTGCAGGAGAGCTGGAGCAATGGGAGGGAGTGGAGGAGACGCTATCGCGGATTAATGGGTCTGAGGTGATTATTCCTTCGGAATCAAAGTTTCCGGAAGTGGAGCGTTCCCATCCGTACGAGGCGTGGACCTTTGCTCCTGAAAATGCCCGATTTACGTTATTGGAGCAGTTTAAAGTGCAGTCGCTCGATGGTTTTGGTCTGACTCCCCATTTAGCGGCGATTGGAGCCGCGGGCGCATTGGTTCATTATGTCACGCATGAGTTAAGGCGATCGTTGAGTCATGTGCCGAGGATTGCCACATTTCAAAGAGAGGACCTTCTCATTTTAGATCCGATGACCCGTCGAAATTTAGAGCTCGTGGAGCCGCTTCGCGAAGCGAAGACGGATACGACGGTTTTGAAAGCGATCGATCGGACGGCGACTTCGGGAGGTGGGCGACTCTTACGGCAGTGGCTCTTACAGCCCCTTCGAAATCTTGGAGAGTTAAAGGCACGACAAGGCTCGGTCGCCTATTTTTCAATTCATGAATTAGAGCGTGAACGGATACGTTCCTATTTACGGGAAGTTAAAGATTTAGAGAGGCTCATCGCCCGCTTGGCACTCAACTCCGGAAATGCACGCGATTTAGTGGCTTTAAAGCAATCGTTAAAACCGATTCCGGAATTAAAATCAGTTTTACAATCGATTGAGATTCCGATGATTCAATCGCTAGGAACACAGCTCGTTCCACAGGAGAATCTCGTCGATTTGTTAGAGCGTTCCATAATGGAGGAACCTCCGATGGCGATGAAAGAGGGAGGAATTATTCGTGAGGGGTATCGTCCGGAGCTCGATGAATTACGGAGTGCCTCCACTCAAGGGAAAGAGTGGTTGGCACGGCTCCAGACACAGGAGCAGGAACGGACAGGGATTAAATCTCTGAAGATTCGTTATAACCAAGTTTTTGGATATTATATTGAGATTACGAAGAGTCACTTGAACTCCGTCCCTGCCGATTATACGCGCAAGCAAACCTTAGTGAATGCGGAACGTTTTATTACTCCTGAATTAAAGGAGATGGAGGGAAAAATATTAGGGGCTGAAGAGAGATCGAGACAACTGGAGTACGAGTTTTTTCTAGAATTAAGACAATCGGCGGTCGCTCAAATGGGAGAGATTCAACTCACCGCAGCCGCTCTCAGTGCGTTGGATGTTTTGGCGGGATGGGGGGCCCTTGCGCAGGAGCAGAATTATGTTCGGCCGGAGTTGGAGGAGTCCTCGCGATTAGAAATTGAGGAGGGGCGGCATCCTGTTATTGAGCAGATTTTATTAAACGAGCGCTTTGTTCCGAATGACACCTTGTTAGATTCACACAAATCGAGAACCATGATTCTCACCGGTCCGAATATGGCGGGGAAAAGCACTTATATTCGGCAGGTGGCACTCATTTCGATTTTAGCGCATACGGGCTCCTTTGTTCCTGCAAAGAAAGCGGTGGTTGGATTGTTAGATCGTGTGTTTACCCGCGTGGGAGCCAGTGATGATCTCTCCCGAGGCCAAAGTACTTTCATGATGGAGATGACCGAAACGGCAAATATATTAAATCATGCCACCGAAAAGAGTTTAGTGATTTTAGATGAGATTGGACGAGGAACGAGTACCTTTGATGGGCTGAGCATTGCGTGGTCTGTGGCGGAGTATCTTCATCAAAAAATACAATCCAAAACACTTTTTGCAACTCACTATCATGAACTCACAGAGCTCGCTCAACTCTTGCCGGCGGTGAGGAATTATCATGTGGCCGTTCGTGAATGGAATGAACAGGTTATTTTTCTTCGTAAAATTGTCGAAGGAGGAACGGATAAAAGTTACGGCATTCAAGTGGCCCGTCTTGCCGGACTCCCTCCCACGGTTCTAGAACGCGCCAAAGAGATTTTGAGGAATTTAGAAGAGGGGGAATTAGATGAGAGCGGTAAGCCAAAGATCGGGCGAAAAACCAATCGACTCCTGACAAGGAATGGGAAAAAAGAGAAGGATCAAACCGTTCCCGAGGAGTGGGATCTATTTAAATTTACTGCCGCCCATGAAGGACAATCCAAACCGAAACGAAAAAAACAAACTTAGTTTTTTCTTATTTCTAGTAATCTAAGGCCCAAGTGAGAGTGCACTCTCATATTACCCTCCGTTTAGGGGCATGCGGATAAAATTGTAGTTTCACTCCTTTTCGTGAACGCCTATGGAAGGGCTTCGAATAGAAGAAGAGCTATTCAATTTCTATTGTTTTTGCTAAAAATAAGGAATGAGGCGCTTTCAACTGAACTATAATGTTCTTTATCACTCCTTATTTCGTATTTTTTTAAGGACAGTGGAGGCTTGTTGTACGTGGCAAGTGAGGTCAGTTCAATTGACTTCGAAGAGTCGTGTTTTACTTTTTAGCGCGGCGGGGATTGGGGATACGTTGACCGATTCGGTCGTTTTTAAGGCCTTGAGTGAGAGCTATCCGGGGATTGAGTTAGGGGCGGTTTGTCACCGACGTCGAAAGGCGCTTTTAGATCATAATCCGTATGTTTCGGCTGTTTTTTGTTATTCGAAGGGAATTCTCGCCTTTTTTCATCTTTATCGAGAGTTGCGAGCGGCGGGGCCGTGGGATGCAATTTTACATTTACGGGGAAATGACCCGGAGCCCCGTTGTTTAAGTTTTTTGTTAAATCCGGGAGCCACTTGGAGTGTGCCTCAGATGACCCGTCTTCAAGCTTTTTGCGGTCATACGGTGTGGCAGCCGGATTGGGATCAGACTCATGGCGTTGAACAAACCTTAAGAATAGCTCAAGCCTTGGGCGCCCAGGTCTCTTCGCCGCATCTCATTTTTGAGTTGAGCCCCAAGGAGTGTGAGGAGTCGGAATCGTTTTTTCGATCTCAAGGTCTGGGGGATCGTCCTCGATTAGTGCTTCAAGTTGGCGGCGGTCGTCGGGCGAATTGGCGAGATTGGCCGATCGAGAGCTATGCAAAAGTAATGGAATATTTTTGCGAGAGGCCGATCGATTTGATTGTCTTAGGGGGGAAAGATCATCTCGATCGATCCTGTGATTTGAAGGGGCTTTTGAAGGAAAAGGCAGTACGCTACTTTGATTTTATTGGGAAAACGACATTGGTTCAATCGGCCTGGTTACTGAAGAGTTCGCGGGCGGTGGTTTCAACGGATACAGGGATGATGCACCTTTCCTTTGCTGTTGGGGCAAGAGTGGTGGCCTTGATTCATTGTAATAATCCGGCTTGTCGGGTGGGACCGTATGGGTATGGAGATCGGCATCGTGTGATTGAGTTGAAACGTCCCGAGGAATACGCTAAGCCCTCTGATGTCTCTATGAAACAAATCACTCCCGCGCAGGTTATTGAAAAATTAAAGGAGCTTGGATTATGAATTTTCCCGGTCTAGATCCTGGATGGAAGATTTATCACCGGCTCCTTCGAGGGGTCGGTTTCATCAAACCTTGGGATCTTGCAAAATGCAAAGCGGAGCTCGATCGGGGAGGGAAAGTTTTGGTGGTTGCGAATACCGCTTTGGGGGATTCAATTTTATGTACGCCGCTTTTAAAAAGTCTTTCAGAGGCCCTTGGCTCAGAGCGGGTTGGCTTTTTGGTTCGATCGGCTTATGGGGATCTTTATCAGGGAGTTCCGTGGATTGGAAAAGTATTTGGGGTTCGGGGAAAGTATCGTGGATTTCGTAAGCTTCAGGCTCAATTAGAAAGTGAGGGGTATACCATTGCACTCGTTGCTAATTCGACTGAACCGGATTTAATTCCTTGGCTTTGGTGGTGTGGATTAAGGGGTTTTTTGCGGTATCGCAATCGCTGGAGCTCATGGGCGAATTGGTTTGCGAATCAAGATCAAATGCTTGCTCCGGATGCATCCAATTATGCGAGTGAGCATGCGATTGATAATAATTTAGCGATGATGGAGGTTTTAGGGCTGCCGATCTCGACCCGCCAACTGATTTACGAGCATTCAGATCTTGAGGTGAAGCTCCCCTCCTTTGCGCCGCGTTATATGGTCATCCATCCGGGAGCCTCTCGTTTAGAAAAACGGTGGCCTTTGGAGAATTGGTCGAGGATTATTAAGGCGTTGAGGACGGAGTTTAGTATTGAATGTATTCTGACGGGAAGTCGTGAGGAGATAGAACTGGCCTCTGAATTAAAGCATCAATTAGGGAGTGATGTGACCAATTTAGCCGGTCAACTTTCGTTGCCAGAGCTTGCGAGGCTTTTAAGAAGCGCCTCTTTATTTATGTCGGGGGATACGGGGCCGTATCATTTAGCGGTTGCGGTCGGATGTCCGACGGTGACCCTTTTTGCGCCTCGGGATCGGGGATCCTCTGCGGAGGCCTGTGGACCGCATCAGGTCGATTTAACGAAGCATGTCGTGTGCCAGACGAAACGGTTTTATGATCCGATTATGATGATCGATATGGAGAGTGTAGGATTAGCCGCTTACGATATTTTGAAGCGCTATCCTTAATAAATCGGTGAAAAGAGTGAGAAAAACTTTAATGAAGATGAAATTATTTTTTGCCCGAGCCTTGTTTCAGGTTTTACCGATTTATGATTTTAGATCGATTTTTTATTTTGCAAAAGGGCTTAATAAAGAGCACAGCGTTTTATGAGAATAGGGCTATTTATTCCGAATGCGACCTTTGATCTCCCAGGTTCATCGGAGGTGGGAGGGATAGAGGTTTTTGCTTTTGAATTAGGGGAGGCGATGATGCGGCGCGGGCACGAGGTGATTCTTTTTGGGGGAGAGCCGAAGGAGGGGCGGCGTTATCGGGCGACTAAAATGAGGGTTGAGCTCGCTCCTTATCTGGAGACCGCTCGGATCTGGAATCTGGGATCGCGGTTTAGAAAATTAGTCCAACGACTTCATTTTGGGCAAATGATTTATCCCAAGATAGAGAGTTCAAAGTTAGATTTGATGGTGGTTTTTAAACCGTACGACTTTATCAATGCCTTTCGCTGGCGTCATTTAGGTTTTAAAGTGGTGATGAACTATCAGGGAAAAGATTTCTTTCCGACAGACCGATTTTGGAAACGATGGATCGACCTTGAGTTTGCTTGCAGTGATGAGAATGCAAGATTAGCGCAATTACGTTACGGGGTTCTGCCGAAAACATTTTCGAATGCAGTGGAGAGTGATTTTTTTAAACCGGCGGAAAACTTAAAGCGGGAGCGTGGGAATCGACTGCGGTTTTTGACAGCAGGACGGATGGTCGGTTGGAAGGGATTGAGGACCTTGATTGAGGTGTTAGAGAAAATGCCAGAGGTGGAGTGGTGGGCCGCGGGGGATGGTCCGGAGCGGGAGAAGCTCATGGCACTGGCGAAGGAGAGAGGGGTTGAGGGCCGTTTTTTTCCGATGGGAGTTTTGGAGAATGAAGCGCTTCGAGAGCGGATGCAGCAAGCGGATCTGATGATTCAACCGAGTTGGGATTTTGATGCGTGTCCGACGGCGGTTTTACAGGGAATGTCCTGTGGGCTTCCGCTCATTTTATCGGATCAAGTGGGATTAAAGAGTTTGATTCAAAATCAAGAGGCTTTTCAAGTCGTTCAAGCACGTAATGCGGAGGCCATTGTTGAGGTGTTGGGGCGATGGAGAGAGGATCCGGGGCTGATTTTGCGAGCATCGAAGGCATCCCGTCAAGAGGCCGTAGAGCGATTTTCTTGGGAGCATCTGGCGAAGATGCTGGAGAGAGAATGGAGTGATTAATCATAAATCGGTCAAAGACCGAAACCAAGGATTGATTTTAAATTAAACATTCTTTACCTCATTCAAATCGCATTGCACTCCGATTTATGAATTTAAAAATACAATTTCCTTTGTTTTTTTGTTTTCGGGTTTTGCCGAAAACAGTCGTCCCTCACGAAAATCACAAAATGTTGACCATTTTGCGAAGGATTTTAAGAGTGAGGAACTAGAAATCCGTGTGATCCGTGTCCGTTAGCTGACCATAGGCGTCAACCTAACACACGAAAAGACAGTTTTTTCACCGCGGGGTAAACAGAGGGCAACAGAGGAAAATTCAATTCTCTGTTTATTTGAAAGACAAAACAACCGCTTTTTTGCGTATTAAAAACAGTATTTACCTCCGTTTCCCTCTGTTTACCCCGCGGTGAAATTGTATTTTCTCTTCCCTTAAGTTGACGCCTATGGTCAGCGGACGGATTCGTGGTTAAATTATCTGAGGTTTTTAGGTTTAATCAGTATTTTCGTTAAGAGAGAGAGATGGCAGCGGATGAGGAGGAGGTTGTCTTTCCAGTAACGGAAATGGGAGATGCCCCCTTCTTGGGGATCGAAGTAGCGGACGGGGACCTCGACATTGATGGCGGTAAAGCCTTTCCAGATCAGGCGAACGGCGAGTTGGGTTTCGAGGTCATAGCCTTTGCCTGTTGAAATGGAGTTGAGGATTTCGCAGGACTCTTTGAGAGGATAGATTCGAAATCCAAAAAGGGAGTCATGAATTTTGATGCCCCCGGTTTCGAGATGCACCCAGAAATTGGCGATGGAGTGACCTATGCGTCGAATCCAGGGAGCCTCTTTGCCAAAAAGTGGTTTTCCTAAGATAAGGGCTTGGGGGTTTTTGAGGGAGAGTTCAAAAAAAGGGTGGACGGCGTTGGCGGGGTGTTGACCATCGGCATCCATAACGAGGGCATGAGTGAAGTTGAGTTTTAGGGCTTTTTGCATGCCGATTAAAACCGCCGCCCCTTTTCCGAGATTGGTTTGGTTACGGATCACGGTTAAATGGGGGGAGTGAATCGAATCTAAGAACAGATCACTTTGATCGGTGCTGCCATCCACGATGGCGAAGAGAGGAACTGTTAAGGAGAGGAGTTCTTGAACGGTTTTTTCGAAGCGTGTTCCGGAGTTGTAGGAGGGAACGATGACGCAGCAGCGGGGAGAGGTCACGGGGATTATTCTAAGAGATAGACCAAGCGACCGCAATTATCGCAGGAGATGAGCTCTTTATCGGCTTTGACGGCGACGAGCGTTTGTGAGGTCACTTTCATGTGGCAGCCGCCGCAAGTCCCGTTACGAAGGGGGACGAGGGCATTTTCTTTTTTATTGGCGATAATGCGTTGATATTTATTGAGGGCGAGTGGATCGACTTTGGATTCGGCCTCTTGTTTGAAGGATTTGACCTCTGCAAGAGATTTTTCGAGAGAGATTTTCTTTTGCGCGATGGTTGCTTTCCCTGTTTGATTTTCGGTGGTTGCCTTTTTGAGGATCTCCGCATCGAGGGTGAGCTGTTTTTGAGCGGTTTCAAGTTTCTCCATGACCTCAAGTTGTTGATCTTCGAGAGATTGAATCGCTTCTTCTGCATGTTTGATTTCGTTGCCGAGGGCTTGAAATTCCTCATTTTTACGGGTATCGAGCTGTTGTTGACGGTAGCGACCGATTTGTTGTTGTTTTGACTGCGCTTCGAGTTCGATTTTTTTACGATCGGATTCGAGGGACATGGAGAGCTTTTTTTTCTGATCAAAGGTGGTTTGAGCCGTTTGAAGTCGCAGATCTAAAGCGGCCTCTTCTTTAGGGAGATGATTGATTTCTTTAAGGAGAGTGAAAAGTCGGGTGTCACGTTCTTGAAGGACGAGGAGAGATTCAATTTGAGGGGACATCGGGTAAGAATGGCTTTAGATTTTCAAGAAGGAAAGCAGGAAAATTATTTGCCAACTTAGGAATGCCCCCTTAGAGTCCAAGGTTCTGTTATGCAAAAGACCTCTAACCTCAGAATTAGCGAAGTAACCCCGATTACCCCTCCGTGGAAATTAAAGGAGGAGCTCCCGATCACGCCAGAGATTTCCGAATTGATTCTCCAAAGTCGATTGACGATTGATCGGATCTTGAATCAAGAGGACTCTCGTGTTCTGGTGATTATGGGACCTTGTTCGATTCATGATCCGATTGCGGCCGTTGACTATGCGAAGAGGCTTCTGGAGCTTCATCGGAAGTATGCGGATCGATTTTTTATTGTGATGCGTGTTTATTTTGAAAAGCCGCGAACCACCGTGGGATGGAAAGGGTTGATTAATGATCCTTATTTGGATGGTTCATGTGATATTGATGCTGGATTACGGATGGCACGAAAACTTTTGTTGGAGATCAATGCGTTAGGGATGCCTGCGGCGACGGAGTTGCTCGATAATATTGCTCCTCAGTATATCTCTGATCTTGTGAGTTGGACTGCCATTGGGGCGCGAACGACGGAGTCACAGCTTCATCGTGAAATGGCGAGCGGTCTCTCGATGCCTGTGGGATTTAAGAATGCGACCGATGGAAGTATTCAAGTCGCAATTGATGCGATGATGGCGGCCTCGCACCCTCATAGTTTTGTTGGGATTGATGAAAAGGGGATGACGAGTTTGGTGAAGACTAAAGGGAATCTTTCGACCCATGTTGTTTTGCGAGGGGGACGGGCCCGGACGAATTATGATGCGGAGAGTATTTTAGATGCAGTGACTCGATTAAAGGCGGCGGGATTGAGGCCGGATTTGATGGTCGATTGTAGTCATGCGAACTCTGAAAAGCAGCACATGAAACAAGAACAGGTTTGGCAGAGTGTGATTCGTCAACGGGCGGAGGGGAACCGAAATTTGACCGGGATTATGGTGGAGAGTAATCTTGAGGAGGGGAGTCAGAAGTTCCCGCAACCGCGCAAGGATTTGAAGTACGGCGTTTCGATTACGGATGCTTGTTTGGGTTGGAAGACCACGGAATCGATTTTGGAATGGGGATTTCAACAACTTCAAGAGGTCATTCCGAGTAAAGTGACTGCGGCTTGATTCGAAAAAAGAAAGGGGGCTTCGTTTGACTTCCTCAAGGAGTAGCGGAAGCAGTCAAAACCCACTACTGTCCAAAACAAAAAACCTTAAAGACATTGTCTCACGCAACGACGCCACGACGCGACGTTAAATCCCTACTCCCCCCCTCTTGGATTTTCCCTCTCAAATCCAAAGTTGTTTTGGACGGTAGTGGTCAAAACCCCCCATTCAATATTGACAACTTAATGTAATACATTAAATTGTATTACATGAAGAGTGCGACTATTCGGGATTTGAAGCATGATTTTTCAAAGATTGAAGCTTGGATTCATCAAGGGGAAAAAATACAAGTCACTAAACGTGGAGTGCCGTTAATGGAGATTTCGCCATTAAAGGAGGGAAAGAGGGAGGAGAAAAAATCCGGAAAAATTAATTTTCAAGAGGTTCAAAATCGACTTTGGAAAGGAGAACGGTTTTTCTCAACAGAGGAGATTGATCGAATGTTGAGTATGACGGATGAAGAGGGGCTTTAATAATGGCAACCTGTGATACCTCTTTTCTTTGTGCTCTTTATTTTGCACAAATACATTCGAAGCAGGCACTCGAGTGGTATTCGAATGAAGGAGGGAACCTGCTTTTGACCGATTTGGTGTTAATGGAATATCGTCAGAGTATTCGTTTTCAATCTTGGTTATTTCATCAAGATCGTCAAAAGGGGATCTCTGAAATTGAAGGCGTCAAAGTACTACAAGAATTGGAGCTTCATCTTTCTCAAAAGAAGTTTCAGATCGTTCATTATCAATGGAGTGCGGTTGTTCGAGAGATGGAGCGGATTTCTGACAAGTATACAACTCAAAAAGGGGGATGTTTATTTGATCTTCTTCTAGTTGCTTGTACCCTAAGTTTAGGGGATAAGGAGTTTTTAACTTTTGATCAAAAACAACGAGAGATCGCAGAGTCTGAAGGTTTAATTGTTCCTTTTTAATCGGCTGATTTTATGAGAGTTCTTCAAGTCAGTACCCATGACCATTTTGGGGGGGCGGAGGCGATTATGCAATCGCTACAGAGGGGGTATCGTGATTTAGGATTTAGTTCGACGATTGCTTTTGGGGAGAAACACCATCCGGAGAGTTTGGGAATTTTTTTAGATCGCGAGCAGTACGGGAGCTGGGGGATGAGAAAGGGGATCGCTTTTTCAAATTTTGTTCGGCGTCAGATCCCGCCTGCGTGGAAGCCTCTTTATAAAAGAACTTTAGGGATTGGATTTTCTCAGCCGTTGAGAATGATGAAACGGATGGCGGGGTTAGAGGATTTTGATCATCCGGTGAGTCACCAATTATTGGAGCTTTATCGAAATGCTCTTGGAGGGTTCAATCCGGATTTGATTCATTTTCATACCTTGCATGGAGACTTTTTTGATTTAAGGCAACTTCCGATCCTTTCACAACAGATCCCTGTGTTTGTCACGCTCCATGATGAGTGGATGATGACGGGGCATTGTGGATACACATTGGAATGTGAGCGATGGAGGTCCGGTTGTGGCTATTGTCCTGCATTAGATTCCTATCCGGCGATTGCAAGAGATGCGACGGCGTGGAATTTTCGACGGAAGCAAGCGATCTATCGAAAGACGAAAATGAGAGTGGCGGCCCCCTCTCAATGGTTATTGGAGCGGTTTCGGCGGTCTCCGATGAGTGAGGGGGTACTTGATTTAAAGCATATTCCGAATGGAGTTGATTTGTCGATTTTTCGTCCGCAGGAGAAACAAAAGGCGAGAGAGGAATTAGGACTACCGTTAGAGGAACGAATTTTCCTTTTTGCGGCGCGGGGGGGACGAAGTAATCGTTATAAAGATTTTCAGACGATTGAGGAGTCGTTGAAGCGCGTGAAGCAACGGCACCCGCAAGAGAGGATATTACTGATTGTTTTAGGGGAGCGATCGGAGTCGTTGATGAGTCTTGGATTTCCGGTCCGCTTTGAGGAGGTGAATCGAGATCCGTGCCGGATGGCCCTTTTTTATCAGGCCTCGGATCTGTATCTTCATGCAGCGAATGCGGAGAACTATCCGACGGTGATTTTAGAATCGATGGCTTGCGGAACACCCGTGGTGGCGACGGCGACGGGGGGGATTCCGGAGCAGATCGAGTCGGGGGGGGATGGATTTTTAGTGCTGAAGGGGGATGTTGAGGGGATGGCGGAGAGGATTGAGCAGTTGATGTTGGATCCAAGGTTATTGAGAGAGATGGGGGAGCGGGCATTGGCGAGAGCGGTGAAGCACTTTGATCAAAGAGGGATGGTTCGAGGTTATTTGGATTGGTATCAATCGATTTAAAAAGCCTCTTTCCGAAAGGAAAGGGGCTTTTTTTATGCTTTGCCGCAGCCTTCCTTTTTGCCAAATTCAGTTTTGTGAAGCCTTATGATCGTCCGATTCTTGAGAAGCCTGCAGGGCATGATAAGGTTTTGTTGCATTCCTGTTGTGCTCCCTGTTCAGGGGAGGTGATGGAGGCGATTGCGGCCTCGGGAATTAAATATTCGATCTTTTTTTATAATCCGAACATTCATCCGCGCAAAGAGTATGAGTTGCGTAAGCAGGAGAATATTCGGTTCGCGGAAAAGTGTGGGATTGAGTTTATTGATGCCGATTACGATATGGAGAATTGGTTTCAACGAGTGAAAGGGTTGGAGTGGGAGCCGGAGCGTGGGGCGCGTTGTACCGCCTGTTTTGATATGCGTTTTGAAAGGACAGCATTGTATGCGGCTGAGCATGGATTTAATGTGATTACGAGTTGTTTAGGAATATCGCGTTGGAAAAATATGGATCAGATTAATGATTGTGGACAGCGTGCGGTTGCGCGTTATCCGGAGATGCATTACTGGACTTATAATTGGCGAAAAGAGGGGGGTTCCGCGCGAATGTTGGAGATTTCTAAAGAGGAGCAGTTTTACCAGCAGGAGTATTGTGGATGTATCTACTCCCTTCGAGATACGAATTCATGGAGAGAGTCCAAGGGACGTGAAAAAATTAAGATTGGTGAAAAGTTTTACGGGGTGAATGACGATGATTTGGGGTCTTGTGCGTAGGTAAAATCGAATGATTGATTCGCAAATTTTAAATCGAAAAGGGGCGAGAACGACAGCGGGGGTTCCAACAGAGGTCTTAATTCTTTTGAATCAAGGAAAGATTGAGACCGTGAATCTTTGCGAGTGGCTAGTTGTGGATCAGGGTCAATTGGTTCAAGTTTTATGGAGTGAGAAAAAGTGGAAGGCTTTGGGATTACGTTTATTAGGGGATAAAAGTGTTCTTGAGGGAAAGACCGCTCCGAAAAAAATCGAGGCGATTGCGAGGATGATTTCAGAGCAGATTTCCGATTTAAAGAAATTAAAGGAGATTGTTGGACTGTTGCTGCTTCATCCTTCAGATCTTGTGCGGGGGTGGGGGTGTTATGTGATTGGAGCTCACTCAGCATTAAAGTTAAAGGAGCGTTTTGAATGGATTCATCCCTTTGCCACCGATCGAAATATGAGTGTTCGCGAGGTGGCTTGGATGGCGTTGAGGGAATCGGTGACTCATGATTTGGATGGAGCGATAAAAATATTGAGTCGTTTTTCGACTCATGCAGATCCGAATATTCGTCGTTTTGCGAGTGAGATAACGCGCCCGCGAGGGGTATGGGCACGGCATATTCCTGAATTAAAGGAGCAGCCGGAGCGGGCCTTAAAAATATTGAGTCCTTTAAAGTCAGATCCTTCACGTTATGTTCAAAATTCGGTTGCGAATTGGTTGAATGATGCGAGTAAAAGTAAGCCGCAATGGGTTCGTCAGATTTGTCAGCAATGGAGGAGGGAGTCGCCGACTCCGGAGACCGCTTATTTAGTGAAGCGGGCATTAAGGAGTCTTGACCCTACTGATCAGATCGGGGGATAGAGGACAAACTGCGAAGGGAAGGGAAAGCGGAGACGAGGAGCGAGAGCCGCACGATCCCCGCTGCGGGTTCGAAGGCTTGAGCGACAAAGTCTTTCCGCTTTCAAAGACCTTCGCCCTCCGG
>CAMCYL010000056.1:0-18026 GCA_945883905.1 Akkermansia muciniphila | reverse complement strand
CACGGAATTGTGACCGCTCCGATTCATAAAGAGAATATGACTTCGATCGGGTTTCCTTTCCCAGGCCATACCGAATACTTCTCAAAAGCTTGCGGGATTGCGAACGAAAAAACGGTCATGGCGTTCTACGACAAAACCTTCTGTGTTGCCCTTTGTACCGCCCATCTCCCCCTTTCGATCGCCCTTCAATCACTTAACAGTAGTCGCGTTGTCGAGACCGGTAAAATTTTTGGAAATTTCCTCAAAAAAATCGGCTATCGAAAACCCCGAATTGCGATCGCAGGCATTAATCCTCATGCAGGAGAAAAGGGACTTTTTGGCCTTGAGGAAAAACGAATTCTCCTTCCTGCAATCCGAAAACTTAAAGACCTCGGCTGGACTCTCTCCGAACCTCTCCCCCCTGATACGGTATTTTACGAAGCCTCCCAAGGAAAATTTGATGGGGTAATCGCACACTATCACGACCAAGGTCTGATCCCCTTTAAACTCCTCGCCTTTGATCGTGGCGTCAATGTCACCTTAGGACTTCCTTTGATCAGAACCTCCCCCGATCACGGAACCGCCCTTGCTCTTGCCGGAAAAAATAAAGCAAATTCGGAGAGTATGGTTCAAGCGATTCGACTGGCGGTAAAACTCATGCTTGATCGCTCATTCTAATTCTTTCTTAATTCTTTTTAAGCTGAATTAAAATACCAGAAGAAGCCCTTCATCAAGATTAGATCGTCGATTCAATCAACTTTTGAAGCTCAGGAATACTAAAAGGCTTTGGAAGCTGTGCAAAAATTCGTTTATCGACGAAGTAAGTTTGGTCCTCAACAATCGACCCAGAAGAGATCACTATTTTGACATCTTTACGAATCTCGAGGAGCTGATCCACTGTCTTTGTCCACGGTTGATCGGAAAGTGAAAGATCTAACAAAACAATCGTAACTGTCTCTGACTTTTCCCGAAAAGTCTCAACCCCACTTTGAGCCTGATTTGAAGCATAAAACCCAACCCCCAATTTACTCAGTGCTTTTTCCAAAAAACGAATCATCAAAGGATCATCGTCTATTGCTAAAATTTCAATTCCTTTATCCATTTTTCCCCTTAGAATGAGCTCCAAAATAAAATTTAAATAAAACTTCAGTTTAGGACTGTTTCTATCGATATATCCTCTAGACAGGATGTCAAGCCTAGGTAAATTTACTTAAATAAAAAAGAGTTCATGAGACAATTCGACACAAGTTTAAATAAAGCCAAAGAGCTGATCAAATTCGAAAATGATCGGATCAATAAAATTTATAGCTCCATTGAACAAGATCAATGGGAGATCAAAGCGATAGCCTTGATCGAATCCATTGGCGACGAATGGAATAAATTCATCTCCGCCTGTCCCACGGACGAAACCCTCTTAAAGTTAGAGTTTCTGACTTTTCAAGTGTTAGGATTTATAGTTCGAGATCGAGAAAAATTAATCAAAAAACCGGCTCCGCTTGCTTTTTGGAATCAAATCGCCGCTCAACTTCAAGAATTCACAAAGGAAAAAGGGCTTTTTTCCGCAGAAACCTCCCTTCAAATTGTCGAAAATGCGTCGACTTTCATTGAACAGAAACTAGAGCAAACAGAATGGCTCATTCAAACCCCGAAACGATGGAATTTAAAATGGGATTCGAAAGAAAATCTTGATATTAAAGTCGATTTTCTCACGCGGGAAATTCAAGATTACCAAAATAAATTCATCAAAATAATTGACCTCTTTACCCTTGATCGATCACCGATCGGACAAGAACCGTTTTTTTGGCCTCGAAGCCTAAACGCCCTCATTCTACTTCTAAAAATAGCGGGAATTCGAAAACTTAAAAGCCCTTGTATCGATCTTCCTGATATTCGTCTCACGGCCACTCTTATCTCCGATCCCAACTCTTGCCTCACCGTCTTAAAACATCAACTATCGACCTCCGAAAAAGGTCTCGAGGAACTTCGTAAACAAAATTCAACTCTCCAACTCTCGATTCAGCAAGCACGTGCCATGGCACAGTCGGGAAACCATCGCAAGGCAATGGAAGCCTTAAAATCGGTTCCTCCTCAATTTCGACTGAGCCAACAACGGGAAGTTCTCGATCTTGTTGCGAAAATCAACCAACGTCTCACTCACATTCAGGCGGTCCTCGGCAAACTCCAAGAAATGGATCTCCAAAAGCTTGATTGGAGTTCAATTTCAGATTTTTGCGAAGAAATAAAAGAAACGATTCATAACGATCAGCTCTCCGGAAGCGATTACGAAATAGAGGCCGCTCAGCTTCTGAATCAAATTGAAAATTATGTCAAAAAACACCGAACCGCTCTTCTTATCCGCTGGAGTTCCATTATCGGAATCCTATTGATATTCCTTGCCGGTCTGTATTTCTCCCGCCCTTCTGGTAAAATCCGTTTAGATAACAAAATTGATATTTTTACTGCAAACTCACAAGTCTCTTGGAGTCTCTACACCGATCAAGGCAATCTCCTTCAAAAAGGAAGCGGAACCACTGAACTTACCGTTCCCAATCAAACTCTGTTTTTGATCGTTCGCCAAGAAACTCGTATCGCTCTAGAACGAATTCTTTGGGAAAAAAATTCTTATTTAAAAATCTCGCAAAGCGAACTGTTCTCAAAACCGTTCGTTCTCCTTAAAATACTCGATACCACGGGAAACAACTCCCTTGATCCTGAAAACTATGAACTTCAAGTCGATCGCATCCCCATTCCCTCCGATATCGAAGGAATTTATCTGACGAAAGGAATTCACCGATTTTCAATCACTCAACAAGGCCAACCGGAATTTAATATTACTCAAATGATCTCTAAGCAAAATGAAACCGTAACTCTCAGCTCGCCTTGGGTTCCTGTAGAATTTAGAGCAAATGCAGAAGATCTCTTTGTCTCCATTAATAACTCGAGCAAACGCTTGATTCCCTATCGATTTTTTCTACCAGTCGGAAATCATGAGGCGATTTTCTCCGATTCGCGAGGGGATATCCGAGAGTCTCGCCGTATTCATATCGAGGGAGGAACGGAAACAACAGAGGAACTCGGAGTCTCCTCAGGAATCCTCAAAATTAAAGTTGTTCCGGCACGTTCAGGATTAAAGCTCATAATCAATAGCATCACCCACTCCCTACAAAATGGCCGTCGTACTCTCACGCTTTCCACCGGCGAACAGCGAATTCAACTCTTTATCGATGGGAAATTATCCTACGAGGCAAACGTCGCTCTCCGAGCAGATGAAGAATTAGAACGAGTCATTAATCTTGCTCCCGGTCGCTAAAACTAAATTTCATTGACGACCGTGCGCTCCTCTCCCACTTAAAACTAATGCGTTATTTCATTTGTCTTGTTTATCTGACTGTTCTCTCTTTGTCGGCTCAACTCCCCGAGACCTATACCGTCTGCACTTGGAATATTGAAAACTGGGGAATTACCGATCGTTTTGTGAGTGGTCGATTTGAAAAAGAGGCAATGAAACCGGAGGCCGAGATGAAATCGGTTCTCTCGATTCTGAAACGAATCAATCCCGATATTCTTGGCGTCAGCGAAATCCTCCGCCACTCTCAAGAGCGATATCTCCGACTCTTTCAAGAGCGACTCAAAAACGAAGGCCTCGATTACCCCCATTTTGCGACGGTCCACGGCAGCGATTCACGAATTCAATGTGCCATTTTTTCCCGTTTTCCGATTCTCGAGCAATTCCCTCATTCCGATCTTCAATTGGAAGTAACCCATCGCTCAAAGGGAGGTCAGAGCGAGAAATCCTCCCAAGGACTCCTGAGAGGACTGCTCCATCTTCGCATTCAAGTCGCCCCGGATTACGAGCTCCAATTGATGCAAGTTCATCTAAAATCAAAACGGCGCGACCCCACTCTTCTCTCTGACTCTCCGGAAGAAAGCGGAGAGGATTACGTTCGACGCCAAGAGGCTCTCTTAATCAAAAATACGATGAACCGAATCTTAATCGGTCAACCAGAAGCAAATCTTTTACTCATGGGAGATCTGAATGACTCCCCACGGAGCAAAGCCGTTAAAACATTAATCGGAACCTCTAAGAATGAATCCTCCACCTACGATCTCTGGCTTCAAGATTGGCTTGGAGATTGGTGGACGCACTTCTATTTCCCAGAAAAATCCTATAGTCGAATCGACTACATGATTGCCAGTGAGGGACTGATGCGCGATTGGATTAAAGAAAAGTCCTACATTTATCGTTCACAAGAGAAAGACTCAGATCTTTATCTCACTTACTCCGCCAGCGATCACCGCCCGCTGGTGGCTGTTTTTAGAACCTCTAATAAAAGAAAGTGAGGGGAATCAGAGAAAATGGGGGGGTGATATAAAATCGTTCATTTTATTTTTTTCTTTGCCTTTTAAAAACACTCAATCAACTTGAGTTTATGCCATTTTTAAAAGAACCCCGCGGGTTGATCTGTTTCATGGCAATCGCTTTGTTCCTCTCTAGTCAACCTCCGACTAAGGTCTCCACCCCGCTCACTCAATTTGAATGGGCTCAAATCCAAATCGCCCTCGAACAACGCCACTTTTCCTGCGGTTTCATCGATGGAAGAGCCGGCAAAAGAACCGCAAGAGCCCTCTCTGCTTTTCAAGAACATCAAAAAATCCCAATCACGGGTACCCCTGATTTACTCACCCAAAATCAACTACAGCCTTTAGGGGATCCCTTTATTTATTACCTCATTACCGAAGCCGATTCTTTTCAAATCACCCCTCCTGTTGCAAGTTGGATTGAAAAAAGTCAGCAAAAGTCACTCGGCTATCACTCCCTTTGGGAATTAGTGGCCGAACGAAGTCATGCCGCTCAACGATTCATCAAAGAGCTCAATCCTAAGATCTCTACACCGAAAGTCGGTGACTCTCTTTTAATCCCCAATATACAATGCTCGCTCCCACTTCCTAAAATCGATTCCCTTCGAATTTCTCTCCCCGAAACAACGATTCAGGGAATCGATGCTACCGGAATAATTCAATGTCACTTTGCCTGTTCAATCGCCGCCGACAAGCAGAAGCGCCCCCTCGGACTTCTGACGATCAAAAACTATGCTCCGAACCCTAACTACACCTTTGACCCGGAACTTTTTAAAGTCGCCTCCCTTCAAGAAAAAATTACAAAAAAAATGATTATCCCTCCTGGGCCCAACAATCCTGTTGGCACGGCTTGGGTTGGACTTAATCTTCCAGGGTACGGCATCCACGGAACGCCGATTCCCGAGGAGATCTCTTCGACTCAATCTCATGGATGCTTTCGTCTTTGTAATTGGAACGCAGAAAAACTGATTAAAATGATTCGAATCGGAATGCCCGTAAATGTTGTTGAATAGAACCCCAATCCTTTCATAAGAATATTTCACGAGGAGAAGGGTGGGGTAGATGCTCCACCCTTGACGACCTCCCCCTCTCTCTCCCACAGAGAGAGAATTATGAGAATCTTTGGAAATCTCTTTGGCTGGCGTGGAACCATGCATGGAAAATCCATTGCCACCTATCATCCTTTTTGTGAGCTTCTCCCTTACCGTGATCTCATTCATCAAACGATCCTCGATCGCTACGGATGCCTCCATGCCCTCTACGAAATCGATGCCCTCGAAATTGGAGTCGCCTCCACAGATCTCCTCATTCAACTCCAAAATGCACTCGTCACCGCCACCGACAAGCTCCCCGAACGCGTCGTTCAGCTCGAATATCATTTTACGACCAATGGAGATCTCGCCCCCCTCATCGAGGCCCATGGAAGCTATGACTCCGATTGGGAGCTCACCGATTGGCTCCGCCAAAATCGTCGTCAGCGTCTCTATCACCAAATGCAAAAAAGAGAACTGGTGCAGTCGAATACTATTCTCGTGGTCACCGTCCGACCTCCCGATCCACTCACTCAACGACCAATCGATCTTCTCTCCAAAAACTGCTCCACTCAAGCATCTTTATCTCCTCGAATACTTGAACGTGAAGAGTTTCAGGATGCCCTACAACTCCATCAAATCGCTTTAAGCATTCTCTCCGATACACTCGGACAGGTCGGAATACGGCTCCATGCGATGAGCGATCAAGAGATCTCAGGATATTTCTATCGACTCATGAATCCGGATCTTGCAATCGAACAGGGAATTCCCCTTCACTTCGATCCTGATTCAACTCCCTTTCTCGATTCTTGGCTCTGTCACGAAATCGAACTTGATGATCGCTCCTTTCGTTGGGGAAATTATCACCACGGAATGATCTCCATGGTCGCTAAACCAATCGAAACTCGACCGGCTGAAATTGCTCAACTGACCACGGCACTCCCTTTTTCTGACACCCGAATTACCCTCAAAGTTCGGCGTCTGAACAAGCAACGTGAGATGGAACAACTTCGAATGAAGCAGTTGCTCGCATTCGATAAATCGCAAAAATCACCCCATATTATCGATCAATTCATGACCCCTTATCAAAAGGAGTCCACCCCTTCGGGGATGCACTACGAAGCACAAGAACAGATGGAGGAAGCAAACGAACTCCTTCGATTGATGCGCTCTGGTCAAGAATCCCTTCTTCAAATTCAACTCACCGCTCATACGTGGCATCGAGATCCGAAAGAGCTCCAAAAACGACGTGAGATTCTCATGGGACGAATCGCTGGCTGGAGCCGTGCCCGTCCTTGGCTCGATACCTTTTCCAACCTTCCAGTTTTCTGCAACTCTCTCCCCGCCGTTTACGAACCCTTCGAACGCCCCCTCAAAGTGAAATCCCATATGATGGCCGATCTTGTCCCCCTCTCAAAGGGATTTGAAGGCGGGGATCCTCCTCTCGCCCTATTCCGCAATTCATCTCAAGGGCTCATTTCTCTCAATTTATGGCATCTTAAAGAGACCTCCGCCCCGCTTGTCTTTGTCTCCGGAGAAACCGGCTCCGGAAAAAGTGTCCTCATTCTTTACCTTCTTCTTCAACATCTGGCTCATGATTCAAAAACGGGAAATGATCCGATCCTGCTGATGCTTGATGTCGGAGGAAGCTATCGTCCCTTGATCGAACTTGCTGGGGGCGATTACATTCCCCTCGACTCCCAAAATCCAATTATTTTTAATCCCCTTCAAGTCTATCGACTCGACCCCCATTATTCGCAAGAACCCTCTGCGGAGGAACGTTCCGCTATTCTCGATCAACTCATTCCAATCCTCTCCTCGCCATCAGATCCTGAAGGACTCCTCCCCACTCCGCTCAAAAACCTTCTCCATACGGCTCTCGAACTCACCTTTAATATCGCCGCAAAACGTCAAATCTCCTGTGTCATTCTCGATCATCTTTTTGAACAACTTGGAAAAATGGGGACCGATACCGATCCCCTCATCGAACGTTTACGCCCCTTTATCACTGGCGGCGAACTGTCCGGATGGTTCAATGGTCCGACTCAAATCCACCTCGAAAGTCGTGCAATCTGCTTTGACCTCAAAGGCATTCAACAACATCCCCCCTTGGCTCGTGCACTCATTCCAATGATCATCAATCTCTATAAATCGATGATCTGGGCAAATCGTTCAGAACGAAAAATCCTTGTTCTTGATGAACTCTGGCAGTTTCTTGAAACCCCTGCCCTTGCTGATTTCATCCGCGAGGCTTGGAAAACTTTTCGTAAGGAAAACACCGCCATTCTGGGGGGAAGTCAATCCCTTGCCGATCTCACCAAACTCCCCGCAATTGCAGATGCGATTCTCCAAGGCACTCAAACTTGGTTTCTCCTGCCTCAAGGAAACTCCGAAAATATTCGAACCGCTGCCAAATTCTTGAGCCTCACGGAAGGGCAGATCGAACTTCTTCAACATCTTGAAAAAAAAGAGGGACTCAATCCCTTCGGTCACTATGAAAACCACCGTGAATCGCTCCTCCTTCGCGGAAAAGGTAAAAACCAACGTAGTGGCAAAGCCCTAATCCAACTCCAACCTGAGGAAAGATGGATTGCAACCCTTAACCCCAAGGAGGACCAAATCCGTCGAGAAGCCTTCGACCGTTTCAATCACGACCCAGTCCAAACCCTCACATGGCTCGCCCAAGAATATCCTCGGGGAATCATATGAAATTGAAGACAAAAATAATTCAAGATCACCCCAAAGAGATCCAGACCAGTTTGTCGGATAGACCACAAACGGAAGCCTATCCCAACAACGACTCAGTAAAGGCTTTGCCAAAAAATAAATCCTCTAAGGTACTTCTATTCCAAAATATTTTCTACTTTCTTTTGACCCTTTACTTCCTCTCTCCCCCACTCTGGGGTGAAAATAGTTTTCCCCCAAAAAACGCATCAATCTCCTCGATCTCCTTTGACACTCGACCGGAATGGCTCCCCCTTTTTAACAAAGAGCACCTTCTTGCTCATCTCATCGAAACCAATCCCGCCGCATCCTCGCGGCTCGATCGCTCTTGGCTTGAAAAAGAAATTGCCCCTCTCCTTGGTCAATCGCTCTTTATCAACGCCCTCAGACAATCCATCCTAAAAGGGGAGGCAGATCTCTACGATACGATGCTCGACTCCCTCCTCTCTCTAAATCTTCCTGCGGACTACGCACGAACTCATCTCATGGAATGGATTCTCGGTTCGGAAAGCTCTCTTCGCACTTCTCTCCTTCAATTTCCAAGCTCTCCAGCGATTCGAACCCGCTTCACCTCCTATCTTCTTCAACAGAATCGAAATTCAGATCTCACCGCTCTCCTTATTCAAAAAACCTGTGACTCTCAAAACCGCTCGCTCGAACGGATTCTCCGAAAACAGATTCCCGATCTTAAGCCGCTCGATTGGTCACACTTTTCTCGCTACCCCCAACTCACCCCCAAAGCTCAACTTGAATTTCGGTGGCTCCTTTTCCGTGCTCACTCAAAAAAAGTGACCTTCTTCCTGAAATTTGATTCCAACAAAAAAACGAGCTTTTCCCACCTGATCTGGAACCATCTTCTGAGTAAAATCGATCGTACGCCTGCTCTTCTCGACGACTATCAAAGACAAGCCCTCCAACGAGTTGAGCCCGAGCAATGGACCCGTGAAGCACTTACGGATGCCCTCCGTCAAAATCACTCTGACCTCTGGTTTCAATCCTATCTACATGCAGCACAAATTCCCAACAGTCGTTATCAAGCTGTTTTTCTTGCTCTCACTCAAACCCGTCGTGAAAAAAGAGCTCGACCTGAGCTCATCGCCGAATCAAGCCAGGAAAGAGCGCCGTGGAGAGCCCGATTGGTTCAACTGATTCAAAACGATCTCCGTTGGTCCGCCTACTTTCTCTGGCATCTCACCCGAGCCGCAGAACCGATTACAATCCTGCTCCGTCGCTCACTTCCAGCCCTCTTCGCTCAACAGGAGACGTTAACCCTTGAATGGTACCGATGGAGTCATCCCTCGGCTCAAACCCTCTCCTCCGCTTCCCTGAAAAATTGGGGGATTCGTTGGGGAGAATTATTACGAGATCGCGATTCGGAATGGAAAAATCTCTGGAGTCATCACGATCTTTCCACTCAGGCACTCCTTCAAAAAACAGTAATCGCCTCCCTTGAATCAAATCCCCCCCTCGTGACGACTTGGGTCGCCATTCTTCAATCCCACCAACCCTCTTTGAAAAATTCTTTTGCCCTCTGGACTCAACAGAACAGCCCCCATCCAGAGATGAGCCCTCTTCCCGTTTTTATGAATCGCCTCACCACCTCCATCCAACGCAAAGAATGGGTGGGTAATCTTGATCTCGCACTCTTTCGTGTCGCTTTCAGTAACTACCTCCGATCCCAAGAGGGATGGAATCAGGTTTCATGGCGAATCGGACTCGAATCGTTCCAAATCGCACAACCGTTACGCGAACTCCTCCTGAGTCACTGGAGTCAACATCCAAAAAACTTCTGGAAACTTCTCGGTTGGAGAGCTCTTTATTCTCCTCAACCACAAGCTCAACAAAAAATATTAGACTGGATCCGAAATGAGAAAATTAGTGAAAAATCATTACTCTCAATCTCTAAACAAAATTCACAGATCCAAATCGCCACTCACTCCCTCTGGATTAATCTTTTTCAAAATTGTCCTCCGTTTCAACAAGCCCTCGATCGTAAAAGAAAAAATCCGACTCAACAAGATGACCTCGATCAACTCCTCGCTTCGATCGATTCTGAGGCTCTCTCTTTGCCTTCTCTTTCCACTTTTTCACCCTACACCACGATTGAAAGTATCCTCCTTCGAGGAGGAGAATTCACTCTTGCCGACTGGATCCTTCGGCAATCGGAGCTGCAAAAATTATGGATCACCGAACTCGAATCTAAACTAACACAAGATCCCCATTTTTTAAAACAGGTTATCGAATCCCTACAAGCCGAGAATCAACTCTCTAAGGACTCCTTTTCAGATCTAATTCAACTTTTAATCGAAGATCGTCTCTTTTTCGAAACCGTACTTTCCGATCCATCCCTCGGATTCAAAAATAAAACAATCTTCACTGACCATGACGAGCCAGGGCAATGAACCTCTCCTGAATCTCAATCTCAACTTAAAACTAAATCTAAATCTATGAACAACCACAACTCAACCCAATCCTTTCCTCTCTCCAGATACTCCAAAACAATAACACGATTATTAATTCCGCTTTTAATTAGCGCCTGCTCCACCCCATCATATCGAGACAATGAGTCGATCACTCGTCAAGCCACCGACGGAGCCGTTCGCTACGGCTCGATTGCAGGAGGGGGAGCGGGTGGATACTTCGCAGGAAAAGAGATCGGGGGGAGCACCGAAGCGGGAATCGCGGGAGCCGCCATTGGCACAGGCTTGGCCTATGGAGTGAATAAATTCTACGACAAAAAACGGGAAGAGGCCTACGAGAGAGGAAAAAAAATCGGAGCTGAAGAAGCACGCTCGGAGCTCCTCCATGAAAAATGGAAACGCGAAGCAATATACGGACTAAAAGAAAATGGGACTGAAAAGAGTGCCCCAACCTATCGCACGCTTTATATCCCCTCCCGTACTGTCGATGGAGTGAAACAAAACGGTCAATACCAAACGATAAAAACCTACAAATAGGTCAAGTTATAACAATTTGACCTATTATACGATTGCCCTTATAATTCAGGAATGACAAAAGTGAATCTTTACGAATTTAAAGCAAAAATTTCAGAATACTCTCGACGCGTCAAATCCGGTGAAATCGTAATCATATGCGACCGCAACAAACCATTTGCCGAACTTCGACCGCTCCCGATGAATTCTCCAAAAAATCGGCGAAAACTCGGACTTCTCAAAGGAACCTGTCAAGTTCCCTCAGATTTCGATGCCCGCAATTTTGAAATTGAGAAACTTTTCGAGGGTTCATGAATCTCTTAATTGATACCTCCGTTTTTTTGTGGATTTGTTGCGATCCCAAATTACTCTCAGTCACCGCACGTCAGGCGTTAGAAAATCCAAAAAACGATCTTTGGGTCCATCCCGTCAGCTTTTGGGAACTTCAAATTAAAAACCAAATCGGAAAGCTTCCACTGAAGATTCCGCTTCAAGAATTTATTACCAAAGGAATGCATCGACATGGAATTCAAGAAAGTACTTTTTCATCAGAATCAATCTTCTTTCTCGAAAAACTACCAATGCTCCATCGTGATCCCTTTGATCGACTCCTCATCGCACACGCCCTTTTAAAAAGTTGGACTCTCGTGACAAGTGACGAAACAATAAAAGAATATCCTGTTCCCATTTTGTGGTGAAAAAAAATAAAAACGGGATAAATATTGAAAAAACAATATTGTGCGTTATTATGTTTAACATGAAGACCGCTTCTGTTCGGCAAATACAACATCACTTTAGTGAGGTTTTAGAATGGATTGAAAGCGGCCATGAAGTGATTGTAACCTCACGTAATAAAGAGGTTGCAAGAATTACTCCGAGTCGAAAAATTCCTATTAAATCCCTTGAATGGCCTGATTTTCTAAATCGCATGCCAACTCTTTCTGGAAAATCGTTGAGCCAAGAAATCTTAGATCAAAGAACAGAGCGACTCTGATGATTTACGCCGACACCAGTTTTATTGCTAAACTTTACTGGAAAGAATCTGATACAAGTAAAGCCTTAGGGATCCTAAAGAAACATAAACCCCCATTCATTTGGACCGATTTTCACGCACTAGAACTTTCAAATGCAATTTCACTTCGAATTTTTCGAAATGAACTCTCCCATGAACAAAGCCAACTCATTTTTGATCAAATTGAGCAGGATCTTAAATTAAACATACTGTTCTATCAATCCGCGGACTGGGAAATAGTTCTCAAGACAGCAAAAGAAATTTCACAAAAAAACACCTCATTTCTAGGAACACGATCTCTCGATATTCTCCATCTCGCCTGCGCTGCCTCCTTGAAAAATGGTGTTTTTCTAACTTTTGATGAACGTCAACTTCAATTGGCTAAAAAAATGGGCTTTAAAACCTGTTAATTTTACAAAAAAATATCTCAAGCCCGAATCGCCCACCGTAACTTTGCTGGAATCGACCTCGGATTTGCTCGTCGCTCCTCCGCTCCCGCTCGAATCACCTCTTCCGCTGCTGCTTGATAGATTCCAGAGCGAACCCCTGCCTGAAATGCCTTCTTGACTCGTCGATCCTCTCCCGAATGAAACGAAAGAATCGCCACTCTTCCCCCCGACTTTAAGGCTAAAGGAAGATGCCTCAATAAGGTATCCAAAGCATTCCATTCCTCATTCACCTCGATCCGAAGCGCTTGAAAAACTCTTCTCACGGTCAGATTCTGTTCCTCCCCTTCCATCTGCGGAAAATAATCTCGAATACTCGCGGCAAGCTCTAAAGTCGTTTGAAATTTCTTACCGGCTAAAAAAGAACCCAATCGAATCGCATTCGGTTCATCCGCATTCTCCTCTAAAATAGCAGCAAATAACTCAGCACTTACTTTTTCCAGAAAAGCAGAGGCTGGCTGCCCTTTATTCGGATTCATTCGCATATCTAAAGGTCCCTCATGCTTCACTGAAAAACCACGCTCCGGATTATCAATCTGCATCGAGGAGATCCCCAGATCCGCTAATAAGGCATCGACTCCTTCGATTTTCTCTTCACTCAACACTTTTAAGATTCCAGCAAAATTACTTCGTCGCACCTGGAATACCTCTGCGCCAAATCCGAGCTCTCTTAATCTCCTCTCAGTTTTCGGTTGTTCGATCGGATCCACATCCAATCCAATGAGTCGTCCGTCGGGAAGAATCTCAGGAAGAATCGCCTCCGTATGTCCTCCGTATCCTAAAGTACAATCAATCACTACCGATCCGGGATTCAAGGCTAAAGCCTCTAAAATCTCAGGAACCATAATCGGCAAATGACTCCCCGCCGGTGTTTTGCCGGAGGCGACCACTTTTGAGACGGTTTCCGGATACTGATCAGGTCGGTGCTCTTTGTATTTCTCCGAAAACTTTTTCGGATACTTTCCGGAGTATCGCGGCCGACGACGATGGGGAGTAGCGGAATCAGAAGAAGAGGAGTTCACAGCTCGTTATACTTTTTATTCGATCCCTTAGATTTCTCCACCGGATATTTCTCTGCATTACGAACAAGCTTCGCTCGCATCGCTTTCGCTAGATTCACGTCACAAAGCTCCGCCATTTCAAACAACAAAATTGCCACATCTGCCATCTCCTCGGAAATCTCCTTCTTTCTCTCCATGATACGTCGATTGGATTGATCTGGATTTTGCCAGACAAAATGTTGGAGGAGTTCTCCGACCTCTGCGGTCAATGCAACCGCCATCTCTTTTGGATTGTGGAATTGCTTCCAGTCTCGTTGATCACGAAAATGACAAATTTCTTCGGTCAAAGTTTGAATTGAATCAGACATGTTGAAAAGCCTAGCGGTTTTCTCTCCTATTTCGAGCAATATCACTTTTCTATTTTTATTTTTCAGCTAGCCTCCTCATTATGCTCAAAGCCATCGACAAATCTAAAATCTTTTCGATCATCGCCAGTCTGCTGTTCCTAGGACTTTTATATGCGTGGTTCCCTTTCTCTAAATACCTGATCTCCTTTCAAGCAGAGCCGATTTTAAAAGTCGCTTGGGCCTACTCTGCAGGAGAGGATTGGGAACATTGTCGAATCGTTCCCCTTTTTGCGATTTTTCTGATTTATCTTCAATGGGCAACCTTGCAAAAAATCGAATGGAAAGGAGAGAACTTCGGATTCGCCGCTCTTATTTTAAGCGGATTTATGTTTTGGCTCGGATACATCACCGATCTTCACTACCTCGCCTATCTCTCATTTCAAGTGGCCTTAGCCTCCCTCATTCTTTGGTTTGCAGGCTGGCAAATGCTCCGATCTCTCAGTTTTCCCCTCTTATTTCTTACTTTCATGTGGCCCTGGCTTTTCCTCGACAACGTCATCGCTTTCCCCCTACGACTTCTCATGTCGAATATCTCCCATCATTTTCTCAATCTAATCGGCATCAGCAACCTTCAAATCGGCAGTGCCATCATTTCCGCTCCTAACTTTCAACTGGGAATCCCCCCAGGGGCAAAATTTCAACTCGATCTCGCCAATCCCTGTAGCGGAATCCGCTCTCTCTTTGCACTCACCATGATCACGGCCCTCTATAGCTATTTAACACTTCCTAAAATCTGGCAACGCTGGACTCTGTTCCTCTGCTCGATCCCTCTCGCAATCCTCGGCAACTTTATTCGTATTTTACTTTTGACCTTTGGAACGATCTTATTCGGATCAAAGTTTGCCATCGGATCAGAAGCCGACCCCTCCACCTATCATATGGGAGCCGGATATTTTGTGTATCTCATCGCGGTCGGAGGAATGCTCGGAATTGGATGGTTTTTAAAATATGATTGGAAGTCGTGGATCGAAAAACGCGCTCATCGCCAAAGCCCTTTCCCCGACAATCCTCACTCCACGGCCTCCGAAAAATATTAAAGAGCTTCGGTAATCATTTTTTCTGTGTATCCTATTGTCGACTGGAGGCTTATCTCCCACAGCTAGACAATGGAGCCTACCCTTTCAAACATCATCTTAACCATCCGCGGCCATAAAGTTATTTTAGACGCTGATCTTGCAAAACTTTATTGCGTACCCACTAAACGTTTGAACGAATAACTCAAAAGAAATCAAAAACGTTTCCCAAAAACTTTCGCATTCAAACTCACCATTGAAGAAACAGATATTATATTATCTTCAAGGTCGCAAATTGCGACCTTGAAGCGCGGACAAAATATTAAATATCTTCCCTATGTCTTCACAGAACACGGAGCCCTCATGGCGGCGAACGTATTAAATAGCCCTCACGCAATTTCCATGAGCGTCAAGATTATCAATACTTTCATCGAACTCCGAAAAATGACCCTTTCCGTCAAGGATCTTGAAATCAAAGTCAAACATCTTGAAAAACAATTCCACTCCCACGACAAAAACTTCAAGCTCGTCTTTGATGCCCTTCGAGAATTGATGAATCCCCCTTTTGAACAGCCAAAAAAGTAGATTGGATTTCACCCCTAATATCCGTTCGAACACCGCGCTTCAAAAAGAAACTCGAACAACTACCGACAAACATCCAAGAGCTTGCCTACAAAAACTTTGTTTTATGGAGAATGGATCAGTGTCATCCCTCTCTTTGTTTTAAACTCTTAAAAGGTACTGATTTTTGGAGCATTCGAATAGGAGATCACTATCGAGCGGTCGGATATTGGAATAGCGAAAGATTTATCTGGATCTGGATTGGTTCTCACGGTGAATATGATCATCGGTTTTGAACTTGAGCTTTTTTGCGCCTCTTTGCGTCTACACTTTTTTAAATTGCTCGAATAGATTGATCCCCTAGTCAACTTGAGGTTCCAATTTGGAACCTGAAAAAAGGAAGACGATATCTCCCACTCAATCATACAAAACACGTAAACAGTCCAATCCAACAGCTTTCCTACTCCCTGCGTCAAAATGCCACACCCTTTTCAAGAAATTGCTCGATTGATGCTTGCCTCTTCAAGCCTCGACTTCAAAATCGACCCCATTGAATTCGATGATGCTTTTTTCAAAATCAAAATCCCCTGAAATTGAAAGCGGTTTCCCCGACGGCCTTTTTTGGCTCATTCGCCTCCGTTGGTGTGCCGTGGTCGGTCAAAGTTTAACCTGCTTTACGGCATGGTGCATTCTCCGACTCGATCTCCCCTATGCGCTTCTCACCGCATTTATCTCTCTCACAGCGACCAGTAATTGCATCCTCGAGTTTCTAAAGTTAAGGACCGAGAACCACTCTCCGCGTATTTGTGGAGCTTTACTGATCTGGGACACCTTCATTCTCACCGCCATGCTCTACTGGGGAGGAGGATACCACAACCCTTTTACGGCTTTCTACCTTTTGCACGTCACCCTCGCAGCGATTCTTCTCCCTAGCTCGTGGGTCTGGTGGCTCGTTCTCCAATGCTCGCTTTGTAGCCTGATCCTTTTCTTTTCCCCTCATTGTCTCCACCCCCTTCCGAATTCGACAGATTTATTTGACCTTCACCTTCACGGAATGTGGATCGCACTCGTCCTTGTTGCCAGCTTCATCGCCTACTTCGTTAAAAAACTCAGCACTGCCTTTGCCGAAAGAAATCGTGAACTGAACGAATCCCGAATCGAAACGGTTCGCATGGAACGCTTCTCCTCTCTCGCCACTCTCGCCGCAGGAGTCGCCCACGAAATGGCAACCCCTCTGAGTACAATCGCCATCGCCAGCGCCGATCTCTCCCACCGTGCCTGCGAGCGGTGCAAGGATTCCGACTGCAAAACCGATGCAACGCTCATCCGTCAGGAAGTCGACCGTTGCAGACATATCCTTGAAAAGCTGAGCCTTGAAACTTCACGAAGTTCAGGGCAAAACCCCGAAATGATCCCCTGCGCCGAAATTCCCATGGCGATTCGTCCCTACTTAAAACCCCAGCACTTTCAGCAGACTGAATTTACGGTCGACTCCTCGGTCGACTCCTTCCTCTTACCCCAACTCTCCCTTCTCCAATCCCTCGCTGCACTGATTAAAAATGGTTGTGAAGCGAGTCGATTTCAAAAGCATCTCTTCGTCCGTTTAAAATCCCAGGAAGAGGGAGTTCTGATCGAAGTCCAAGATGAAGGAGAGGGGATGAATGACGAGACCCTCTCGAAAATCAGCGAACCTTTCTTCACCACGAAACCTCCCGGAAGCGGAATGGGGCTCGGTCTTTTTCTGGTTCGCATGTTCGCCGAACAGATGAAGGGGACTTTGGATATTCAGTCCGAACGGGGACGGGGAACCCGAGTCTCCCTCTGGATCCCGATGAAAACCACGAACACATCCTCCTCATGAAAACCCCTCTTCATATTCTTCTCGTCGATGACGACGAAACTTTCCGGGAGAGACTCGCCCTCTCTCTACGTCGAAGAAACCATAAAGTCACCACCGCTTCCCACGTCGAGGAAGCCCTTTCTAAAATTCTCACTCAACAACCCGATGCCGCCGTGATCGATCTGAAAATGCCGGGAGATAACGGCCTTGTTCTTCTCCGAAAATTAAAAGAAATCCATTCCTCCATGCGGGTCATCATTCTCACCGGCTACGGAAGCATCGCCACCGCCATGGATGCCGTCCGACTCGGAGCCGATGATTATCTCACCAAACCCGTCGATGCCGATCAGATCGAACAGGCGCTTTTGGGAATAAAACAAGTACCCGAGATCACCACCCCCTCACTCGATCGTGTCGAATGGGAGCACCTTCAGCGAGTACTCAACGACTGTCAAAATAACATCAGTCAAGCCGCACGGATTTTGGGGATCGACCGTCGTTCCCTCCAAAGAAAGCTCGCCAAATACCCCCCTGCATAATGCCAAAAGAGAGTATCACTTCCTGCTTTCTTGCCTTCCTTAGAGCAAGAGACCCCATGGAATGGGGAATGGCACCGTAGTGAAGTGGATTTTTTAAAAGAGGGGATTAGGATTAAGACGCAGCCCTCGGTGGGGCAAGCATAAACCCGGAAAGAAGACTGGTAACAGCGATTCCGTCTTA
>CAMCYL010000055.1 GCA_945883905.1 Akkermansia muciniphila | reverse complement strand
AATACACAAAATACACAGAAAGAAGATGTTAAGCAAAAAAAGAGTTATTTTTTCCTTCACCCAGCGGGTGAATCCCCTGTTTTTTATAAACCCTTAAAATTCAGTGTGTTCTGTGTATTCTGTGGTTCCAACTGCTTTTTCTAGGATTAAACGAGCTCAACTATTTCAAAGTAAACCTCCCTTTTTTCATAAAACGGAATATCGAGAAAATATTGCCACTATATGGATTATTTTTCCTCTATCCCCTTTTTTTTAATAAAACCAGCATTTTTTAGGATTTATTTTCCGTAGTATTTTAAATAAATAAAGTAAATATTATCATAAAATGTTTATTTATATGTACTTATGTTATTTAATAAAAAAACTGGCACGCCCTTTGCAGATATGAACATGAGATGAATTCGATTTCCCCGCTTTTTAACGACTCGACGCTGCAAAGCCTCAAGATGAGCTTAGATGCCGCCTCGTTTCGTCAACAAGCGATCGCAAGCAATATTGCGAATGTTAATACCCCTGGATTCAAAAGACTCGATGTTTCCGCTCAATTTCAAGCCTCGCTTCAAGATTCATTAAAACGACTGGATCAAGGCCAAGAGGCACGGCCCCTTTACCCCCATGATATTATCCAAAAGGATCTTTCAGCACTCAGTGAAAAATCGGATGGAAATAATGTAAACCTCGATTCCGAACTTCTTGAGATGACTAAAAATCAAACGCTCTTTGAATTCTCAAGTCATCTGGCCGCTAAAAGATACAATGGATTAAAAGTAGCGATCACAGGGAGAACCTCATGACGAGCAATCTAATTCCCGGAATTCAAATTAGCGGAAGCGCCCTTCAAGCGGAGCGCACTCGTTTGGATGTGATTGCCACCAATATTGCGCAAAGCAACACGACGAAGGATGTAAACGGCAATCCTTACCGCCGCAAACAAGTAATCTTCGAATCTTATCTTCCTCCTGAAATGACCGGAAAAACAGAGGCTCTTTCTAGCCCCCAAGTCAAAGTGACAAAAATTGTTGAAGATCAAAAACCGTTTCAAAAAGTTCATATGCCAAATCACCCTCATGCGGATAAAGAGGGAATGGTAACAATGCCAAATGTCGAGGTGATGAGTGAAATGGTCGATATGATTACCGCGAGCCGCTCCTTTGAGGCAAACCTTCAAGTGATCAGCACCGCTCGCCAAATGTTCTCACAATCAATGAGGATTGCTCAATAAACGAGATCATTATGACTATCCCCTCTCTTCAAATGATCTCCAGCGCCTCCTCGTTGCCGCTCCAAAACGTCGCTTCTACAAGCACCTCGACGGGAGCTCCTACAGGCCAATTTAATTTTCAGATTCCTAAAAACATTGAATTTCAATCCTCAACCAATGCCACACAGCCGTTGAGTTCGTTAGGAATCAATGAACCAACCACTTTCGGACATCTCATGCAACAAACGGTACGCGATGTAAACCAAGTCCAGCAAGTCGCGGGAGCGAAGGTGCGAGATGTTCTCCAAGGCGGAGCGACTCCAGTCCACGAAGCGATGATCGCCGTGGAAGAGTCGAGTGTTGCTTTCACGATGTTAACCGAGATGCGTAATAAGCTTCTTGAATCCTATCAGGAGGTTATGCGGATACCGGTATAGCGTGAAGCAAAGAGTTAAAACCGTGACAATAGGGATATTGGGAATCGGCTTTAAAGGTGGAGGAGACCCTCAAGGACGAAGGTTGACTCCGCGTTTCGAAAAAAGCTGAACGATTCAGCAACTAAACGAAATTAGAAAAAGAGCATGGAGGCTAGGTTATGGACGAAATTAAAAGATCATTAAATCAATTGTGGCAAGGACTTTCAGGGTCCAGAAAGTTATCCCTCATCGGCAGTTTTGCCCTCGTTTTTGCAGTCCTCATTGGGATTACATACTTCGCCAGTCAACCGAAGTTTAGCTTGCTCTATGCAGGGCTTGCGCCGACGGAGGCCTCTAAGATCGTTGACTTTCTCCAGAATAAAAAAATTCAGTATCAACTCTCAGACGGAGGAACAACCGTTCTGATCCCTGCCACCGCCGTTTACGAGACTCGTCTCTCCCTCGCCGCTCAAGGAATCCCTCGTACCTCTGATTCCGCGGGAGGAGTCGGCTTTGAACTCTTTGATAAACCGACCTTTGGGGTCTCCGACTTTATGCAACGGGCGAATTACTATCGCGCCCTCCAAGGAGAACTCGCCCGAACAATTAAACAGTTCGATGAAATTCAAGAGGCTCGCGTCATGATCGTCGTTCCTGAAGAGCGACTCTTTGTCCGTGAACGACGTGAATCCAAGGCCTCGGTCTTCGTCCAGCTGAAACCCGGACGTATTCTGGCCCCAGGACAAGTTCAAGCCGTTCGATTTTTAGTCGCCAATGGCGTCGAAGGACTTCAACCGAATCGCGTTACCGTTGTCGATAATACCGGAAAGGCCCTCGCCGAGGATGAAAATATCTCCAGTACCACTTCTTTAACAAACCGACAACAGTCAGCGGTCAAAGAGGCGGAAGAACATCTCCGTGAAAAAGCCCAGTCGATGCTCGATCAGGTTCTCGGACCCGGAAACTCGGTCGTTCGCATCTCCGCTGAACTCAATTTTGACACGGTTCAAGAGACCTCAGAACGCTTTGATCCTAAAAACCAAGTTCCTCGAAGTGAGGTCCTCAGCAATGAAGTCAGCGATAGCTCCACCCAAAATCCCGGTGGTGCCGCAGGAAGTCCGAGCAATATCGAAGCGACGAATGCCTCAAATGCCGGTCCCGTGACAAAATCAAATGTCTCACGAGAAAATACGACTAACCAATATGAAATTGGTCGAATCGTCGAAAATCGCCAATACGCCATCGGACAAATCAAAAAGATCGGCATCGCTGTCTTTCTCAACACCCGAAAGGGAACCGGAGCCACTGCGACTGCGACTCCCCGTAACGATGCGGAAAAGAAATCACTCGAAGAGATCGTCAAAGCAGCAATCGGATTCACTCAAAATGAGAGCCGAAAGGACACCTTCCAATTAGTTGAAACAGAGTTCAACGATCTCTTTGCAAACACGACTCCAACAAGTACGAATAACATCGATGAGGTCAAAAAGTGGCTTCCTTGGGCCTCCCAAGGATTCCTTCTCTTGATCGCACTCGGTCTGCTCTTCTACCTCTGGAAAACGGTTAAATCCACGACTCAAAGCGACGAAGAGACCCGCAGCGAATTCGAAGATCTGCTCTCTCAATTCGAGCCTCCCTCCGAAGAGGAGATCAAACTTCGACGACGACAAGCCTCCGGAGAAGAGGAGGAAGAGGAAGAGGAAGGAAAAGCCCGAAAACATAAACGCCGTGGAGGCGCTCCCGGTCAACTCACCGCCGATGAGATCTCAAAGCTCATCCAAGATAATCCCTCCAACACCTCTCTTGCGATCCGACAATGGTTGATTAAAGAAGAGGATGAACTTAAATAACAGTGAAATTTAAATATTTCCTGTTACACTCATCGACAACAACATGAGCATCACTGAAGACATTCTTTCGGAGAACAACCTCGATCAGCCCGAACAACCGGGGCCTGATAACATTAATCATTTAGAGGGTTGGAATAAAAATCAAAAGCTCGCAGGACTCCTCGTTGTCTTAGGCTCAGATGTTGCCTCCACAATTCTCAATCAATTCGATGAACGGGAAGTCGAAGAGATTATGAAGGAGATGGCAAAGCTCGATTTTATTTCGATTCCAGTGCAACAAGCGCTTGTTAAAGAATTTAGCAACATCACCGTTCATGCGGTCACTTCAACGGCAGGAGGACCGGGTTATGCTCGGGCGGTATTAGAAAAATCTCTCGGAAGCTTAAAGGCGAATGAGATCCTCACACGGGTCTCTCCCTCTAAATTTCGATCTCTTGAGGCCGGAGTTCTTCGTGAGGTTCAACCTCGTCAGCTGATGAGTCTGCTCCGAAAAGAACAAACTCAGACATGGGCCTTGATTCTCTCCTACCTCGAACCAACGCGCTGTGCGGAGGTTTTAATGTTAATCGCTCCGGATCAACGAACCGAAATCGTCGAACGCTTAGCGATGATGGATGCAGTCTCTTCGGAGGTCGTCTCTCAGGTGATGACCTTGATCAAGAATCGTCTTCAACTCCGAAATCAAGTCGATTTCTCAACGACCGGCGGAACGAAAAATCTGGCCGAGGTCCTCAACGTTCTGGATGAGGCGACATCCAGTCAAATCCTCAATAGTTTAGAAGAAAAAAATCCAGACGTTTCTCGCGCGATCAAAAAGCTACTCTTCACCTTCGAAGACCTCAACGATCTCGACAAAAGCCAAATGCAACGTGTCCTTCGCGAAGTCGATTTCCAAATCCTCGCCAAGGCCCTCAAAACAGCGAGCGAAAAACTCAAAGCACTCATTTTTGGAGCGCTCTCCAAACGGGCGGTCGAATCTCTCCAAGAGGAACTCAAGTTTATGCCTCCTGTCCGTTTGCGCGATGTCGAAGAGGCGCAAGACAAAATCGTCGAGGCGGTCCGTCGCCTCGAAGCCTCCGGAGAAATTACGATCATCCGTAAAGGCGGTGGCGGTTCTGACTCGGTTGTCTAAAGAGGATTTTTCATGCAAATCAAATTTGCCATCCCGTCCAAAATCACGAAAATCGAGCGGATTGAAAAAAAATCACCGGTCGAAACTCACTATTTCGATGAAGGGTTTAAAGCAGGTTATCAAGCAGGACAATGGCAGGCTGCCTTGGAGCAGAAAAAATGGATCGAATCCCACCAAGAGGAATGGAAAAAATCTCTTCTTGCCCTCACCTCCCTTCATCAAGAAGCACGAGATCTCATCGCCTCTGATTTCCCAACATTAATCCAACTCATCACCGATAAACTCCTTAAGAAAAATCCTTTTACACATCAACAAATTGCCGATGAGATCCAAACACTGCTCTCCGAACTCAGCGAAGCTCAATCGATTCGAATTGAGTGCGCCCCTCTCGACCTCGAGAGTATTCAAACCATTTGCGAAAAAACAGGGATGCACCTCGGACAAGGAACCGTCCAATGGAAATCAAACGCAGAGCTCACTGCAGGGGAATATCGCATCCATAGTGATCTCGGATCGATCGACGGTCGCCTCCAACTCAAGCTTGCGAAACTTCGTCTCGCCTTGGATCCCAAATGAACACGCATCTCAAACCACTCCAAAAATCAATTCAGGAAATGGATCCTTATGCGATTTCCGGTCGTGTCTCCAAGGTCATCGGATTGACCGTCGAGTCGCAAGGCCCCCCCGCCTCCTTAGGGACCGCTTGCTGGATTCAAACCCATCAAGGACATCGAATTCTTTCAGAGGTGGTCGGCTTTAGAGATAATAAACTTCTTCTCATGCCTTGGGAGGATCTCAAAGGAATTGCTCCCGGTGATGCGGTTCAATCCTTAGGAACTCCCCCTCAAATCCCTGTCGGAGATCATGTTCTGGGGAGAATGCTCGACCCGCTCGGACGTCCGATCGATGATCTCGGGGCACTTTCTCATGAAACCCTCTGGGCTCCAATTGTTCAAAAAGTTCCCTCTCCGACAAAAAGACCTCGAATCCAAAAAACTTTTAAAACCGGGATCCGTGCCATCGATGCTTTCACCACATGTGGCGTGGGACAACGTCTCGGGCTCTTCGCCGGAAGTGGTGTTGGAAAAAGTAGTCTTTTGGGAATGATCGCTCGCTATGCAGAATCGGATATTAATGTCATCGCTTTGATCGGGGAGCGCGGCCGTGAAGTCCTTGAGTTCGTCGAAAAAGATCTCGGTCCTGAAGCCCTGAAAAAAACCGTTTTAATTATCGCCACCTCCGATCAACCGGCCTTAGTGCGAATCAAGGCCGCTCATACCGCCAACACGATCGCCTCCTATTTCCGTGCTCAAGGGAAACATGTTCTATTGATGATGGACTCTCTCACCCGCCTTGCGATGGCCCAACGAGAGGTTGGACTTGCCATTGGCGAACCTCCCGCGACACGCGGCTATCCCCCCTCCGTTTTTGGACTTTTCCCCGTCATTTTAGAGCAAGCCGGTTGTTACGATCAAGGAGCGATCACCGCTTTTTATACCGTGCTTACCGAGGGAGATGATTGGAACGATCCCGTCAGTGATTGCGCCCGCTCCATCCTTGACGGACACCTTCTTCTCACTCGACGACTCGCCGCTGAAAATCATTATCCTGCGATCGATATTCTCGAAAGTTTAAGTCGACTCCAACCCGATCTTGTCACCGAAGCTCATCAAAATCTCGTCGGCAAAGCGCGCCACGTCCTAGCGATTCAACGACAGTATCGAGAGCTGATCGAGATCGGCGCCTACACTCCCGGTAACAATACGCAACTCGATCAAGCACTCCATGTCTATCCACACTTGATTGAATTTCTCCGTCAAAAAATAGCCGTAAAAGTTGAATTTGAAGAGACCCTTCGATCCCTCGAATCCATTCTCAAAGGACTCCAGTGAACGCCCTCAAAATTTTAAAGAAAATTCGCAAATACGAACTAGAGAAGGAGGAGCATCAACTCATGCTTCAACATCGAGAGGTTTATACACGACTTCAAACGCTTCAAGTTTCGCAACAGAAACTTCAAGAAGATCTCCTCGCAAAAGAGGCCTTTCAATCCTCCTCTCTTCTTCGACATTTTGACGCGCACTTTACCGAGTCGGAACAAAATATTCAGATCAAAACCACTGAACACCAGCAATCGATCCTCCTCCGAGATCAACAGATTGAAAAAACACTTTTAAGCAAACAGCGTCACGATATGATCGAACGAGTGCTTGAACATCGTCATGAATTAGAACTCCTTGAAGAAGATCAACGAGATCGAAAATTCCTCGATGACATCACTCAATCCCGCTACGCCATGGGGATCTCGATATGAAAATCACTTTTAAAACCGTGCTGATCACTTGCGTCATCCTTCTCCTTGCTGTTTTTGGTGGTGTCGGAGCGGTGATGATGACTTATCTCCTTCCTAAGATCCAAGAAATGAAACCGGCTCCCGCCCCCGTGGTCGTCGCCAATCTGCCAGTCCCTGGAATGGAAAACGCGGGGCCCCCCATTCTTAAAGTTCAAACGACCGAATCCCTCACTAAAACCGTCGAGGAAATGGAGCTCTGGTCAAAAGATCTTAAAAAACGAGAGGAGGAACAACTCGCAAGAGATCAATCTCTCCTCGAACGCGAAGAGCTCCTCAAAAATGAAAGAGCCGCCATTAATGTTGAACGAGAACGAGTTCTAGAACTCCAAACAAGAATCGATGAACAACTCCAGAGCCATAAAAAGGAGATCGAAGGTCGCGTCCTCACGATCAATAAAGGCGAGGATGCAAACCTTCAAAAAATGGCCGACCTTTATGCGTTAATGAAGGTCGATGAAAATGTCGAAATGCTTCGTGGAACCGCTGACGATCAGGTGGCAAAATTATTGACCTTAACCAAAGTGAAACGTCAGGCAAAACTGCTTGAAACATGGTCCTCAAAACACCCCGACGATCGAGAGAGAATTCTTCGAATCACGGAGACGATGAAACGCTTTGGGAGCGCTACTCCCTCACCCTAGTGGCAGTAGAACTGCTGTTTTTGGTTGAAATTTAATAGTACTGTGATACTGTCATTTAATGCCTCGTAAGATCCGAGAACTCGAAAACGAGCTCCAACAACAAGGGTTCCAAAGAAGAGAGGGAAAAGGTTCCCACCGAATGTGGGTTCACCCCTCTGGTGTCAGAGTCAATATGTCAGGCAAAAGCAGTGAAGATTGCCACTTCTACCAAGAAAAAAATCTTAAACTTGCTCTTCAAGAAATTAAAAAGAGGTGCTGCTAAAATGAACCTAAAAGAAGTCCAAAAAATCGCCTCCAAATATATCAAATTCGTCGAATGGAGTGACGAAGATAATCTCTTCGTCGGCCGCTGCCCCGAACTTTTTTTCGGTGGCGTCCACGGCAACGATCCCACAAAAGTCTACCAAGAATTGTCCTCCATCGTCGAAGACCATATCCAAGACATCCTTAAAGAAAAAATTCCACCCCCACACAAAAAACGCCGTGCCTACAGCGGAAAGTTCGTTCTACGACTCGACCCCCAACTCCATCGAGCCATCTCCCTCAAAGCCGAGGATAAAGGCATCAGTCTTAACCAATACGTCCTCCAAAAACTCCAGCCCTCCTAAAAAAGGAGGACCTCGGAATTTGTGTACAATATTTTCACTACAAACGAGAGATCAATAACTCACGTTCGAAGAACAGCTCTTTCGGAAGATGATCATGTAGTTTTAAGAAAAGCTCTTCGTGATCTAAGGTCTTCAGACGCATCGATTCACGGTCAACGCTCATCAATTTTTCCCACTGCTCTTTAGAAAAATCTAACCCCGTCCAATCCAAATCCTCATAACGAGGAACCCACCCTAGCGGCGTCTCAAATCCTGCTCCATGTCCATTACAACGATCAATAATCCACTTCAAAACTCGCATATTTTCACTAAATCCAGGCCAGAGATACTCTCCCTCCTCCCCTTTTCGAAACCAATTCACATGAAATACACGAGGAGGAGTTGGCACCCGTTTTCCCATTTTCAACCAATGCCGAAAATAATCCCCCATATGATAGCCACAAAACGGTAACATCGCCATCGGATCTCGACGCATCTGCCCCACCTTCCCCACCGCAGCCGCAGTTGTCTCCGACCCCATGGTCGCCGCAAGATAAACCCCATGCATCCAATTAAAGGACTGAAACACAAGCGGCGTATCCGTCGTCCTTCGTCCCCCCACAATAATCGCACTCACCGGAACCCCTTTCGGATTTTCCCATGCCGGATCAATCGTAGGACACTGCGACGCTGGCGCCGTAAAGCGTGCATTGGGATGAGCCGCCTTTCTCCCACAATCCGGAGTCCACGGTAAACCGGTCCAATCGATCAACTCTGCGGGTGGAGTCTCCGTCAATTCCTCCCACCAAACATCCCCGTCCGCTGTCAAAGCCACATTCGTAAAAATGGTATTCGCCTTCATCGACTCCATCGCATTGGGATTCGTACGCGGCGAGGTTCCAGGGGCCACTCCAAAAAAACCGGACTCAGGATTGATCGCATAAAGACGCCCATCCCCTCCCGGCTTAATCCACGCAATATCATCTCCAACGGTCCAAATCTTCCACCCTTGAAAAGCCTTCGGCGGAATCAACATCGCAAAGTTTGTCTTTCCACAGGCACTCGGAAAAGCGGCCACGACATAAGTCTTCTCTCCTTCTGGGGACTCCACCCCAAGAATCAACATATGTTCTGCCATCCACCCCTCATCCCTCGCCATCACGGAAGCAATTCTTAATGCAAAACACTTTTTGCCAAGCAATGCATTCCCCCCATACCCACTTCCAAAGGACCAAATCGATCGCTCCTCCGGAAAATGAACGATATACTTCTGATCCTTATGACAAGGCCATGCGATATCCTTAGCCCCATCAAGAAGCGGCATCCCCACCGAATGTAAACAGGGAATAAATCTCCCGTTAGATCCAAGAACCTCCCATACCCTCTGTCCCATGCGAGTCATAATTCGCATATTGACCACCACGTACGGCGAATCGGTAATTTCAATTCCAATATGGGCTAACGGTGACCCTATCGGGCCCATACTAAAGGGAACCACGTACATCGTTCTCCCCTTCATGCATCCTTTAAAAAGGGCTTGAAGCTTGCACTTCATCTCCAAAGGGGGCATCCAATTGTTGGTAGGCCCCGCATCATCCTTGGAAATACTACAAATATAAGTTCGATCTTCAACACGAGCCACATCCGAGGGATCCGAACAGGCTAGATAACTGTTCGGTCTTTTCGCCGGATTTAGTTTTTTTAACATCCCCGAGGCAACCATCAAATCAAGAAGCTCCTGATTTTCAGACTCAGAGCCGTCGCACCAATGGACTTTATCCGGAGCACACAATTCTTGCATCTCCTGAACCCATTCAATCACTTGCAGATTATTCGTCGGAATTGTCATTGTCTCCTTAATATTATTTTTTTCAAATAAAGCTTAACTCTATTCATTTATTCTTTCATTAAAGTTACTCCGATGAAAAATACTTGTAAACATCGACTTTAAAATTAGATTCATTTATAAAATTCAACCTTCACCCTCATGAATAAAATTTTTCTCTTTCTCACTTTCCTTCTCTTTATCTCCTACGCCCATTGCGAAACGATTGTCATTTCGGCCGATCCCTGGCTTCCTTATACGGGCGAACAAAAAGAGGGTAAACAGGGCTATCTCATTGAAATCGCCAAATCGATCTTTGAACCTCTAGGGATTCGTATCGAATACAAAACAATGCCTTGGGCCCGATCGATCGAGCAAGCCCGTAAGGGAAACATTCAGGCGATCGCTGGGGCCTATAAAAGTGATGCCCCCGATTTTATTTTCACTCAGAGACCTCAAGGTCACTTAAAAGAATATTTTTATGTCCTGAAGGATAATCCTTGGCGCTATCTTAATCTCCTCTCCTTGGAATCGATCGCACTCGGTGTCATTAACGGTTATTCCTATGGGGACGAGATCGATCGTTATATCCAAAAAAATAAAGACAATCCAAAGCGCATTCAAAGCATTTCAGGAGAAATCGCCCTCTCCACAAACATCGCAAAACTTCAGAAAAAAAGGATCGAGGCCTTCATTGAAGGAAAAACCGTCCTCGACTATTACTTGAAAGATCGAAATCTGAAAATCGACTTGATTGAGGCTGGACTCAACACGACTCACGACGTTTACATTGCATTCTCCCCGCTCAATTTAAATTCAAAAAAATATACCCAACTCTTGGAGGAAGGAGTTCAAAAACTACGTACGACTGGAAAACTCAAAAAAATACTTGATTCTTACGGAGTAACCGACTGGGACCCATGATATTAACTTATTTTAAAAAGAGGATTGCACTTCACTTTGCCTTGATCCTCTCCACAATTGTCTTAATCGTCACCGCCTCGACTCAAGGCTATCGCTTTTATAAAAATCTCATTGAACTCAACGAGGCCCAACAAGCGAAAACCACTCGTCTCGCCCAATTCTCCGCGCTCTCACTTTCTCAAGCGGTTTGGAATCTCGATAAAACCTATGCACAATCCATCGCCGATATTGCAATCACCGATAAAAATCTGCTTTCCTTTGTTGTCAAAATCGATGAAGAGCCGTTTATCTCCTGCCTTCAATCCTCCCCTTTAGGAATTGAATTCTCTCAAGGGGAACTCGAATCGTCAGAAATTCAAAACAGCATCCACCCCATCCTCTACCAATCGAATAAAATCGGCGAACTTCATCTTACCTATTCGCTCAAGAACCACCAATCGGAAATTCGACGCAATCTCTGGATCTCGATTTTTTATGAAATAGGAATCGTCCTTCTCATCATTCTTTTAATTTTTATTTTTACTCAAAAAGAGATCTTAACTCCCATCCAAAAAATTCAAGAGTTCTCCTCCAAGATATCAAAAGGAGAATTTCAACACGAAATTCATCTCAAACTTCCGAATGAAATCGGCGAACTTGCAGAAAACCTAGAAATCATGCGCGATTCCATCCGAACCTCTTTCAATAAACTCCAAGAGGCCAATGAAACCCTCGAAACAAAAGTCGAGGAACGAACGATCGAACTACAATCGATCAATAATAAACTGCAATCGGAACTCGAAATCAAAGTTCAACTCAATAAAGAGCTCCACCTCGCCCGTGAAAAGGCTGAAGTCGCCGCTCAAACGAAAGCCCGATTCCTCGCCAATATGAGTCACGAACTCCGCACTCCACTCACCGGGATCATCGGATTCAGTGAGCTCCTCATCGAAGATCTCGATCCCAAAACAACGAACCCCGAACATCTCGAAGATATCCAACGAATCCGCTCCGCAGGAAGACATCTCCTTAATATGATTAATGATGTTCTGGATTTCTCAAAAATTGAGTCGGGGAAAATGGAGATTTTTGTAGAAAAATTTAACCTTCTCGAACTCCTGAATGATACCGTCGGAATCTTGAAACCGAATTTTCAATCTAAAAATAATCAATTTATCTTAGATACCTCTGATGCCTCGATCGATCTCATCCAAGATGTTAAAAAACTACGTCAGTCCCTCCTCAATCTTCTAAGTAATGCCAATAAATTCTGTACCTCCGGAAAAATAACCTTACGAGTTTTCTCCAAAGTCACAGAGGGAACCTCCTGGACTCACTTTGAAATCAGCGATACCGGAATCGGCATGACCCCTGAACAACAAGAAAAACTCTTTCAAAGCTTCCAACAGGCCGATCCCTCCATCTCCAAAAAATTCGGAGGAACCGGACTCGGACTCGTCATCACCCAATCCTTTGTTGAACTTATGGGAGGATCGATCCTTGTTCGAAGTCAGCTCGATAAAGGCTCTTGTTTTGAAATCATTCTCCCCTCTCGATTTAAAACCCCAAACTCATGAAAAAAATTCTCCTCATCGAAGACAACATCAATAACCAACATTTAATCATGCGCTTTTTAATAAAAGATGGCCATCAAATCACTCCCTGTCATTCCGCTTCCGAGGCCTACGAATTCATCCAACAAAAAGAATTTAATCTTGTGATTACCGATTACGCTCTCCCCGACGAAAACGGCATTCAGATCGCAGAAAAACTAAGGAGCGATTTAAAAACACAATCAATCCCGATTATCCTCCTCAGCGCCGGAGCCTTCGATACAGAGGAAAAAATATATCACGAATCTCTCACAAACCGCCATCTCTCCAAACCGATCGATTTTAATCTCTTACGTAAAACGGTCTCAGATCTCCTTAAGAATAATTAAAAATCAATTTATTTTAAGCCTTTAGGAAGTTCCTTGAGCGCCGCATTAAAGGTTAACGTATTAAATTTCGGTAAAAAGCGCGCATATAAGGTCCCCTCTGCCATCAACCACAACGTACGTCCATCCCTCTCCTCCTCAACCTTTAACCAACTTTTTCCCTTGCTCTGAATTTCAAAAAGCCTCTGAATATCTTTTTCGTTCATCGATCGAACCTCATTGTTATTCCCGACCCGATTCGTATAAATCTCGAGAACAGACTTTCCCTGTTCAAAGGTTATCGTCACATCAAAATCCTCAATCGTAAAAATAATCTGATTTGCCCCAATCTCCTTTCCGCTCCCATGACGAGACTGAATCTCCTCCATCGACTCCCCCACTCGAGCCTCTCCCCATCCAAAACTTGCAATCAATAGAAGAACTACTTTTAACGTCATATCCATGCTCAAGTTAAAACAGATTTTTTAAATAGGGAAATCAGGAAAAAAGAGATTTTCCACGTAGTACCTTTGCTAAATATTTTCCCGTATGACTTTTCGGATTTTGAGCCACCTCCTCAGGCGTTCCACTCACAACAATCTCCCCCCCCCCATTCCCCCCCTCCGGCCCCATATCGATAATATAATCGGCCGATTTAATCACATCCAATTGATGCTCAATCACAATCAAGGTACTTCCCGCCTGACAAAGCTTATTAAATACCTGTAATAAAATTTGAATATCCACAAAGTGCAATCCGGTCGTCGGCTCATCCATAATATAAATCGTTCGTGGTGTCGCCCGTTTTGAAAGTTCAGCGGCTAATTTAATCCGCTGCGACTCCCCCCCCGAAAGAGTCGTCGCCGGTTGTCCCAATTTCAAATAGCCCAGACCGACTTGCGCTAACGACTCGATCTTATCCACCACTTGCGGAACACTTCTAAAAAAATGCAGTGCATCATCCACCGTCATCTCTAAAATCTCCGCAATATTGCAGCCCTTATACGTAATTTCTAATGTCTCTCGATTATACCGCTTCGCCTGACAGACCTCACAAGGAACATAAACCGGCGGTAAAAAATTCATCTCCACTTTAAGCAATCCATCTCCCTCGCAATGCTCACATCGCCCCCCTTTGACATTATAACTAAATCGACTCGCCCCATACCCTCGCACCTTCGCCGTCGGAAGTTGCGCAAAAAGATCCCGAATCGCATTAAAGGCCCCCGTATAAGTCACCGGATTTGAACGCGGCGATCTTCCAATCGGCGATTGATCCACGACCACTACTTTCTCAATAAATTCAACCCCATCAATTCGATCATGCTCTCCCGGTTTCTCTCCACTACGATGCAACTGACGACAAAGCCCCTTACAAAAAACATCGTTAATCAAGGTACTCTTCCCCGATCCACTCACTCCTGTCACACAGGTCATGATCCCGAGCGGAAAGGAGACATTGATATTCTTCAGATTATGCTCCCGCGCCCCTCGAAGATGGATCCAGCCCTGCTCGGTTTTTCGCCTCACTTTCGGAATCGAAATCCGATCCTCACCCGTCAAAAAACGTCCGGTCACCGACTTTGGATTTTTCAGAATCTCCGGCAAGGTCCCCTCCGCCACCAGATAGCCCCCACGGGCCCCCGCTACCGGCCCCATATCCAAGAGATAGTCCGCCGCTCGCATCGTCTCCTCATCATGCTCAACGACGATGACGGTATTTCCCAAATCCCGCAGCTCCATCAAGTTTTTCATCAACCGCTCATGATCCCGCTGATGCAATCCGATACTCGGCTCATCTAAAATATAAAGCACCCCTGTTAATCGAGAGCCAATCTGCGTCGCCAAACGAATCCGCTGCGACTCCCCTCCTGACAACGTATTGCTTTGACGATTTAAATTCAAATACCCCAACCCTAATTCCTTCAAAAAGACCAATCTTGATCGAATCTCCCTTAAAACATCTTGAATAATTTTTTGATGTGTCCCCGAAAGTGTTAACCCCTCAACCCATCCCATCGCCTCATCAATCGTTAATTGCGTAAATTCATAGATATTGAGCCCTTTAAATCCCTTCGATTCAATCCGTACAGAAAGAACCTCCTCCTTCAATCGTGCCCCCTGACAAACAGTACAAATTCGATCCCCTAAATAAGCATTCAATTTCTTCTTGGCCGCATCACTCTCCGACTCATTCACCATCCGCTCCAACTGAGCAATCACTCCCTCAAATGGCTTGCGAATTAAAACCGTCTCCCCCTTACGGGTAATCGGAAAATCCATCTCCTCCTCCCCACTCCCCATGAGCATCATTGTTTTAAAACGATCACTACAACTCTGCCACGCCCGCTCCATCGACTCCCCACAATGCTTCGCCACGACTCTCACCTGGTCCAAATAATGCGACTGCAAGGCCGCCGTCGCCTTCCGCCAAGGCGCAATCGGCATCGACTCCAATGCAGCCGTGGGATCATCGATCAATAACTCCGGATCAATAAACTCCTCCGCTCCCAGCCCATGACAGCGTGTACAGGCCCCTTTCGGATTATTAAAAGAGAAATGCCCCGGAGTCAGCTCTCCAAAACGATATCCACTCTCCGGATCAAAATTCTGAGTACTCGCCATCCATTCCCGAGGCTTTTCATGGGGCATCCCCTCCAAAATCAAAATCACTCCCTTCCCCACCTTTAACGCCGTCTCCACGGAATCGGTCACACGCCCCCGAAGATCGATCTTCACCTTCAAACGATCAATCAAAGCCTCAATCGTATGATTCTTACCTCGATCCAATCCCTTGATCTCCTCCACCTCCACGATCTCTCCATCCACTCTCCCTCGGATATACCCATCACGACGCATCCGCTCAAAAACATCCCGAAACTCCCCCTTCTCCTTCTGAATCAACGGGGCAAAAATATGCAGCGGGGTCCCCTCCGGCAATGACAACAACGCATCCACGATTTTTTGAGTCGTGAATCGCTGCAACGGCTTGCCACTTTTCGGATGATGCGGAATCCCCAAATGAGTAAAAAGTAATCGCAAAAAATCGTAAAGCTCCGTCGTCGTCGCAATCGTCGATCGGGGACTTCCCGAAGTCGTTCGTTGCTCAATCGCTATCGCGGGCGAAAGCCCATCAATCGACTCCACCTCCGGCTTCTCAAAACGATCTAAAAACTGCCGTGCATACGTCGATAAACTCTCCACATACCGCCGCTGCCCCTCGGCATAGAGCGTATCAAAGGCAAGCGATGATTTCCCAGAACCGCTCGGCCCCGTAATCACGATGAGTCTCTCCCGAGGAATATCGACCGAGATATTCTTCAGATTATGCGTTCGTGCCCCCCGAACTCGAATACAAGAAAGTGATGCCATAATAAAATATTCAAATGCGCTCTCTTAGGAAGGCCAGAAGACAGAAAAAACAATCATAAATCTAATTCATTTATAGTTTTTTTCTTCCGGAGTTCTGAACGCCAACGCAACTAAAAAGGTCGCCACGGTTCCAAAGAAGATCCGCCAAACGAATGCGATCGTCGGAAGCCACTCCGGTCGCGAAGCCGGACTCCAGCCCAACATCAAACGGAGATCGTTCGGAAGATCGCTCAACCAAGCAACGACCACGAATCCCACGAACATCGCAATCAAATTGCCCATTTCACTCCCCCGTCGCTTCGTCAACGCACCAATTAAAAAAATCCCCAACATCGATCCATACGTATACCCAAAGACCCCCAAAACCACTGGAATCACTCGAGCCCCCGGAAAATGAATCACCACCCAAGCGGTGATCGCTCCAATCAGAACCAGAATCAATGAAAAAACACCCGTACTCCACCGTGCCGCAAAAAGTAATTGCCGCTCCGTCGCTTTCGGTTGAAAGAACGGAATATGCCAATCGCGAGTATAACTCGTCGCAAGGGCATTCAAGGCAGTACTCAACGACCCCATCGCCGTCGCAAAAAGCCCCGCCACAACAAGCCCCCGAATCCCCACCGGCATCTCATGCAATATATAATAAGCAAAGGGATGCTTCGCAGGTAAATGCGGATCCGGAAAATGCTGATAAAAAACCCAAAGCAATATTCCCACCGAGAGAAAAGCAAGCACCACCGGAAGATCCGCTAATCCTGAGAGAATTAAAGCCCAACGACTTTTATGATGATCCTTCGCCGTCAACATTCGCTGAACCATATCTTGATCGGTCCCGTGCGTCGACATCGTCAAAAAAGTCGAACCGATAAAGGCCGCAAATAAGGTGTATGGCTCCTCTAAAATATGTTTTACAAGCCCCCACCCTTGAAGCGTCGAATCGATCCCCGTATTGAAAAAAAGTGATCCTTGTTGATCTGCAAACTTTGCACTAATCCCCTCCCACCCCCCGGGAATCCGCAAGAAAAGCGAAACCAAGGTAAATCCCAACGCCCCAAAAAGAACAATCACCTGGATTAAATCGGTCCAAACAACCGCCTTAATCCCCCCATAAATCGTATAAATCGCCGTAATCCCCGTAATGATAAAAAGAGAGATTAAATAAATCATAAACTCTTGATGAGGACTCGGTTTATAACCCAAAAGCATCTCAAAGGAGAGAACCAAAATAATCGCCGCCACATAAAGTCGTGTCCCACTCGCCAACGCCCGCGTGACCAAAAAAACCCCTGAAGCCGCTGTCTTTGTTTTTTTACCAAATCGCTTCTCCAAAAATTCGTAAATCGAAACCACATTATAGTCGTAATACGGCTTAATAAAAATGTAAGCGACAAAAATTCGGGCGAGAATCGTTCCGATCACTAACTGAGCGTAATGAAAATTCCTTTCATTAAATCCCTCCGCAGGAGCCCCGAGAAAAGTCGCTGCACTAATCTCCGCAGCAAGAATCGAGGCCAATACCGCCCACCACGGAATTTGTCGATCCCCCAACGCAAACCCCTCCATATTACTCTCCCCCCGCCCCTTCCAAAGCCCAATCCCCAGAATAATGACAAAATAAAGCCCGACGATACCAAGATCAATAAGCCCAGAAACCATACCCCATCATGAGCAATTTTCCGACAGAGTCCAAATAAAATAATACATCATTAAAAAAAACCAAACCTTAAATACATTGTCTCACGCAACGACGCGACGACGCCACGTTAAATCCCTACTTCCCCCCCTCGTTCTGACCACGGCTCTTTCGAGCCTCCTCCCTATTTTTAAAAAGTTCTCGAAAACGAGCTTTCGATCTCTTTTTAAAAATAGAGAACTGTCGCTTACGCTCTTGGGGTCAGAACTCCCTCCCATTTCATACAAAACAA
>CAMCYL010000054.1 GCA_945883905.1 Akkermansia muciniphila | reverse complement strand
TACAAATCTCCCCCAGCATGGAAAATGCTTTGGGTTTGGGTGCCTGTTTTTTGGACTTTTTATTCATCCCTCTACCTTGTGGCAGAGTAAACAGCGCCCAAACCTTTTTATTTTACAGAAAATTCAACCATCCCTGTGGGATGGCTGTGGAAAAATGACAATTTATTTGGCCTTTAAGAAGAAAGCTTATTTTCATGCATTCTTGCTTTCCTCAGAGAGACAGGCTTTAAAAATCTACTATTGATCAAAAGTAGTATTAAAGATCGAGGAAGAAATGATTGAAATACCTCCCCCACGCCGTCGAGCCGACGGGACTCCACTTTTTAATTTCTAATGCGCGTGCTCTAAATGAAGCGGTTTTCCATTTTCAGTCTCAACAGATTCATGTTTGACGGATTGAGGAAGAAAATCTGATTTCATATTCGGAACGCTGTACTCATAAGGACCACAATAAATGTGCGGTGTTTGGTCGAAGTTATGGTGCGTTGGAGGAGAGGAAATCTGCCACTCTAAGGTCGTTGCCTGCCAAGGATTCGCAGGAGCAATCTCCCCCTTAAACATACTTCGGAAGAAGTTAATTAAGAAAATGATCTGTGAAAGACCCAAAAGAATCGCACTGATCGTCACAAATTGATTAATCGGCTGAAGATTGCGAAGATGCTCATAAACCGTTGGATCCGCGATACGACGCATCATTCCACCAATTCCGAGATTATGCATCGGAAAAAATACGCAATTAAAGAATACAAAGGTTAAGGCAAAGTGAACTTTTCCCCATGTCTCGTTCATCATCCGACCAAACATCTTCGGAAACCATCCATAAATCCCTGCAAAGACAGAGAAGATACTTCCCCCAAAGAGCACATAGTGAAAATGTGCCACGACTAAATAGGTATGGTGAATAAAAAGATCCACCGTTGCCGAGGCCATGAAAATACCGCTCAACCCTCCAATAATAAACATGGAGATAAAGGCGATCGAAAACAGCATTGGAGTTTTAAATCGAATGCTTCCCCCATAAATTGTTCCCAACCAGTTAAAAACCTTAATGGCCGAGGGAACTGCAATCAACATCGTCGAAAGCGAGAAAATACTTGAAACAAAGATACTCATTCCAGAGACAAACATATGGTGTCCCCAAACAATAAATCCAAGGAATCCAATCGCTGCCATCGCAAGCGCCATCGCCTTATACCCAAAAATAGGCTTACGACAGAACCAAACCATCACATCCGAAACAATTCCCATCGCCGGAAGAATCATAATATAAACTTCAGGATGTCCGAAGAACCAAAAGAGATGCTGATAAAGTAACGGTTGACCGGCAATCGCCGTAAAAAATTGGGTTCCGAAATTGATATCATAAATCAACATCACCCCTGCCGCCCCTAAAACAGGTACCGCCAAAAGGAGAAGAATCGAGGTAATAAACAACGACCAAACGGTCAAGGGCATTCTAAAGTACCCCATTCCAGGAGCACGAAGATTAACAACGGTCGTGATATAATTGACAGCTCCCGCAATCGAAGCCAACCCGTTAATGAAAATTGCTGTCGCCCAAAGAGTCTGACCTATTTGCGTGTGATTGTAGGCAGGCGTTGAACTCAAGGGAGCATAGGAGGTCCATCCAGAGGCCGCCGCTCCTCCTTCAACAAAGAAACTACAACAGATCACCACTCCAGAAGTAAAAAACAACCAATAGGAGGCTGCATTTAAATGAGGAAAGGCCATATCCCGTGCCCCTAGCATGAGAGGAATCAAGAAATTTCCAAAAGCCCCAATAAGCAATGGCATTACAACAAAGAAAACCATAATCGTCGCATGCATCGTCACGAGCATATTGTAGAAACCGGGAGTCATCACTTGAGTTTCAGGAAAACCAATTTGCCAGCGAACCCCCAAAGCGAGCCCTCCCCCTAAAAGCAAAAGTAATAAACTTGTAAAAAGATACTGGAGACCAATCACCTTATGATCAGTCGACCAAATATACTTTCTAAAAAAAGAGGTATGACCATCGGGTGAAAAATAAGGAAGATCGTGTGAAGAAGAATGTGCGCTCATATTTAAATTCTCTTAGTTCTTTTTTGCCATCAAAGGAGAGGAGTTTACCGAAAAATCTGCCGCCATTGATTTTCTTTTTTCTTCGATTTTTCCAACCATCCATTGATCATATTCCGCTTGAGTAACAACGGCAATTTTCCCCTGCATATTATAATGTCCTGACCCACAAAGTTGACTGCACGCTAAAGAGATCTTGGCCACATCAGTCGTTTCAAACCAAAGATAACTGATCGTCTTACCGGGAACCGCATCTTGATAGAGACGAAACTCAGGAACATAGAAAGAATGAATCACATCACGAGAACGTAACTGAATTTGAATCGCACGAGCAACAGGAATGACCATATCATTATAAAGAACGATATCATCTTTTCCAGCCACATCATCGACAATGAGACCCAGCTTATTGTCGTTACTCACTAAACGCTCATCATGCGCCCCTAGGACCCCATCCTCTCCTGGATAACGAATATTAAAACCAAACTGTTCCGCTGTAATCTCAATTAAAATTTTATTCTCAGGGACTTGACCCTCAAAACGAATGACATTCGCCAAAGCCTCTGGAAGATTTCCTGTTAGTTTATTATAAGCCGTTCCATATTGACCGTCCGAAGGAAAGTAAGTGTACCAACGGTGATTACTAATAAAGGCAAGTGCAAAAAAGATCACCGCAGGAATCACTGTCCAGATGATCTCAAAAGTATTATTCCCATGGGAGTAAAGCGCCTTACGACCCGGTTGTTCGCGATACTTAATCAACCAATAGAACAATAAAAACTCAGTAATGACAAAAACAACCAAAGTTAGCCAAAAAATTCCGTAATATAAGTAATCAATATCCTCTCCAATTTTGGTGTAATTATTGGGAAGCCACCAAAGATTTTGGTAACGGATTTCAGCAAACGCAGACCCCCCTAATGCCAATAAGAATAGAGCGATAAAGTACCACGTGAAACGAGAAGAAAGTCGAATCATGCAATCCTTGTAGATATTGGCACGAATGTGTCAATCTTGGAAAAATAAAAAACAAAAACTGTAAAATAAAACTGATTTTATTTTTTTACGTTGTTTTCTGATTCAAAAGACTTTATCTCTACCATCATGAAAGAAGAAACCCCTGTCCCCGCCCCTGCTGAGGAGAAATCGAAGTTTGATGATAAAATGTTCAAAGCCCGAACCATTTTAATCTTTGGTGAAATCAACCAAAAGCTCGCACAAGCTGTCTCCGAAAGATTAATTACCCTCTCCGCAGAATCCAACGATGAAATCAAAGTCTTTATTAATTCTCAAGGGGGCCATGTCGAAGCCGGTGACACGATTCACGACATGTTGAAGTTTGTAAAACCGAAAGTTAAAATCATTGGTACTGGTTGGGTCGCAAGCGCAGGAGCTCTGATTTACTCCGCGGTTCCGTTAAACTGCCGCTATTCACTTCCGAATACTCGCTATATGCTACATCAACCGAGTGGTGGAGCAGGAGGACAAGCCTCTGATATTAGTATTGAGGCAAAAGAGATCATTCGGATGAGAGGTCGACTCAATGCAATCTTCTCTAAGCAAACCGGTCAAACGGTTGAAAAAATCGAAAAAGATACCGATCGCAATTTCTGGATGAGTGCTGAAGAGGCAAAATCGTACGGTCTCGTTGGAAAAATCATTCAAAAATCAGAGGATTTTTAAAAATTGATTTATCATCTTCAACTTAAAGCATTTGAATTGACTTTTTACGTTCAAATGAGAGTTTAATTAAAAAACGAAATACCTATGAATGATAAACTCCAAACGGTCGTCGGAAAAACAATCACTATTAAAGGGGAAATTGTTGGTGAGGAATCTTTAACGGTCGAAGGTCGAGTTGAGGGAAAGATCACTCTCGAAAACAGTATCTACGTTCGCGAAACTGGGGTTGTTGTCGCAGATGTCACAGTGCAAAGTATCGTCATTGCAGGCTCTGTTACTGGAAATATTACTGCTTCCGATAAAATTGAAGTCCTTCGAGGCGGAATCATGGTCGGCGATATTAAAGCCCCTCGCGTGGTGATTAACGACGGAGCGAATCTCAAAGGACACGTCGAAATGGATATGTCCCAAGAAAAACTACAGGAAAGACAAAAAATTGCAGCAGAGGCAGCCGTCCAAGCGGCGAAACCAATTCCTTCGACAAGAACAGCGGAGTCAGTCATTCCCCAAAAGAACTTAGAGCAAATCCCCGCTCCTTCCTCCACTCCTTCGACAAACCCTCCCATTTCTCCTTCTGAAGTGATTGAAAGTCAGCGGCGTGCCTTCGGTGGAATTCTTTCTCGACGCTAAAAAAAAATTCGACCCCAAACCAAACTAACATTAGGTTAATCAAGTGTTTGAAAATATCCGAAGAAAATCTGAGACCCCAAAAACGAGTTCTTTTTCCTCCTTGCCCACGGCAAGTGAAATAAAGGCCTCCGATGCAACCTCCAAATATCAGGAACCTACTCATATGCTCCAAAAACCGAGTGTCACTGTCTTAACCGCCGAAACTGAATTTAAAGGGGTTCTTGCCTTTTCTGGAGAACTCCATCTTCATGGTCGCTTAGAGGGAACAATCGATGCTGAAAGTGGACTTTTAGTGATCGGTGATGCTGCCATAATTAAAGCCGATATTCATGCACAAGATGTTCTCATCCACGGAAAGGTTCAAGGAAATGTATTTGCGAGCGGTCGCGTTGAGCTTCGAGGTAAGGCTCAAGTGTATGGTGATGTTCGATCAAACCGTTTCATCATTGAAGATGGGGTTGTCTTTGTTGGACGATCCGAGATTCTCAGCGAACGCGCTGAACCTGCCCCTGATTTCACTCAAATTTTCACTCGCATCAATGGAACGAAAGAGGCGAAAGGAACAAGACAAGTCCCTTAGAAATTGAGATTTTTTGTTTTACAAAGACCGTTCAAGTTACCGTACTTGAGCGGTCTTTTTGTTTGTACTTTCCATTTTTAGATAAAGTGGAACCCATTCCTCTAAGTGCAGCTCCTCTGCCCTCCTCTCCTCATCGATCGAAAGTAAGTTTTTTAGTTTTTTTCTCCTTTGGGAAAATGCCTTTCGAACCATCGCTTCATAATCGGAAATTTGATCTAATGAAAGAGGCAATTTCTCGTGCCGCCTCATTGAAATAAATAAAGAATCGACCTCCGGTTTAGGATAAAAAACTTGAGGAGGAACTTTTTTTGCTTTTTCAATTTTATAAAAGGTTTGAAAAAGTACTGCTAACGATCCGAAGTTCTTATCCCCAGAAGGCGCGGAAATCCGTTCCCCAAATTCTTTTTGAACGAGTAAAAACATCGCTTGCGGAAGTTGTAATCTCTTGAAAAAAATCGTGAGCAAGGGGGAGGTTACATTGTACGGTAAATTTCCGACAACCACTTTGGGTAGTACTTCCTCTGCCGCTAACCAATCCAAGGCATCTCCCTCAACTAAATTGAAATCTGAACTCTCTGCTAATGCCTCACGCAAATAAGCCGAGAGTCCTCGATCTTTCTCAATTGCCGTGACTTTAAATCCCTTTTTTAAAAGAGGCTTTGTAAGGGAACCCAACCCCGGACCGATTTCAAGCAATTCTGGTGTTCCTTCTAATGAGTCCGCCACGTAATCCACCCACCATTGACAAAGATTCTGATCAAAAATAAAATTCTGACCTAATTGCTTTAGGGGTCTCAACCCCTTCTCTTCGAGAACTCCCTTAATCTCAGCCAATGTCATATCAATCAGATCGATTATTTGAACAAATTCTCGATTTTCGAAGAGAGATCGGCCACGGAATAAACTCCTCCTAAATGCTCGACCCCAAATCCGTTTGAAATCAACCATCCGGAGCTATTCGTCGGTCGTGCCTGACGATAAAACTGAAGTGCCTCTCGCGGTCTTAAGGGATGACCTAACGTTTTAGAAAAAAAGCCCTCTTTTTCCTTTTGAAACAACCATTTAGCATCGTTCACGTTCGTCGGCAATCCACCAGGACCTAAAAGCCATTCTGGATTTTTTTGTTTGAGGCTTGAGTTTGGATTCACTAAAGCACTCGATGATGCGGGCAACGCCCCATAACTGTAACCGCATAAAACAATAATGGTGGACTCTTTTCCGGCGTAAGTGACCGCTGTCTTAACCGCTTCATCAAACGCAATTGCCTCCTCAACCGCTATATCCGTCAAATTTGATCGACAAGCCTGAGCAATCAAGGCTCCTTCCACAACTAAAAAGTAACCCCGAAGATTATTTTGCAACAACTCGATTGATCGACGTGTCATATCGCTTAAATTAGGAGTCGTACTAACCCCTTCTCGAAGGGAGGAGTAGTAAAAAGAACCGGACTGAAATAATCCAAGACAGCGCCCGGTTCTCCATGCCGGAAGCTTTTCCAGCTCCTGCGCATTTTCGACAACCGAATAACCGGTGTTTAAAGCATCTTTTTCCAAAGATCTTCCATCCAGCCTCCCCTGCTCATTGAAAACCGAAATCGGTCGAAAATAACGGGCTCCTCCTCCAAAAATAACATCGATCTTTGAACTATCGATGAGCTCTGCTGCATTTCGAAACTCCGCAGACTCATTCCCTTGAATATAGCCATAAAAAGAGACGGGCGTCGGCAGGGTCAGCTCCCCGTTAGTCACCAACCCCGTTCCTCGACCATAGGTCTGCGCTTGATACATGAGACTGTCCAATCGATTTCCTTGAGCCGTAAAGGCCGTAAATCCATTATGAACCTTCACTCCTGACGCTAACATCGTCGCCGCTGCCGCCTCATCCGGAGAGGGAGTCTCAAAGCCTTGAACCGTCATAAATGCATATTGCGGAAGATTTCCCCCCATAATCGGCATACGATCCATGAAAAGTTTCTGTCCACGGGCCGACACCTTTACTCGAGCTCGATTTAAAATCTCCTGATCGAGTCCATTCGCGATCAGGAGAATCACTCCGTGAGAACGTTGATGAACAAATCCACGATTATAAAAATGGGCCACGATTATAAATAGAAGGATCACAAAAACTGCAGGGATTAAAGCACGCCATTTCATAAATTATTGTGATCATAACGGGGGAAAGAAATCGGTAAATCTTAATTCCATAAATTTTACAGTTTCGTCACACAAAAAACCTCCCAAAATATTTTTTAGTTTTTAATCTCATCCCATGACGAATCAAAAATATGACCTTCTCTTTCTTTGCACTGGAAACTCTGCTCGTAGTATTTTAGGTGAATATCTTCTTAAAAAAATCGATCCTTTACGCTTTAATAGCTACAGTGCAGGAGCGAATCCGACGGGGCAAATCAATCCATTGGTTCAAAACATTTTGTGTGAAAAGTTTAATATCGATTCAACCGATGCGAGAAGTAAATCCTGGATGGAATTTAAAGGGGTACACTTTGATTTTGTCATTACCGTCTGTGACAATGCCAAGGAATCTTGTCCGATTTGGCCGGGACAACCGATCATCGCCCATTGGGCCTCACCAGATCCAGCCCACTTTAAGGGCAGCGAAGAGGAAAAGAAACATCAAATCTATGAGGTTGCGCTTCAAATTCGCCGTCGACTTGAGTTATTTACGAGTCTTCCTTTAGAAAAAATGGATCGACTTAAATTATCGGAGCAAATGACCTCACTTGCCACCGAGTCGCTTCAAGCCTAGGCTTCCTGCGATGAATCGAAGTTTATTTATTTTTTGGGGAGAATTTATAGGAACCTTCCTCCTCGTGTTCTTTGGCTGCGGATCCGTCGCTGCGGCAGTACTCACAGGGGCACAAGTGGGGATCTTCCAAGTTGCAATCGTCTGGGGCATCGGAATCGCTTTAGCGATCTATTTAACGGCCTCCCTCAGTGGAGCCCATCTCAATCCAGCAGTGACATTGGCATTCGCTACATGGAAAAATCACCCTTGGAAAGAGGTCCCTCTCTACCTTTTAAGTCAATTTCTGGGTGCGTTTTGCTCGGCGGCTGTTCTCTTTTGGATTTTTTATAGTCCTCTCATCGCTTACGAAAGTAAACTAGGAGTTCAAAGAGGTTCGATTGAAAGCGTTGCTACTGCGATGATCTTTGGAGAGTTCTACCCAAATCCTTCCGGCAAACCGATCGATCAAGCCCCCTTTACGATTTCAACAACACAAGCCTTCGGAATTGAGTTTTTGGGAACCTTTATTCTCGTTCTTATCATCTTTGGACTGACAGATGATAAAAACGGCTCTCGGCCTCATGAAGCAACCCCCCTCTTAATTGGGCTCACCGTAACCCTCTTAATCTCTTTACTGGGTCCCTTAACGATGGCCTGTTTTAATCCTGCAAGAGATTTAGGTCCACGAATTTTATCTCTCTTTGCAGGCTGGGGATCCGTTCCCTTGACAGCCAATGGAAATGGATGGTGGCTTGTTTATATCTTAGCCCCGATTTTAGGAGCTCTTTTGGGAGGGGGATTTTATCAAAAAACGATCACTCCTTTGCGATCGTAGGATTGTCGAAACTGTGATTAATAAATTCTTCAGAGAACTTCAAGATCTCCAATCCTGAGCTCTGTATTTTTAAAAGATCCTCTTTAAAACCTTGAAGCGGCGACTGTTGCTCCAGAATAAGAAGCGCTTCGACCGTCTTCAAGATCGATTTAACATCATGTTCCACATTGATCCAAAACGGTTTCTTCCACTCCGCTCTTTTTAAAACCTCTTCAGAAGGTAAAACTCGATCAATAAACTTTTGAATTCGATCAACCGTCTCAATCATAAAAATAAAATGAGCCAAACGAGCCTCTTCAGAACGAAGTCCCTCCATAAGGATTTCTGAAAATCCACGAATAATTCCTAGATAATTACGAAAATGATGTCTTGCAGATCGAACACTATAAGGTTGTGAATCTATCACCCTTTCACTTTATTGTAATCTTTAAACAAGATCAAGGAACTATCACTTTTATTAGGCAGCGAATAAAAATATTCATTTGGTGAATTCAATAGTTTTGACTATACTGCTCACCCATATGAAATATCGCTCGCTTCCTAACACTCCTGTTAAAGTTTCTGAAATTGGTTTTGGAATGTGGACCGTTTCCACAGGTTGGTGGGGGAAATATACCGAAAATGAAGCCATTCTCCTGATGGAAGAGGGACTTAATCTTGGAATCACCACCTTCGATGCCGCCGATACCTACGGAAACGGCTATAGCGAGGATCTCATCGGAAAAGCTTTCTCTAAAAAGCGTGATCAAATCCAAATTGCGACAAAAGTGGGTTACGATTTTTATAGTCACGGTGATGAACGACGTGGACAAAGCGAAATTCCTCATAACTTTTCCATTCCATTTATTCGTGAAGCGGTTGAAAAAGCCCTTCAACGTCTCAAAACAGATCGCATTGATATTCTTCAACTCCACAACATTCGAATGGAACAAGTCGAGGAGGATGCACTCTGGACGCTCATGGAGGACCTTAAAAAAGAGGGGAAAATTCTTGCGCATGGAGCGGCCCTCGGCCCCGCAATCGGATGGCTCTACGAAGGTATCGACTGTGTGAAAAAACGGCAGCCCAATGTACTTCAACATATTTATAATATGTTAGAACAACATCCTGGACGGACGATTATGGAAACCGCACCGGAATCACAGACTCGTTATTTTATCCGCGTCACCCATTCAAGCGGAATGCTTGAAGGAAAATATACAAAGGATACCGTTTTCCCTCCGGGAGATCACCGTCTGCATCGTCCTAAATCATGGCTGACCAATGGACTCCAAAAAATTGAGACCCTCAAACCGCTCGTTTTAGGAAATAGAACCATGAGTCAAACCGCCCTACAATGGCTGCTCGCCGATCCGAAAGTGGCAACCTGTTTGCCTAATATTTACGATGCGGCACAACTTAAAGAATTCGCACTTGCTACCGAGAGTCCTATGCTTCAAGAGGAGGAACTCAAGTTAGCCCATGATCTCTGGAAAAATAATTTTGGAGTTCAAGAAGAACCGGGGAAATACAAAGGAACAATGGTTCGAGAGCCTCAAACCGAAATGGCTGTGACTGACTGACCTGTTTGTGGGATCGGGGTGGATTTGAAGGACGAGGAAGGAAAGAAAGAGAAAAAACATCCTCCTTCGCCATGACGCTGAATCCTCCTTCGCTTCGGCTACTGCGGATCAAAACCGTCGGCGCTCCATTTTTAAATTTCAAAGCAAAAACTGGGTTTAAGCATGAGGAAAAATAAATTCCTTCCGTACTTTCACACAGACAAGGTCTCCCGTGCTCAAAGGATGCTTTTCTTTCACCGCGCTCGAGCGCTCCACTAAAATCAATTTCTTCTCGCAAAGCAAATCGACCTCAATTCGCTCCACCGCTCCGAAGGCATTGACCGAACGAACAACTCCCTCAATTCCACTTGGTTCGTGTCTATAGAGCTCTATTTCATGAGGACGAACTAAAGTGGTTTGCTTCTCATTAGAAAAAGAATTTACATCTCCTAAAAATTCACAAACAAAAGCATTCGTGGGAAAATCATAAACGGCCTGAGATCTTCCTCGCTGTTCAATTTTTCCGTGATTCAGAATAGCCACTTCATCCGCAATTTCGAGAGCCTCCTCTTGATCGTGCGTTACAAGAATCGTCGTGACATGAATCTCTTCGTGAAGCTGACGCAACCAACGCCTTAGTTCACGTCGTACCCTTGCGTCTAAGGCCCCAAAGGGTTCATCTAAAAGTAATACTTGAGGTTCCACTGCCAGTGCTCTGGCAAGAGCGATTCGTTGGCGTTGTCCACCAGAAAGTTGTTTCGGAAAGCGTTTACCAAAATTCTCCAACTTAATCAGTTTTAAAAGCTTATGAACTCGTTCCTCAATCTCAAGCTCCGAAGGTTGCTCTGATTTCGGACGAACCCTTAATCCAAAAGCGATATTTTCAAAGACCGACATATGATTAAAAAGAGCATAGTGCTGAAAGACAAAACCCACTTTTCGTTTAGCGGCAGCCAATGAAGTCACATCAAGTCCATTAAACGAAATAGTTCCTGACCCTGCATCCGCAAAATCAAGTCCAGCAATAATTCGAAGCAGCGTTGTTTTTCCAGAACCGGAGGGTCCCAGAAGTGCGACAAGGCCTCCGGATGGAATCTCTAAATCAATTTGATCCAGTGCCTTAAATTTTCCGAATGTTTTATGGATATTATTAACTTGAATGCTCATGAGATCTCCTCGTTCATTTCATCGGCCGCCTTGGACTCGATATAGGTTTTAATCCCTAAAGTAACCAATGCTAAAAAAGTGAGTAAAGAGGCCATTGCGAACGCGGCTGTGGTATGATATTCATTATAAAGAATTTCAATATGCAGCGGAATTGTATTTGTCTGTCCTCGAATATGACCAGAAAGAACGGAAACAGCCCCAAACTCTCCCATCGCACGACCATTACAGAGAATCACCCCATACAAAAGTCCCCATTTAATTTTGGGCAGTGTCACTCGCCAAAACACCTGCCATCCACTCGCCCCTAAGGTAATTGCGGCTAACTCTTGGTCTTTTCCTTGAGCCTGCATCAGTGGAATTAACTCCCGAGCAATAAACGGAACCGTTACAAAAATGGTCCCCAAAACCACTCCAGGAGCCGCAAAGACAATCTGAATTCCGTGATCTCTTAACGAATTGCCAAACCACCCTTGAGAGCCGAAAATCAATATGTAAATGAGTCCCCCGATCACTGGAGAAACCGCAAAAGGAAGATCAATGAGAGTGATTAAAATCTGTTTCCCTGGAAACTCAAATTTTGTAATCGACCAAGCCGCAGCAAGTCCAAAAATTAAATTTAAAGGAACCGCAATCATCGTGGCAAAAAATGTAAGACGAATCGCAGACAATGCCGCTGATTCCGTAATCGAAGCGTAATAAACAGAAATACCCTCGGAAAATGCAGAGATAAAAACCATCGCTAAGGGAAGAATTAAAAAAATAAAAAGGAAGGAAACAGTGACACCAATTAAGAGACGTTTAACCCATTTTGGCTCTTTCAACGCCATGCTTCCTGAGGCTCGATGCCCCTTTAATCGTGATACAATTCCAGCCATATGATTAATTCCGTTGATAGCGTGAGGACCAAGATTGTAAGAGGTTAATGCAAAGAAGAATCAAAAATGAAACCACTAACATCACCCCCGCAATTGCTGTTGCCTTTGCGTATTCATATTGTTCTAATTGAATCACGATCATTAATGGCGTTATTTCCGATTTCATTGGCATATTTCCCGCAATAAAAATGACCGATCCATATTCCCCTACCGCACGGGCAAAAGCCAATGCAATCCCGGTCAAAAGCGGGGGAATCAACGGAGGCATCAAAACACGGAAAAAAGTTTGCAATCGATCGGCTCCCAAGCTGATGGCCGCCTCCTCCACTTCTTGATCTAAATCTTCAAGCACCGGTTGAACCGTCCGAACGACAAAGGGAGTTCCAATAAAAATGAGTGCCAGTAAAATCCCCAACGGGGTATAAGAAACCTTCAATCCTAAGAGCTCTAAATAACGACCAATCCATCCACTTGGAGCATAAAGAGAGCAAAGTGTAATTCCAGCGACGGCAGTCGGAAGGGCAAAAGGCAAATCAATCAAGGCATCTAAAATTCTTTTTCCAGGAAATGAGTAACGAACTAAAACCCAAGCAATCACAAATCCAAAAAAACCGTTGATCAAAGAGGCTAATAGAGAGAGCCCAAAACTAATTTTGTAAGAATGAAGAACGCGAGGATGAGTCACAGTCATCCAAATCTCTTCCCACGAAAGCGACGAGCTTTTAATGAAAATTCCGGCGAGCGGGATTAAGACAATCAACGCTAAATAAAACAGTGTAAATCCTAAGCTCAAGCCGAAGCCTGGAATGACCTGCGGTTGGGATTTAAAAAATCTTAAAAAAGAAAATTGAGATTTCATAGAGTTCACACTGTTGAAAATAATACTGCAATTTATCTCAAACTGCTAAATTCCAGCTCCCTCTACTAAAGGTTCAGAAAAAACCTCCTCATTGGTCACAGGCAATCCCTTGTAAACAGCCGCTAAAGTCGTTCCATCCATCATTGTCGCGACCACATGCCTTACATTTAGCATGAGACGTCGAAATCGACAAACAGGCTCTTGAGAACAACGCTTATAACCGGCTACAGAAACGCAATGAATTGGCGCCAAAACCTCCTCAAAATGACGAACAATCTCTCCCATCGTGATCTTAGAAGGATCACGAGCAAGACGATAGCCCCCCACTTTCCCAGGCAAACTATCAACCCAACCCCTCTCTTTCATTTGTAACAAAATTTGCTCCAAAAATCGTTTTGGAATCTCATTTCGACGCGCCAGCTCCCGTATCGGGATTGGCTTCTCCCCATAAAACTCCACAAGCGTAAAAATCGCCCGAAGTGCATAATCGGTTTTCATCGATAGCTTCATTAACGACTAATTTAGTAGATATAAGATTAAATGTAAAGAATTTTAAGAGGTTCTAAGTTCAGTTTCAAAGATTGATTCCTCGCAAAATATCGCTTGAATTCTCTCCTCATGGTTTCACTTACAGAATCTTATACGTATTGCACCGCACTCGCCAAAAGTCACTACGAAAACTTTCCCGTCGGACTTTTGGTCCCTGCAAAGATGAAACCCCATGTCCATGCGGTCTATGCCTTTGCCCGCATTGCCGATGATTTTGCTGACGAAGGCTATACCTCAGAACCCTCTAAGCCGGTCACCACTCCAACCGAGCCAAAAACCGAATCGGAACGACTCGCCGCCTTAAACGATTGGGAGGATCAACTTCTCCATCCCCAACACTCAGACTGTCATCCAGTTTTTCCGGCAGTTCACGATTCCATTCAAAAACTACAACTTGATCCCACTCTTTTTACCGATCTGCTTTCTGCTTTCAAACAAGATGTCGTTAAACGTCGCTATCAAAACTTTGAGGAGGTTCTCGACTATTGCCGACGAAGCGCCAATCCTGTGGGACGACTCGTCCTTCATCTCCATGGATATCACGATCCAATCAAATTAACGTGGTCCGATCATATTTGCACCGCACTCCAACTCGCCAATTTTTGGCAAGATGTCTCGGTGGATCTCCTGAAAGATCGAATCTATCTTCCCCTTGATGATTTAAATAAATTTGAAATATCAGAAAAACAGTTATTTGATAAACAAGAGACCGAGAACTATCAAAAACTCCTTCGATTCCAAGTGGACCGCACTCAGGCTATTTTTAATCAAGGAGCTCCCCTCTATCAATCCCTCCCTTTTCCTCTGAGTTGGGAGATCAAATTTACCTGGCAAGGGGGAACAACGATTCTTGAAAAAATTCGCGAGTTAAATTACAAAACCTTGACCCATCGCCCCAAACTTTCAAAAGTTGATTTTTTTGCTCTAGCAATCCGGAGTCTCCTTCCATGAACCGGATCCCCCCTCCAGAAGATAGTGAACAAATCACAAAAAAGAGTGGCTCCAATCTAGCCCTTTCCTTTGTCTCTTTGTCTGTTGAAAAACAACAAGCGATGAACTCCTTTTACGCCTATTGTCGACTCATCGATGATATTGCCGATTCGACAGAGCTGACGATCCAAGAAAAAGACCGCCAACTCAAAGAGTGGCGCGAAGAAATTCAGCTCAGCTACACAGGAACCCCTAAGACCCCCCTCGGAAGAGAGCTTCAAAAAATCATTCGAGATTACTTAATTCCTCCAAAAGCAATGATCGATGTCTTAGATGGCGTTGAAAGTGATCTTCACCAAATCCGTCACCCCGACTTTGACTCGCTCTATCAATATTGTTATCGAGTCGCTTCTGCCGTCGGACTCGTCAGCATTGAAATTTTTGGCTATCGACATCAATCCGCTCATGCCTACGCCGTGGACTTAGGAATGGCCTTTCAAATCACGAATATCATTCGAGATGTGAGAAAAGATGCCAGCTTCGGCCGGATCTATCTTCCTCAATCGGAGATGGAAGCGTTTAATGTTCGAGAAGAGGATATTCTCAACAATCGTTTTACCCCGGAATTAAAACGCCTACTCCACTTTCAATATCATCGTGCTACAGCCTATTTTGAACGTGCTGAAAAACGACTTCACCCCGAAGATCGACCAAATATGGTTGCGGCGCAAATCATGGCGAAGGTCTATCGAGGAATCCTTGAAAAAGCTAAACGACTTGATTTCAACATCATCGATCACTCAGCCCGACTCAATAAATTTCAAAAGGCCTATGCTGTTTGGAGCTCTCGAAAACCGCAAAAGAGCAGTCCCTATACCCCCCTTCAAAATATTTTAATTATCGGCGCCGGCTTTGCGGGACTCTCTGCCGCCACGGAACTTCTCCTCAATGGACATCAAGTAACCGTTGTTGAAAAATTAAAGTATCCAGGAGGAAGAGCCTCCAGTTTTCAAGATTCAATTTCAGAAGATGAAATTGATAATGGACAACATGCCTTGATGGGATGCTATCACTCGACCTTAGAGCTCCTCCAAAAATGGGAGACGCTCCATCTCCTCCAAAAACCGGATCAACTTCGAGTTCCCTACCGTTCACCTGAAAAATCATCGCTATTGAAAGCCCCCAAAATCCCCTCCCCTTTTGATATGCTTTTTGCATTAATTGGCTTTCAATCCCTTTCTTGGAAAGGAAAGCTTTCCGCCATTAAACTAACTTTCCGTATAAAAATGGGAATTATCCCGGACGACTCTCAACTCGCACAGGATTGGCTGATTGCGGAATCTCAAACAAAGGATGCCATTGATTCACTTTGGGAGCCCCTTTGTCTTGCCGCCCTCAATGAACCTTTAGCGACGGCCTCCGCCCACCTTTTGACCCAAGTCATTCAAAAAGCACTTCTTTCCGGTCCAGAGGACTCAAAAATCTATCTTGCGACCGAAGGACTCAGTCAGCTCCTCGACCCTCATGCTCGCCGTTTCGTTCAGTTTTGTGGAGGAGATCTCCACTACGGGTTAAGCGTTCAAAAACTTCACTTTGAAAATGACCGCTGCACTCAAATTGAATTCTCAAATGGAAAATCAGAATCGTTCGATCAAGTCATTTGTACCCTCCCTTGGTTTGGACTCAAGCCGCTACTCCCCCCCGAAAGCTCCCTTGCTCATCAATGTGATAAAATCAAAGGATCTCCTTTAATTAATTTACATCTCTGGTTTGATCGGCCTCTCACCAAGGAGCCATTTATCGGTTTTTTAAAATCCCCACTCCACTGGATCTTTAATAGTTCAGCCATTAAACGCACTCCAAGTAAAAAAGGATTTCATCATTCCGTTGTGATTAGTGGAAGTTACGAGATCGATCGACTCAGCACCGCTGAGATTTTAGAAAAGACCCTTTCTGAACTCTCCGTACTTCTTCCTGAAGTTCAAGGATACCAACTTCTTCATTCCTTTCTCTATCGATCAAAAACAGCGACCTTTGCTTCAAGCCCTTCCGTGAACCGACACCGCCCTCAGGCAACAACGGAATGGAAAAACCTCTGGCTTGCAGGGGATTGGACACAAACAGGTCTCCCTGGAACCATAGAGGGAGCAGTTGTCAGTGGAAAAAATGCTGCTACACTGCTTCAAAAATCAATTACGACTTTATGAAAAAAATCGCCCTTCTTCTCCTCTGTTTATCCCCCCTCATTTGCGCTCAGAATATTGACCCCCAGAAACGTCTCGAATTTGAGCGTCGTTTCAAAGAGGCGGTATCCTTTATTGAAAAACAGGACTATCTCGCTGCCCGCAAAATTTGCGATTCGATTCTTAAAGAGGAACCCAAAGCACGTGGTTCCCTCCTTATTGCCGGAATGGCAAGTCTCGAGCTTTTTGAATCCGCCAAAGCGATCGAATATCTCGATACCTTTCGGAAATTAGAGCCTCAAGATCCTCAAGGACTTCTTCTTTTAATTGAAGCCCATCAAGAAGAGAAAAAAACGGCCAAAGTCGAAGCCCTCCTCAAAGAGCTTCGTGAACTGCGGAAAACAAATACAAAACTTCAATCAACAGCGAATTTCATACGAGAACGCTTTAAATCTGAAGAAAATAAAATGGTCATTATCCGAGAGTATTTCGACTTTAAAAAGCCCCCCTACAAAGTCTGGGAAATTAGTGAGGTGAATCTAAAAACAAGCGAACGAATTCGTTCAATCGATTTCTCCTACAACGTGGGTGCCTCTGAGATTTCTAAAAAAGGAGAGGCTTTTTTTCTGGGTGAAACCGTTCTTAAAGAGGCTATTCCGGTCCAAATTAACATCTACCGCGAAGAAAAAAATCTCCCCGATTACTCTGTTTTCCGAAAATGGATCGTTGATACGATTAAACATCCTCCGACTCCCATTTACTCCTCCCCAATCCAAGCAAAATAAATAAAAACTTGATCTATTTTTTATTTGTAAAGCTAAATTTAAAAAAAAACTTTACAAATTTTTAAAATAAGTTACTTTGTTTTTAACGCTGTAAAAAGCATTCGTGATCTAACGGTAAGCACGTAAAATCCGTTCATCGCATGAAGCGATGTAAGCAACAACGAAAGGAATCGTATGTCAACTATTGGAACTAATGTCGGGGCAACCAGTGCCTCCTTCTATCTCACCATTAATAATGAGAATTTGACGAAAAATATTCGTCGTCTCTCCTCTGGCAGTCGAATTGCTGATCCCGTTGATGATGCTGCTGGCGTTGCCGTAAGCGCTAACTTGGATGCCCGTATTGTTCGACTTCAAGCCGCTGTTGAAGGAGCTCAAAATTTAATTTCTTACGCTCAAACCGCAGACGGTTTCCTTCAAACTCTCCAACAACAACTCACTCGAATGAGTGAATTGGCTCAACGTGCTACCAACGGTGCTTTCAGTGATGTCGATCGTGCCAACTACAATATTGAGTTTGAACGACTCAAAACTCAAATTAATCAAATCTCCGCTAACGCCTCCTTTAACGGATCGACCATCTTTACCACCGGAACAATCGCCGTTGCGATCTCCGCTGAAGGGGTCACTGATTTCTTAGTCACCTCCTCCTTAGGAAATATGTCCACTCTTGGGATCACCAGTTTAACCATCGGATCGACCACCGGAGCCCTCACTGCCATCGGGAGTCTTAACTTAGCGATTCAATCCATCGCTCGTCGTCGAGCAGAGGTGAATGCCGATATTTCTAAGTTTAATTTCCATATCCAAAATATCCGTACCGAAAAGGTCAACGTTCAAGTCGCGAATAGCCGAATCAAAGATCTTAATGTCGCCGAAGAGACCACTATGCTCTCCAAAAATAATATCTTGCTCCAAGCCAGCACCGCAATGCTCGCTCAAGCAAACACCTCACAACAAAATATTCTTACCCTCTTAAGATAAT
>CAMCYL010000053.1 GCA_945883905.1 Akkermansia muciniphila | reverse complement strand
TTAACCTCATTCCACCCCATGCCGTGACTTCCTGATCCGTGTATTCAATCTCAAATTTTGGACTCACCATATTGGTGAATCCTCCCTTATCCCTTTTTACCTCTCAAATCATTTTTTTTTAAACTTCTATTGCATGAATTGGGTTAATTATTTAGAAGTCATTGGAAATCAGGTGTTTGTATTATTCACTTTCTATTGCATTGCATTAGAAATGAATTCCTAATGCAGAATCTGGGATAAAATCTCTCTGGAAGCGGGCTTAAATGCAGGAAATAGGGCCAGAATCAAAGAAAACATAACCAAGAATTGTCAAGATCTTCGGCGATGACGTCACAAGACGAATCCGACACATTATTGCATTAGAAATTAAAAATGGATTAAAGACTCTTCTCTGCATTCCTTAGAGAGTTTTATCTCCTCCCGATAAACTCATTTCTGATTCACTTGAATCACCGAATTCGTTGCGGCTGCAGGATCTTTTTGGAAAACCGCCGGAAGTAATGTCGGACGCTCCTGAACGGTTATCTTGAAATTCATCGTTTTACCCTCCCGAACGACGATCACCGGAAGATCCTCTCCCACACGACTAAAAAAAGAGAGATCAATCACATCCGAGGGACGACGAATCTCACGACTCCCAATCTTTAAAACCAAATCCCCCACCTTGATCCCACTCGTTAATGCAGGAGTATTTTCAAATAAATTCGAAACCACGACCCCCTTCGTCGACGCTGAGGTCTCCTTCTCCGAAACCCCCACTCCCACCCATCCATGACGAGCCTTTCCTGATTTCTTAAGTTCCTGAAGAATCCGCTCCACCGCCATCGAAGGAATCGCATAACAGGCCCGCCCATCATCCGCCGACATCGCTAAAACCCCTACCACCTCTCCCTTTGAGTTAATCAACGGTCCTCCCACCTGACCAGGACTAATCGGAAGATTCGCTCTTATATGAGTCGTCGGAAAAAACTTATTCAAATACTGAAAGTCAAACCCAGCAACCAAACCAAAACTAGGGGCCACCGGTAAATTATAAGGAAAGCCGACCCCCACAACCGCAGAAGCGGCCTTTAAACTATTCGAAACGGCAAAGGTCAATGGCTTCGATTTAACCCCGTAAACTTTCAATAAAGCCAGACCACTCCTGAGATCCTTCCCTAAAACTCTTGCCTCCCATTTGTTCTCCTCAGTCTCCACCGTTGTCGCCGTATCATCAACCACAATCAATGAACTCGTCAGTAAAGTTCCCTCCTCATCAATAAAAAAACCGGAGCCGGTCAACATCATGACTCCGTTATCCGACTTTACTTTAACAACCGAATCCTTGACCCGCTCAAAAACATCGTGAACCTCTTTCCCTATCGAATCAAAAACCCCTTGAGCATTCCCCTGACTCACCGCTCCAAAAATAAGAGCCATGAGAATCAAAAAACAACGATTTAAAAAAACTATCATGCTTAGAAAGCAACCACCGAATCATAGGAGGCTGGTGTTGTATTCATCACATACTGAGTTCGATCCGAACCCATCTCCCCTAAAGACAATGCCGCTAACTCCACCGGACGAACCAAGGCCGAAGAGCCCAGTTGATCAATTCCATTCGATGTCAAAAATTGCTCCGGAAGCGTACTCTTCTCTAAACGAAGACTCTCCCCTTGATACCAATTTACCAAAACAGCCGAATTTGAACTCCAAGACTCATGCAATCCGTTCAGAGTAAAAAACAGAAGAATCAACGCAAAGGCACTTCCTTGAACAAGACGCGCAGGATTAAAAAACCAAAGATCCTTCACGGACTCCATTAAACGAGTCGTGAAACTTTGAGGAACAAGTCTCTGATTCCGTTGACGAGAATGAAACTCCGCTAAAACACCAGAAAAATAAAGATCCGAGGGAACTTCATCGCGAAGTCCTGACAGCGCTTTTTGAACCGAATCGATATTCTCCATAGTCATGATCTATCTCCCTTTTTGACATCCAACAAGTAATTTTTTAACTGTTTGTGAGCATAATGTAAACGCGATCTGACGGTTCCGTCCGAACATCCTAAAATCTTACCAATCTCAGCATGACTCAAACCTTGAATATCAAACAAATTTACAACTGTTCTATGATCTTCAGACAACTTAGAAAGGGAGACGTTCAATTTATTTTGTAATTCAGAACGATTTTCTTGAACCTCCACCTCATTCACCACCCCCTCATCGATAATATCAAAATCCCCCTCCTCATTCGCATGAATACTCATCTCCCGATTCGTTTTTCTGAGCCGAATAAAGTTCAAAGAGCGGTTCACCGCAATTCGATATAGCCACGTATGAAAACCGGAATTCCCCTTAAATCCAGAAAGATTATCGTGAGCTTTTATAAGTGTCTGATAAAGAACATCTTCTGTATCTTGATGATGACGAATAATCTGAAATATGACGCTATAAAGTCGCTTTTGATAGCGAATCACTAAAAGATCAAAAGCCCGCGACTCCCCTCCCTGCGCTCTCCCAACCAGAGCGATATCGCTCGGTTCATTTGGGTCAGGAGAGTTTGCATCCATATCAGGATATCAATTAACCCTCCCAATAGCGTGAAGCAATGCTTTATTTTACAAAAACAACGGATCAAGCTTTTGGAATAGCATCAACACTCAACGGTGTCCCATCCGGAAGAAGAATACGAGGGGTTACAAAAATCAACAAATTCTTCTTCGTTGTCTTCACCGCTTTCGAACGAAAGGCTGATCCAACAACCGGAAGATCCCCTAAGAACGGAATTTTATCCTCCACCTTCTGAACCTCATCCCGTGTCAAACCGCCCAAAACAAAGGTATATTTATCCTGAACAGTCACACGAGTCTGAATTTTGCGATTACTGAAAACAGGCTGATTAATTGTATTGTTACTAAAAGCAACACGATTACCAGATCCATCGACTAAAAAAACATCCTCTCCATAATCAATAAATCCCTCAAAATCGGTAATTTCGGGTGAAAGAGCAAGTTCAATATTTTTTCGATCGGCAGGAACTTGTGGTTGTATTTCTAGCTTCACTCCAATATCTTTCGATTCAAAGTTATTAGGAAAAGAGGGGACAAAACCTGGAGGACCAAATATAGTTTGAGCTACTGCCGCAGAACTACTATTCTTGACTGGAATTTTCGGCTTATCAAAACCAACAGGATAAAGCATTCTTCTTGAATTATTAATTGAAGCCTTCGAACCTGCCTTGACTCGAATTGAAGGGGAGGCAAGAAAATCAGAACTCTTTTTCTGAGAAATCGCCGTTAAAATCGTCTGAAGCTCGCTCCCTGTTAAGCCAGTGAGACCCAGTTTAAAGGCATTCGGAGTAGCAAGTCCACTTCCTCCTCCTGTAATGACATTATCTAAACCATTCAATTTAAATCCCTGAGATCCTCGTAGTCCGGTATTAACTGCGGGCGTACGTCCAAAAGTCGGTAAAGTTGAATTTTGACTTTCCCCAATACTCGCCAATGAAGCGATCCGCTGAGCAAGATCGACATCTTTAAGTTTAAAATTAATGTTATTGGTAATATCATTTAAATCGGTCTGACCAATCTCAACCACCTTCACCGAAACATCGACGACTAAAGATTGTCCACTGTCCGCATTCACAAGCTCTTCAATGAGATCGATCTGATCTTGTGTATTCGTGACGGTCAAAGTCCCTTGTGTTGGCGAATAGACGGCCGTCGATCCCGGAGGAAAATCGACCCCCTTTTCTCGGAGTTGATTCATCGCCTCTGCATTTCCTCCCGACTCCGCCGCAACGGTAGCAGCAGCAATGCGTCGTCCTCCTCCCTTTGCTTCATCTGTCGCACCCGCACTTGAACTGGTATTGATGAAGGTCGGTGAGATGTTAAAAATTCGCGTGATTAAAACGGTCTCAGGAGCCGAAAGAGGAATCACGACAATTGCAAATTCCTCAACTTTAAACTTCACAGAGGAGACTCGACAAACATAACGTAGTGCCTCTCCCAAAGGAATATTCTTTAACGAAAGATCGACCGACTTTGCACTCCGCTTTGCATCCTCTTGAACAATAATTTGAATTCCTTTTTTATCTTTTTTATCCAATTCTCGGCTTTTTGATGATAAAAAATTAGCCGCATCGATGATCGAGGCCCCTTTGAAGTTTAGATCCGGAAGGATAATCGATTTTAATTTTTCATTGATACCAAACTTGTTCGATTTTATAAGCACCACCTGATTGATATCAGCGGTCTTGCCTTCAATCTTTTTCTTCGGTTTAGAGGACCATTTCTCCTCCGTCTCAAGAATTCGTTTTTCACGAGTTTGCTCTTGAGCAAGAGCGAAATATTTTTCTTTTTCCTCATTTACTTTTGCAATCTTTCCAAGAGCCGTTTTACTATAAGGATCAATGGTCAAAACCTTCTTCAAAGTTGCGAGTGCCTCATCATATTGACCCGTTCTTGTATATTGATCCGCCAACAAAAGAAGACTCTCAACGGATTTAACATTTTCTAAAAATTTGGGGGTGAGCGCCGGATTGACTAAATCACCGGCCAGCCTCGGATTTGTCGCTGCCCCCTTCACCTTTTCAAGTAACCCCTCAACCGACTCATTCCCTGGCGAGGCCGCTAAGGCCTCCTCTAAAAGTTTCTGAGCCTCCTCCCACTTTTGAGAGGCAAGGGCCGATTTCGCAAGTTCAAAATTAATCCGTGAAAGACCCTCTCCTGCGACCTCTACAACCGCCTCCGTTTCTTGAGACTTCACTAAGTTGGTATAAGCAAAGCGAAAACGTTCCTGAGCATTCAAATACTCCCCGAGTGATTCCGCTTTTTGCCCCTCTTCAATTGCTTTTTGGGAGCGGAAAACCAGCTCCTGTCGACGGATAATTTCAAGCGCTTGAAGCTTCTGCTCTTGTGGGGTCTCTGCCTCAGCGACAGAGGTTGTTATCTCGGAGGTTGTTTCTGGAGCGGTTACGACGACGGGCTCTTCAGCCAACAGACAGATCGTAAAGATAGAAAGGAAAGAAAAGAGGATTTTTTTCATAAACATATTACCTTGTCTGATTATTACTTGAAACTTCAATTGAATCATCAGGCATTTCATAAAACGGCTTTCCCTTTGAATTCACTAGACGTGCAGTCAAAAAGACCATTAAATTCTTCTTTACACTTTTATCCACTTCACTTCGAAAAAGTCTCCCTAAGTAGGGTAAATCCCCGAGCAGAGGTACTTTATCATTAACCTTCTGGCGATCCTCCCGAATAAATCCCCCCATCACGATTGTTTGACCGTTCATCACCGTTAAATCTGTCGTCAATTTCCGATAGTTAAAAACAGGCTGATTTAGTGTTCCATCAGTTAAAGAAAATACTCTTGCCGCCCCAGTTGCTCCTTGAACAATTGGAGATCCGTAGTTAATAAATCCCTCAAAATCTTTAACATCTTGATCAAGTTTAACGTCAATTCGTTGATCTGGATAGCTCGTCGGAGTCACGCTCAAACTGATTCCAATATTTTCGGTTTTAAAATCTGATGGTGTCGCTGGAATCGGAACTCTCACACTTGGCGACAATGAATTTGCGTTAAAAGCAAACTCATCATTACTGATACTTGGGGCCTCATAGGCACTTGGATATCTTAAGTCACGACCCACCTCAATTTTGGCAGCCGTTCGATTTCGTGTGACAACCTTCGGTGATAATAAGGTATCAACGCCCGTCAATTGATCAATCGCTCGAAGAAGCATTCCTACCGCATGTCCATCGAGATTAAAAGAAGCACTCAAAACATTGGGAGTTTGAGGGTAAATAACTCCCGTTGTAGATTGAGTAAAGGGATATACACTTAATAGGGAATCCAATTGATTTTGGCTTAACCCCCCATAAACGGTACTTTGTGCCGTTGGAAATTGTCCTGTTGAGGAATTATTTTGTGCGTCTCTTAGTCCAGAACTAAAAAGAGTTTTATTTTGAGAAGAAACATTCGCCGCACCAGAGTTAAAAGTAGATGTTCCCCCAATAACAGGAGGGAATGGCTGGCCTAAATTTCTCAGATAATTTAAACGTGAATTACTCACCCCTATGATATAATTAAAACTCAACTCCTTTAAAGCATCGTCGGTAAACTCCACCATCCGTGCCTCAAGCTCAACCTGAGGCTCCTCTTTCAATGCCACGGCATCGATGAGTCCTTGAATAACATCGAGTTGATCTTGGGTATTCTTAACGACCATTTTACTCGTCGAGGCCAAGAAAATCGCCTTCGATTGCTCGGAGGTAAAAGAGACCCCCTTATCGGTTAAATCTTTTTTGACATCAATGACTCCCCCTTTTGCATTTCCAGTAGAACTTAAAAAATTCGCAGGAACAGAAAAGGTTCGAGTCGAAAGTGTGGTCGCATCATCGCTTTGGGGAAGTAAAACAATCGCATAATCATCGATCTGAGTCTTCAACCCGGTCGTCGTATTAATGAATCTTAAAACTTCACTCAACGGCAAATTACTAAGTGTAATTGTCACGGGAGGGATTTTAGAGGTCTTTGCCGTATCCTCCCCTTTCTTAGCACCAGTCGTTGCAAGTGTGGGGGCAACGATGCCCCCTTGTTTTAAAACAAAATTAACTCCCTCTCCAGTGGGATCCGATTCACGACTCTTCACCGTTAAGAAACTGACCACATCCTCAATCGGTGCCTCATTAAAGGAGATCTCTTTAATAATAATATCCTCTAATTTCTTTCTCATCTTCGCGACATTCGAGACCGTGGAATTCAAATCAACAGGACGAGAGGAGACAACATTCTCCATCAAAACCGGCTCACTCCAACGCTCCGTCACTTGATTCATCGCCTCTTTTCGAGAGACATCGTGAGAAATCACTGCCACGGCCATTTGCTTTTTCTGAATTTCGATCAAACGAGCTCTCGCCAGTTTGTTATATTTATCAATTGCTAAAATTCTTTCATATCGATTTTTAGCAGCATCATATTGACCCGTCTCATGAAGACGATCTGCCTCATATGCCAGTTTTTCAATCTGTTGAATATTCTCCTTCAATGCCGGCGTAATCGCAGGATTCCCCTCAACGCCATCGACTCTTTTTTTCTGATCTTCAACTTTGCCGTAAACTTTATTAAACTCTTTCCCCGCTCGTTTTATTCCACGATCATCAGGAGCCAAACTCTTCGCCTCCTCCATCAACCCCTTAGCTTTGACATATTCCTTGGCATTCAACGCCTCGTCCGCCTGCATCACTTTGATTCGAGCAATCCCTACTCGAGCCGCTTCAAATTGCGGACGATAAGAGGGAACATTGCGAACTACAAAATCATACTTTGCGAGTGCCTTCTCAAATTCACGGGACTCCGCGAGCCGCTCTGCATCTTGGAGCGCTTCGTTATATTGGAAATCTCGATCCTGACGACGTCCCGCCTCCTCATCCGCCTTTAAAACAACGGGATCTTCAACCTCCGATTGATTCGTCTCAATCGCAGGGGCAGCAGTAGGGGCAGTCGTTGTATCGGTCGCCGAAAAGCTCTCCTGCGTAATGAATAATAGTAAACCCATCGCGATTCGCAGAGATAAATGCTGTTGCTTCATAAATTACCTTAGTATTTCTATTTTTATGAGTAAAAACGTAAAATGTCAATCATTTCAATTCTTCAGATCAACCTTTTATTTCTTTTCTACTTTTGGCGGAAGAAGCCTTAAATCATCGGACGTAAGGTTCGGAATCAAAAATTCTTCATTTGAATCGATCTTTTTCACCTTAACCCCTAATCCACTGGAATCCAAAAGTCGATACTTCTCCCCCATCAGATCAAAAACTTTTCCTCGTTCAGCGTTAATCGGATCTTGAACTTTATCGACAAGCGCTAAAACTAAGGTCGCACGAATTTCAGGAATATTTTTCGTCTCTCCTTGAACAAAAACAGTCTTGATCTCAAACTCCTTATTTTCGACTTCTAACTCTGAAACATCGACCTCCTCCTCCGATCCAGTCGAAGGACTTTTTTTAATCATTTTTTTAGGGATATATCCCAAAACCTCATACCCTTCGATCTTCTCCCCTTTTTTCTTCATAAAGGAACGTCGATCCTCCTCCTTATCAACCATCACAGAGTAAACATCCTCACCCTCTAACTTTTGTACCGTTGTAAATTTAAATTCTTTTTTACTTGTTTTTAATGCCTTCACTCGTAAGGCCGAAATATAACTCGGATGACTCTGTGGATCGATTGGATTCGTCCCCTTCTCCGGATTCGAGGAGTTATACTCCATAATATTCGTAAACCCATCGCCATCCGGATCTTGAGTGGCCACAGAAAGATCTAAAATCGGAAGATCATATTTTTGAAGCCAACCCAACGGGAAAGCCCCCACTATCACGGTCCCATCCTCTTTTTTAATCTCATTTTTCTCCGGAAAATAGAGATATTTTTCAGAAAGAAAGAGCCGATGCTTTGATGAGGTGATCCAATCGATCGGAGTCGTCATCAACTTCTTAGTACTCTCCAACTCCTCCCCATTGATCAAAGTCACATTTTTCCCACTATTTTTCGGAGCGGCTCCAAAAATTCCCTCCCCCGAAAAGAAAAACGCATAAAGAGCGATTCCTAATCCCGAAAGAATCAGCACCGTCACTTGGAAGTAAAAATGCCAAGTTTTTTTCACGATTTTTTCTCCTTTACCGTTGTGACCTCTTGAACGCCATGCCACTCAATCAAATCAACTCTCACTTTAAATTTTATTTTTTCCTCACCAAGAACAGGCACAATAGGAGGAACCTTAACCGCTTGTGTCCCCGCCGTCGGAGTCAGAGTCGCATATTGTCGCTGTAACTCATCTAAACGTGAGGGAACCGGTTTTAGACTCGTCATATAACAGGAACGAACCACATAAAGATAATGCAACTTTCCGATCTCATTTAAAAACTGCTGCAATGTTGAGGTCACCCCCACAAACTCGACCTCCAAGGGATAAGAAGTATAAAACCCTTCTGGATGATTAAAACTGGAAAACTTTAATTGCTCCGGTTCAAGGGCTCCCCCTTTTTTAACCTCTCCCTCTTCCTCAAAAGAGCGTGCAATCGAATCAATTTTTTGGGGACCACAGGCAATCAAGAGTGCCACCATTTTCTCGACCCCTAAAAGCTGCTTCCCTAAAACAACGGTATCTTTCTTTTTCGGATTTTGCTTTTGATACCGAGAAAAACCAAAATAAAACTCAGCAGGAATTATCACCGGCTTTGCTTTTGCTAATGCCCTTAAATCATCAACGGTCTTTGAAAGCTGCTCTTTAAATTCGACCGCCTCAATCTCTTTAATCTCAGAGAGCCGATTTTCAGAGGACTGTAAGGTCGGCTTTAATGAAATGATAAAACCCTCAATCTGTTTTGAATTCTCCTTTAAAAGAGCCATATTCTCACTACTCGGATAGTGAATTCGACCGGAAATCGTCGTCAGATCCCGAGTGTGTGTATCAAGCTCTGTTTTTTTCTCTTCTACTTTCCCTGATATCAAGAAGAGCCCGATCGAACCCGCAAGAAGGATTACTCCCATGAGAGAGAGAATGGTCCATTCAAAGGAATTTAGTTTTGTTTTCAAGGCTTCACCTCAATCGGAATCTTCAGCTTCAAATTAAGACTAAAATTAAGAGCCAAAGATTGATTATTCTCCGAAATGTTTTCAACCGAGACGATCGCATCGGAGAGTCGTGCCTTATCAATATCAAAATAAGGGGAGGCGGCGAGTTCGGAGATAAAATCATTAATCACCGAAGCCCTTTGATCGGACTTATAAAGTCCTTTCACCACAAATTGATTAATCTCTGGAGCGAAAGAGATTTTGGGGGCCGCAACAGCCGCCTTCGCTTTTCCTTTGGATTTTTTAGGCTTTGAACTCCCCTCCTTGATTTCAATCAAAAACTCTTCGTTAAGCTCATGAACTCCTTTTCCATCATTATACATGGGCGTCATTTGAGTAATCCATACTCCCTCTGGAATCTTAGAATTCAAATCAGATAATACTTTTTTCCAAGCATCCCGATCTCTTGAGATTTTATCAAGTGCCTCAATCGCTCTTTGATAACGCTCATTTTCTTGCTCTAATTTAATAATTTTTTGCTCTTCTCCCTTTAGCTTCTGTGCATTTTTAGAACGCTCTTCAAGCTCCTGACTGACCGTAGAAAGCTGCATATAGGCCCCAAAATTCATCGCCACAAAGAGGAAAAACCATGCCGCGAGTCCCACGAATAGCATCGGTTTTAAACGCTTTTGTTCGGCCTCTTGGCGAGTCGTAAGGGCACAAAGATTAATTTCAATGGGTCGTTCAGGCAAAAGCGATAATCCCCCTCCGACTAACTCCCCCATCATGAGCGACTCTTTTGAAAGCTTTGCCGTTTGAATCCCCTTTCCTAAGGTCACATTTTTAAGAGGATTAAAATACTCCACAGGAACTGTGAGTTTCTCCTTTAAAAATAGATCCATATAAGGAATTAAAGAGCTTCCCCCCGTAATATAAATCGTTTTCGGTGAGGATCCCTTTTGTTGAGTCCTATAAAAGGTAATCGACCGCGAAATTTCTTGCGCCAGCTTTGCAAGTGTCGTACGAACAATTTTCGCAGTTCGAGCAACACTTTCCTCATCACTTTCTGCATACTCAGATCCAAGTGATATATAGGCCTTGGTCTTTTTAAGAAGCTCCACCGATTCAGAAGGTTCTTGACGATCGTTACAGATACTCTGAGTAATCGCATTTCCGGCTAACGGAATGCTCCGTGTAAAAAAGCTGTTCTTCTCAATAAATAGCAAATTGGTTCCTCGCGCTCCGATATCTAACAGGAGCACACAATCGCTCGTTTCAGGATAATTATAACGAAAGGCGTTATAGAGAGCCAATGGAGAGAGATCAACATTCGTTGCGTTAAACCCTAGCTTTCTGAGGTTGGCTGAATGGGCCTCAATTTGATCGTTTTTAATCGCCGCTAAAATAGTATCGATATCCCCTTCCGATTTTTTCCCCATCAAAAGTTGAAAATCCCAAACGACCTCATCAAGGGGAAAGGGGACGTTTTGTTGCGCTTCAAATTTTAAAATATCCTCCAATTGAGCCTGCTCTAATTGTGGAATCTTAATAAATTTTAAAAAAGAGGTATGCGAGGAAAAGGTGATATGTGCCTCCCCGCCCTTGATTCCAGTCTCTTTTGTAATTTTCTTTACCGCATTCGCAATAAAGGGGAGTGAATTCTCCTCTTTATTAGGATCAATCCCAATATCAGCAACTCCATAACGCTGGAGTGTAATTTGACCGGATTTAGAGGTCGTAAATTCGGCCATTTTCAAAGAAAATGATCCAATATCAATCGCAACTATTTTTGTGGGGCGAGCCATGTCCCTAGTCCTATTTCTTCTCTGTAGATTTAACTTTTAAGATCGGAAAGCGATCCATCGATAAATTTGCCCAAGGAGTCATATCCTTTGTAATCGCTGCATGCTTCACTTGCGGAAGGGTCTTAAATACCTTTTCCCACTCCTCATCTTTTTCTTTTAAATCTTTATACGATTCCTCGGCATTCTTTCCCTTAACCGCTTTCTTATCCCCAATGTAGGCCTCGACACGAATATTTCCTTTCGAAGCAGAAAAAAGCTCTTTCAATCCAAATTGCTCAACAAGCTCAGGAGTCACAAAGAAAATACCGTATCGGAACTTACTACTTGAATCGGTTTTTTTCACGTTCACGTAGGTCGCCTCCCCCGTTAATAAGGTCGAAACAGACTCCTGTTTACCCGTCCCTTTTGACGTTCCTTCTATAAAAATCTTAAACCCAATCTCCGGCACATTTGGATTTAGTTTTTTCTCCTCCTTTGAAAGCTTAGCTCCCCCCTCCTCGGTCCAATCCTCAAGGGAATAGCGAAAAGAGACCTCCATCCACTCATCTGAACTCTCGTAATATTTATAACTCATCTCAGACTCATCAACCGAACCCCCACTCCCCGCAAACGTTTTTTGAAACTTTGGCTTGTGAATCTCGGCTATCACAAGGTTTAATGATTTACTCAAATCCTCTCCTGCCCCCTCCTCTTTCTCTTGAGCCACTAAAAAAATCATTGAGAAAAACAGATACAAACAGGCTAAATAAGAGAGTTTCTGAGAGCTGAAACCGAAATTGTTTTTCCTCATAGACCATTCATAATTGTATTTACTACAAAGGTCAATGTAATTCGACAACAGTAACAATATACAGATGAACCTAATCCTCAACACCTTATAGGTTATATCAAACAACATAAAATCCAGTCCGATTTGCCTAAAATGCCGCATTAAATTGTAAACCGCAGTAGTCGCTCTGCCATCGAACTCCAAGTCCAAGTCTTTAAGCTTTCCGCAGCATTTCGACTCACCTGAAGTCGTTTCTCTTTTTGATGATAGGCAAACTCTATCTGAGCAATCACCTCATCCAGTGAGGGATCGTCCCAACGGGCCGAAATTTTTCCCGTGGAATCTTTTATCTCCAGCGCTTTCATCGATTTTAATAAAAATGCGTTCTGCTCAGTCACTATATCTTGATGTCCGGAGGAAAAACTGGCCACGACCGGCTTTCCACAAGCCATGTATTCCATCAGCACAAGATTCGTCCCCCCCTCGCAACGATTCGGAAAAATCCCCAGATCGGTCTTTCCATAGATGGCTCTCATTTTTCGATTAGGAAGAAGGGGACAGGTATGGACTTTCTGAGGATCTACTCCGTTACGAATATAAAAGGAATGCATCTTCTCGACCCAAGTATCTCCCATTTCAATATAGTGAACGTGCGGCGATAAACTCATCGTCCTCATCGAATCGATCCACTGGTTCTCCCAAGAGTTTATCAAACGCATATTCGGATATTTTTGACTCAAAATCCGAAAAGCGGCCAAAACAAGATCCTGCCCCTTTCGGTATTCAAACTTTCCCCCAGAAAAAAGAACGAACTCCTTCTCCTCTGATTTAGGCGCTAAAGGATAAAAAATCTCCGGATCTATTCCCTGAATTAAAATATCAGCATTCAAAATTCCTTTTTCAAGAAGTCGATCTCGACACCATGAAGAGCCAGCAAGAATAAGATCAAGTTGTGCTGCATTCGCCACAGCTCCCTCGTGCAATTCATTTTCAAAAAAAACATACCCTAAATTTTTTTCTCCCCGAAGCGGCATCCATTGCTGCAAATTCGCCCCTTCTAAGGCATGAAAACAGGTCCCCTCGACTTTTTTATTCCAATCCGCAGTAGGCCAAATCGATGGATCCGAGAGACAACTCACCTTCGAAAGCTCCTTTCTTAAATAGGCACCACAAAGTCCCCACCCATAATTGGTTCCTGTCGGAAGAGCGAGATGAATTATTTTTGACGTCACATCGAACCTTAATTTTCCGTTAAAACTTTATCCCCAGGCAAAAGGGCCATTAAGGAGTCCACCCTCGATTTTGAGCGTATTGATATAAATGACTCCAAAAAAAGGAAAAAAGAATTAAAATGATCATAATATAGAAAAAAAATTTAACCCAAATTCGTTGCAGCCCCTCAATTTGAAGTGAACCTATTTTTAAAAATCGTTTTGATTCTTGGTTTTTCCAAAACAAAAGCATTTCCTGCGCACTTTGAAAACGATCTTCCGGTTTTTTCTCGAGTGATTTTTTTATCGTCTTAAAAATTGATTCAGGAACAAGACGTGCAATCCGTTTAAAGGAAGGGAGCTCTTCCACATGGATTTGCTCGTAAGACTTATGATCGTTCATCTCATAAGGATATTGATTACAATAAAGGATACAGGTCAAAATACCTGCCGAATAAACATCAGAGGTCACTGCCACCTCTTTCGCATTAAGGCATTGCTCTGGACTCATGTAAGGAGGGGTTCCAAAAATCTCCCGTTCTTGAGTGTCCGTTCTTAAATGCTCATAAGATTTAATGTTCAACATTTTAGCTAAACCCAAATCAAGTATCTTTACCTGAAAATCAGGATAGGACCCTGAAACAAGAATGTTTTCCGGCTTTAAATCTCGATGCACAATTCCTTGTTGATGTAGATAGCCTAATCCTTCAAGAAATTGCGGAAGTAACAAGTCCGCTACCTCCCAACGATCATTTTCAATAAACTGAGCACTGGTTTCAATCAATGACTTCCCATTTACATACTCCATCACATAAAAAGGAGACCATGTCCCATGATCAAATCCATAATCTAAAATTTGAGTCACGTTCTTATGATTGAGTTGAATTAATATCGTCATCTCTTGAAAAAAACGATCGATGATTTTCTCCATCAACTCTCGATCCTCAGAGACCTTGTGATGAATCACTTTGATCGCCACTTCCCTTCCAGAGATCTCATCGAAAGCAAGGGCCACATGACTAAATCCACCCTCCCCTAAAATACGGAGAATTCGATACCTCTCTTTAATCAAACCCTGAGGTGAAGTCGAGGTTGAAGGAGATGCAGAAGCAGAAAGAGGTTCCTCCGTCTCAATCGATTGAATCTTTTTAAACCGTAATTCCCCCAATCCAGGAAAAAGTAGTGTCTGAGGCATAAAAAAAGCCCCTTCTTGAATTTTTTCTCCATCTTGAATCACAATCCAAGGTCCTGAAAGCACTGAAAAATCCACTCGATAATCGCTCTTATTCACCTGAATAGAAAACCATCGAGGCGGAATTAAAGGGGCTTGAATTTGAATGTCTGCTTTTTGTTCACTCCCAAAAATACTCTCTTTAAATAAAACCGCGGCCCAATTGATTGAAATCGGATAAATTTGTTGATCGATTTCAGAGTAAAAAGTAACCTGAATATGATCTAAAAAAGTTGAATCACTCGATTCCATAAGAATTCACGATAACGAAAAAACAAATAAACTCAAACATTACCCTTTCTTAATTTGAGAGATCTGCTGGAGAAGATCGATTTGAATTTGCTGAATTTCTGCAATGTATTGAGATTGATGTTTTAATAAGTGATCCATTTTCTCCTGAATATGACGAATCTCCAGTTCCGCCTTCAAGTTCACTTTATAGTCATTTTCTGCATGAAGACGATCCCGTACAGCAGCACGATTCTGACTCATCATAATAATCGGAGCTTGTAAGGCGGCAATGCAGGAAAGCACTAAGTTCAAGAGTATATAGGGATAAGGATCTGGTTGATTTGTCGTTAAAATCATCGTATTCAAAACAATCCATAAAGTGAGTAAAAGACCGAAAATAATAATAAATTTCCAACTTCCCCCAAAAGAGGCGATTCGATCCGAGACTCGTTCCCCAAACGTTTTCGATTGTTCAAAGTCCTTGTCTAAATTCTCTACGAGTAATTCATGATCCTTAAGGCTTTGGACCACCTCTTTCTCGATCACAGACAGCTCTCCCCGATCCGCCTCTAACAGAGCTTGAACATACTTCATTTGATATTGATAAAGGATCTCCATTGAAATAGACCCTTGAAAGGTCCAGTCTGGAAAATCATGTCGGATCATCCGTAAAATATTAGGACGAATCGCCCCGACTAAAATGAGCTCCTCAATTTTAAATGGTTTCTGGGAAATCGAACAAATACCTTCACGATGCTTCATGAATTTACCTTCGAGCAGCATGGGAACAAATGCAATCTCCCTTTACCGATCAAAAGCTAAATAGCCTGATAGCTGGAGAGCGAAATAGTTTAAATACATCTCAAAGACAGGAAGAGTTAACCGCCAAGGACGCCAACTCTCACCAAGTTTTTAAATCAATTTTTAACCACTTGTCGGCACTCATCAGCACTCATTCAAACCGGTATTTTTCTCCGCTGCTCCGTACCTCCGCGTGAAACAGGTATTCAATGTCTTTAAACAATCATCGAAAATCAGTGTAAATAAGCGGTTAAATCCACCCCTCATCCATGCCGCCGGGTCCTCCTTCGCTTCAGCTACTGCGGATCAAAACCGTCGGCGCTCCATTTCGCATCACCCTTCGGGTTCCTTCTTATGGGAAGTAAATCCCTCTCCATTTTTGATCTGACCTTTCTTATTGGAGTAAAACCTTTTGAATCGCTATCGGCAACGCCAACGGCCCCTCCCCCTTTAACGCGATATCCACCCTCTCCAAACGCCGAATTAAATCGATAACCTCTCGCCTCGCATAAGCTCCCCCCGCCGCTTTACAAAAGTGCGTGCGACAGCCAAAGGGTCTTCCCTCATAAATATGACATTTCCCACTCCCCTCCTCAAGAAAAGGACAACTCCCGTTTTTTCTCTCTGGAAGCTTTGAACGCCCAGAGGCTTTCCACGCCTTTGCCGCAATAATCGCCTCCCCTTTCGTAAGATAAGGGGTTTCCCCCGTGATTTTAAAATGACAACATTCAGTTCGACGTTCGCAATTGCGCTCTATTGGACGTTGAGCCAGATCTCGATAGACGCTCTTGACCTCCTCGAGGAGTTTCGGATCAATAATCGATTGGGGGAGAGGTCGAGGCATTGATGTTTAATTATACGGCTGAAGAGGGTGGAAAAAAAAGGTGGCGAACCGTTTTGAGCATAATCTCCAGATCCATTCTCAAGGACCAATTTTCAATATAATAGATATCCGAGGCAACTCGGTCATGAAGATCGGACGGATTACTCGTCGCTCCTCGCAAACCCTTCACTTGAGAAAGCCCTGTAATCCCTGGCTTGACATAAGAACGAACAAGATAGTTCTTTGTCACCTCTGCAAAGGAGGCATCATGCTCAATTAAATGAGGTCGCGGTCCCACGACACTCATCTCTCCCTTAAAAACATTCCAAAACTGCGGAATTTCATCGATACTAAATTTTCGAAACCAAACTCCAGCAGGATAAATTCGAGGATCTCCCTTTTTGGCTTGCTTGCCGATCGTCTGATGATTCGGATGCATCGTTCTAAATTTAAACATCTCAAATCGTTGCGATTGAATCCCCCCTCTACCCTGTAAAACAAAAAGTGGCCCCGGTGATTGGGCTCGTTGAAACCCCCTCACAATCAACATTAAGGGAGGTAAAATAAACAAAATGACGGGAAGCGAGACGAGTAAATCTAGCACCCTTTTCATCGCTCGATTCATCGGATTTTCAAGAGGCTCCGTTCTCATCCCGATCAACTGGTATCCATCATCTTCAATCATCACCACGGAATGCCCCAAGGTCTCCTCTAAATCATTAACGATGACCAAACGAACGGCATTTTTTTCGAAAAGAGCAAACAATCCCGCCAGTTCGTTCTTTCGTTCCGGAAGTTCCAATAAAATCACATGACTAATTTTATGATCTTTTAACACTCTTTCAATTCCTTCGTGAGGTGATATTATTTTTAATCCAGAAAAATCTCCCTCCACCGCATCCTTACAAATGACCCCTACCGGCTTGATTCCCAGCATTCCTTTTTGATGGATCCAGCTTTTCATTCGTACTGCTTTTTTCAAAGGACCGATCAAAAGCGCATTTTGTCGACGGCGTCCCTTAAAACTCATCGATGCAAAAAACTCTGGAAAGTAACGATGGGTCAAAAAAATAGTCAAAAATTGCAGCCCAAAATGAGTAAACATAAAGGTCCGTGAAACCGTTTCATTTTTAATCACAAAGAGATAAAGAAGGATCGACCCCAATCCGATTAATGCGCGATTAAAACTCCATCGATGCGAGTGCATAAACGAGGGCGAAATCATCCCCACTTGCTGAAAGTCGGTTTTCCAAAAAAGAACAAGCATCGAAATGAAAAGAACCAAAGCACAACTCACATAGGCATCTAAATCAAAGAAAAATCCCCCCGTATAATATTTTCGAAATAATCCCAAAGAGATCCAATAGAGTGCCTGACTCATTCCAAGCTCTAAAAGCGTCAAGGCTTGATAAATCCCAACAATTCTCGTTTTAAACATAAATAAATTTCTTCATTTCCTCTTAAAATCTAAAAATTGACTTCTCATCAAGGTCGAGCTCAATGATCTCCCCTTTTGTAAAAAAAGCCGTCGTTAAGATTTTAATGCAATCTCCCTCTGAACTCCTTGCATAGATCATATTCTCACGTCCCCGATAAAGGATCTGTTCCACTTTCACCGGAAATCCTGCCCCCGCCCCAACGATCTTCACCACCTCTGGACGAAATCCCACTTTCTCTTTCCCCCTTGCTCCTAAAAGCCTTCCCAAAGCAGAACTCTCCGCCTCATACCAATTGACCTCCCCCATAAATGAAGCAACGAAAGAATTTTGCGGCTTTTCATAAATTTCACGAGGAGTTCCCACCTGTTCGACTCTCCCTTGATTCATCACGGCAATTCGATCGGCCATCGACAACGCCTCCTCTTGATCATGAGTCACATAGAGTCCCGTAACCTTTGTTTTCTCATGTAAAAGTAAAATCTCATCTCTCAACTCCAACCGTAGACGCGCATCTAAATTACTCAACGGTTCATCTAACATCAAGAGTTGAGGTCCGACCACGAGGGCTCGCGCTAATGCCACTCGCTGCTGTTGTCCTCCAGAAAGCTGCGTCGGAGTTCGATCTGCAAACAACTCCATCCGAACTTGTTTCAAGGCCTGGAGAGCTCTCGATTGTATCTCACTTTTTGTAAGTGACTGTTGTTCTAACCCGAACGCCACATTTTGCAAAACAGTTAAATGAGGCCAAAGTGCGTAATTCTGAAAAACAAGTGCCGTTTTACGATCCTGCGGTGAAACCCCATTCATTCTCCGATTTTCAAAAAAAACAGAGCCCTGATCCGGCTCTATAAACCCGGCGAGGATTCGAATTAAACTTGTCTTTCCACACCCCGAAGGACCCAATAAAAAAAAAAGCTCCCCCGAACGAATCTCGAGATGTAGATCATTCAAGATACGATTTCCTCCGACGGAATAATGAAGATGATCAATTCGAAGGTTCATGAGTTCAGAAGAACCTTAATGAGAATTTTTAAGATTTACAGAAATCTTTTACGGTTCCCTTCACTCATGTCCAAAACAAAAAAACTTAAATACATTGTCTCACGCAACGACGCCACGACGCCACGTTAAATCCCTACTCCCCCCTCGTTCTGACCACGGCTCCTCCGAGCCTCCTCCCTGTTTTTAAAAAGTTCTCGAAAACCAGCTTTCGATCTCTTTTTAAAAACAGGGATCTATCGCTTACGCTCTTGG
>CAMCYL010000052.1 GCA_945883905.1 Akkermansia muciniphila | reverse complement strand
AGAGTTGTTTTCGACGGCAGTGTCTTAAAACAGGCTTTAAAGAGTGATTTTTAGATGATTCAGGATTGAGTCCAAACTCAATCGATTCTGTTTAAATCTCTTGATCCATTGCGTGACTCCGCGACCTTGGCGGTTAAAACTCCCATTCCCATTCCTATTCCTGCTTCCGTGCCTTCCTTAGAGAATTCCTAATGAAGAATTTGGGATAAAACAGGGAATTTTGATCCGGATCTGATTCTTCACTGGATTTTTCTCAAAGAGAGAATAGGTTAGCACGCAACAGGAATATGCATGTCAGCCAGTAAACGGAACCGATTTCTCTTATTACAATCGATCTCATTAGGAGCATTGACCTTTCCGACCCCATTTTTAATCTTTTTATACCTTTTTAATATTTATCCAAACCACGACTTCAATCGGGTTTTGATTATTTTATTCTTAATGATTTCCGGAGCGGTGATCGGACTTGTTTCTTATTTTCGGAATCTCGATCTCCAAAAAAGAAAGGACTGGGTTCCTTCTAAAAAAGAATATTCACGATTTATGGGACAAAAAAATAATGAATCTAAGCCATAGATCATTTAGATCATTCAGATCCGTCTAAAACATACAGATTCGTCGTTGAGGTTCCTGTTTATTTTCGAAATTGAGGGTAGGCCTTCTTCAATTTTTCAGCCCAAAGAAGACCCGTAACGGAATCCCCAGACTTTGTAAATGCCAGTGAGGCACGGTGCATGGCATGAGGGGTCCAATACGGGTCTTGATAGAGAACGGCGATAGCGGCGAATGACTTTGCTGCAGAGAGGTAGTCCTGACGGCCTTCATGAGATTCGGCTACTAAAAATCGAGCCTGAGTAGAGGATTTTCCTTCAGGATCTTGGAGCATTACTTTTTCGGCAAGGGACTGAGCCAGATTCCATTCCTTGGCCCCTAAATGGGATTGAGCAAGAGCGAGGAGGAATTGATTCGTCTTGGCTTTATCGGGGTCCAGTTTTTCAAAGCGTTGATAGCTTGCGATTGCAAACTTCCAGAGTCCGGCCTCTCTTTGAGATTCTGCAAGATACCACCATGCGGGATTACGAAGGTTTCCCGGTTGAGGGTGGCTATTGACTGCTGCAAAGAAATTAACCGCCTGCGTAAATTTTTTTTGATCAAAATGAACTTGTCCCAACCAATAGTAGATCGCTGCAGGCATGAGATCATTTTTTCCGGATTGACTGCAGAGTTGCTCAAATTCAGTGAGAAGCGTCAAGGTCTGCTCCGCTTTTTTGAGGTCATAGGCGAGATAAAGCATTTGTTGAGTTGCCGCATATCCCCAGGTTTTGGAATCCCGTTTTCGGGCTTGATCAAAAAGAGCTAAGGCCTTGAGAGACTCTTTTTCTTGAATCGCTAAGGTGGCAAGTTTGAAGTAGGCTAAGGGAATGATTTCGCTCTCAGGATAATGATCGATTAAGTCCTGAAAGGATTTCCTCATTTTTTCTTGAAGCTCGTTTTTCGAAGCGAGTAATCCAATCTGTTCTAATGCCATTTGATGGGAAGGGGAGGGGCGGGGAGCCAATAGAAGAACCTCTTCCCAAGCTTCAATGGAGTGTTTACCGGATTGTTGCAGAGCGACCGCTTTTGAAAGTCGGGCTGAAAAGCTTTGAGCTTGTTGAGGAAACTCCTGAAGGAAGTCTGTAAATGCGGCGGCTGCTTTGATCCACGAAGCGGTTTCGTAATAGGAACGAGCGCGTTCAAAGAGAATTTGATCTCGAGGGAGTTTGGGGTCCTTAAGCGTGTTGAGGTCCTCCCACATCGGGATCGATTCCTCGTATTTTTTTCGCTGATTAAAATCTTGTGCGCGGAGAAGCTTAACGGAGTTGGTGTATTCCGATTGGGGAAATTTTGAGAGAAAGGCGGCGGTTTCAGCACTGACATTTTTAGGGTCGAGTTGAATCGATGCCATGAGGCGGGTGTAAGAGGCTAAAAGAAGTTGAGGGTGTTGAGGAAAGTTTTTTGTAAAAAGCCCTAAAACTTCAACCGCTTTCTCCATATTCTTGAGCTGATAGTGAGAGATTCCGACCATTAAGAAAATCTCTGAACGTCGAGAATCAAGGAAGTTTTGTCGCTCCTCCTTATAGAGTTGAAGCACCTCCTCATATTTTTTCTGTTGGTATTTGATTTGGAGAAGTCCGGAGTTCGCTATTTTTCGCCAATTTCCGGTTTTATTCAGTTTTCGTGTTTCATCCAGAAGAGGAGTGGCCTCTTCAATTTTTTCTTGTTGGAGAAGAATCCATCCCGCCCGAGAGCTGGCTTGGGCTTTGAGTTCTTCATCGGTGGTGAGTGCAAGCGTTTGTTTCCAATAAGTGAGTGACTCCAGAAGATTGCCTGTTTTTTCGTAGTGGTCGGCTAAAACCCAAGAGGCGAGCGGGGAAAGAAAAGTCGTTGGTGATGTTTGGAGGACGGATTTTAGAAGTGGGATCGCTTCGCTGGCCTCTTGATTGCGGAGGAGAGCGAGGCCGAGCGCATATTGCAGGAGAGAACGAACTTCTGACGGAGGATTTTGAATTGCTTTTTGAAGATAAGGGATCGCTTCTTTGTATTTCTCTGCTTTTCCGTAAAGAAGTCCCACTTGAATTTGAATCTGGGGAAGATAAAGGGTTTTTGGATTGCTTTTTTCGAGGTAAAGATAGGCATTCAGAGCATCACTGTTTCTTCCTAGGTATCGATAGCATTCGGCGATTTGAAAAAGTGATTCATCTCGACGATGATCGGAGGGATAGTCTTGAGCTATTTTTGAAAACTCGAGGATTGCGGCTTCGTATTGCTGTTGTGTCATGAGTAACAGACCTCGTTCCATCAGCGGGTCACTGGGAGAAAGAACCGAGAGATCGGAAGAGCTCTTTTTTTCAGCGGGATTTGCGGCGAAGAGGGTAAACAAGGAGAGGAGAAAAATAGGAAAGCTGAAGGCTATTTTTTTTTTATTCATGAGAACTCACCCGTTAAATCACCGCATGAAATTACTTGGCGTCACTTTTATTCGTGGCAAAGGCGACGTTCCAAAGGTTTTCTCCACTACAGACATCAAGAACCCCAATTAAAAAACGGTATTCCGTTCCCTCATCTGCACGAATGATCACGGCTTGATCGGGATATTGCTTGGAGATCTCTTTGAGAATGAGTTTGAGTTCAGCGAGAGGAATCTCTCTGCGATTGAGCGTGATGACTCCCTCTTTTCGAATATTAATAATCACCTCTCCAGGGAGGCGTTGAGGATCTTTGGCATTTTGAGCTTTCGGAATCTTCACTTCGAGATCCGATTCATAGCGAGCCAAGTTCCATGTCAGAAGGAAAAAGGTGAGAAGAAAGAGAATCACATCGATCATCGGAGCGAGTTGGAGTGTGATCGACTCCGGATGAATACGTTTACGAAAGTTCATCGCAATTTATTTCGATTTTTTTAAAAGTAAAATCGGCTGGAGAGCAAGTGTGGTTTGAGTTTCGAGGTCTGAGATCAGTCCTTGAACTTGTCCTCGAAAATAGGAATAAAAAAACATTGCCGCGATGCCAATCACCAGCCCTGCGGCGGTCGCGACCAACGCTTGAGAGACCCCCCCTGCGAGGAGCATCGTGCGCATCGGACTCGATTCGAGAGCAATGGATCCGAAGGAGCGAAGAATTCCAATGACGGTTCCAAAAAGTCCGAGCATCGGAGAGAGGGCGCCAAGATCCATGAGATAAATCGTTTTTTGGTGAAGTGAAGAGGCGATTCGATTTCCCTCCGTTTCCGCCACCGATTGAAGTGCCTCGACGTCCGCTTGGGGATGTTTTTTCAAAAAGAGTAAGGTTTGAGTGAGGATCAAGGAAACAGCATCCGATCGACCTTGAACGTATGCTAAGAGACCTTGGAGATCTCCGTTGTCTAAAAAGGATTCCATTTTATCAGGGAGCTCTGGAGAAAAGATCGCCGATTTTTTGAGGGTGATAAAATAAAAGAGAATCAACGCAATCACAAGAAAGGAGCAGATAAAGAGGGGAATCATCACCCAGCCTCCGGACTGGAGCAGCTCTAATAGAGTGAGAGGTTGGTTTGAGGGAGCGGCTTCAATTGCAAAGAGAGGGAACATGGTTCAAGGATGGCTTGAGATGAAAGAAAGAAAAGTCAAAAAATCTGATTTAAATCATAGCCGTCCAAAATAACTTGGATTCTAGAGGTGAATTAGAGGAGGGGGATTGAAATTCTAAAACAGTTCTCACGCAACGCCGCTACGACGCGACGTCGGAGGAAGAGGATCGTGAGCTCTTTCCTTTCGGCGCCTCCTTCCTCGGCAGCCGCCTAAAGAGAATCTCTCCCGTTTCTTTGAAAAAAGGATTTTCAAAAAACGATCAAGATTCTCTTTAGGGGATCGGTTTCACCTCTCCTCGGAAAGAGCTCACGATCCTCTTTACGGAAAACTCTCAGATTGTTTTTGTATGAAGTGGGGGGAAGTTCTGACCCCAAGAGCGTAAGCGATAGGTCCCTATTTTAAAAAAGAGCTTGAAAGCTCGTTTTCGAGAGCTTTTTAAAAATAGGGAGGAGGCTCGAAGGAGCCGTGGTCAGAACGATGGGGTAGGGATTTAACGTAGCGTCGTGGCGTCGTTGCGTGAATCAATGACTTTAAGGTTTTTTTGTTTTAGTGGATTTAAATCAGGTGAAGGTCCTCATAAATACAGGCATTGAGATCACGCGCCCGTTTTTGGTGCAGGATTTCACCGGGCATACCGTTACAGAACCAAGCAACGGCGAGTCCATGGGTTCGATCCAAAAAGGCAGAGGAGGATTGTGCTCCGCTGTGTCCGACCGTCTCTCGAGTCGCATGCGGGCCGAATCCATAGACGAGGTGACCTCCCTCATTTTCCTTGGAGTCATGAATGAAACCGAGTCCCCAATCAATATTTTGGCGGAAGGAGTGGTCGAACATTTTCACACGATGACGTGAGGTTAAATCATGAACCGTTTGTGGTTGAAGAATTCGCTTTCCTCGAAAGCTCCCTTGATGATCGATCATCTCATAAAAATGAAGGAGCTGGTGCATAGGGCCTCGTCCATTACTGGCTGGACGGCAAAACTGCCATGCCTCAGGGGAGTTAAAATGGGGATGGGGGGTTGAGGGGGTGCTCTCCGTGACGGTGATCTCGCCTCGGCGAGAGGCATAGGAATCAAATATCTGGGGAGTCATTCCGATCCAACAATCATTCATTTCAAGAGGAAGGAAAAGTTGTTCACGAACAATCTCTTGAAAGGGGAGCTGAGTGATCCGTTGCAGGATTTCACCGAGGATGAACCAGCTTCCGGAAATATGATAACCGGCCTTTTCGCCAATCACCCAACGGGGTTCTAAAGGAGTTGAGCAAATGCTATCGATGATCTTATCCCAGGGCTCTGGATTCCACATAGCATCGGCTCCTCGAAATCCTCCTGTATGAGTGAGAAGATTCCAGAGAGTCATCGATTCCTTTCCTTTTTGCGCAAACTCAGGAATAAAGCGAGAGACGGGATCGGTCCAAGCGAGAAGATTTTTTTCTTGAAGTTGAGCCAGCAGCACGGCGGTGATCGGCTTTGAGGTTGAAAGCCAGAGATTGAGAGTCTCTGGGGTCATGGGATGATTTTGTGAAGAGAGTCCAATGGCAATGGAGGTGAGGAGCTTTCCTTGGAGCGAGATTGCAAGTTGAGCTCCTTGATGGAGACCATTGAGAACTCCATTTTCGAGAAATTGTGTCGTTCGAGGAAGCGTTTGCATGAAGGAGGCTAAGGAGTAAGGTATTTAGATCAAAAAACAACTCTGAATTTATGTCGATGAGTTCCATTTCCAATTTCTGATTTCAGGCATGTCTTCACCGTGTTGGCTAATATAGGATTTATGTTCGATAAGTTTTGATTTGAGTTTTTGTTGAAGAGCCTTTCCCTTAGGGCCTGTTTGAGGGAGAAGATCGATTGCGGCGATGACGAGGTGATAACGATCGAGATCGTTGAGAACGGTCATATCAAAGGGGGTGGTAATCGTTCCCTCCTCCTTGTAGCCGCGGACGTGAATGTTCTGGTGATTCGTTCGTCGGTAGGTCAGGCGATGAATCAGGCCTGCGTAGGCATGAAAAGCAAAGAGAATCGGTTTATCTTGAGTGAAGAGTAAATCGAACTCCTCTCCACTTAACCCGTGAGGGTGTTCGCTTTTCGGTTGCAGCTTCATGAGATCGACGACATTAATCACCCGAACGTTAAGCTCGGGGAGATTTTCCCGAAGAATGGAGAGGGCAGCGAGAGTTTCGAGCGTGGGGACATCCCCACAGCAGGCCATGACGAGATCGAGTTCTCCCTGGTTGTTGGAGCTCGCCCATTCCCAGATTCCGATTCCTGCGGCGCAATGTTGCGCGGCCGCTTCGATCGTTAACCATTGAGGCGCAGGGTGTTTTCCCGCAATCACCACATTCACGTAGTGACGACTTCGGAGACAGTGATCCATCACGGAGAGAAGACAGTTCGCATCGGGAGGAAGATAGACTCGGACGATCTCCGCTTTTTTATTAACAACGAGGTCAATGAATCCAGGATCCTGATGCGTGAATCCGTTGTGATCCTGTCTCCAGACATGAGAGGCTAGGAGGTAGTTGAGTGAGGCGATCGGTTTACGCCATGGGAGGTGAGAGGAGACCTTCAGCCATTTGGCATGTTGATTGAACATCGAATCGACGATATGGATGAAGGCTTCATAGCTATTGATGAGGCCGTGTCTTCCGGTGAGAAGGTACCCTTCGAGCCAACCTTGGCATTGATGTTCGCTGAGCATTTCCATCACTCGTCCCGAAGGAGAGAGAAATTCGTCGTTAGGAAGTGTTGCTGCATCCCACTGGCGTTCGGTGACTTTAAAAAGTGCTTCTAAACCATTGGAGAGCGTTTCATCGGGACCAAAGATTCGGAAATTTCGTTCCTCTTGATTGAGAAAAGCAATCTCGCTCAGAAAATTTCCAAGAACGTGCGTATCTCCGATTCCTTTCATTCCAGGGTCTGGATAATCCACTCCGTATTTTCGAAAATCAGGGATCTTTAGATCGAGAAGGAGAAGACCTCCGTTCGCGTGGGGATTGGCTCCCATACGACGGTTTCCTTGGGGAGCAAGTTCAGCGAGCTCTGGGTTTAGTCAGCCTTTTGAATCAAAAAGTTGTTCGGGGCGATAACTTTTCATCCAATCTTCCAACTGACCGAGATGTCCGGGGTGAGTCGATGGATCAGAGAGAGGGACTTGATGGGCTCTAAATGTTCCTTCGATCTCTTTTCCGTCGACAATTTTGGGGCCTGTCCATCCTTTGGGTGAACGGAGGACGATCATAGGCCATCGGGGACGAGCGATGTTTCCGTGGAGCCGAGCTTGGTCGTGAATTTGGCGGATCTGTTCGACGGCGATCTCAAGAGTGGATGCCATCGCCTCATGCATCAATTTCGGTTCGTGGCCTTCGACGTAGAGAGGTGTCCATCCGTAACCGCGTAGGAGTTGATCTAACTCTTCTGAAGTGATTCGTGCAAGGAGCGTGGGATTGGCGATTTTATATCCGTTAAGATGAAGAATAGGGAGGACAACGCCATCACTCGCCGGATTAAGAAATTTATTGGAATGCCATGCGGTGGCGAGCGGGGCGGTTTCGGCCTCTCCATCTCCAACGACACAAGCGACGATGAGATCGGGATTATCAAAGACGGCACCGAAGGAATGACTCAGGGAGTATCCGAGTTCGCCTCCTTCATGAATCGAGCCGGGACATTCAGGGGAGGCATGACTGGGGATTCCTCCTGGGAATGAAAATTGTTTGAAGAGCTTTTGGAGACCGGCTTCATCCTGAGTGATGTGAGGGTATACCTCGCTGTAGGTTCCCTCGAGATAGGTATTCCCAACGACCGCTTGACCGCCGTGACCGGGTCCGGAGACGTAGATCATGTTGAGATCGTATTTTTTGATGATTCGGTTGAGATGGGCGTAAATAAAATTCTGTCCCGGGGTGGTTCCCCAATGCCCCAGAAGCATTCGTTTGATGTCGGAGTGAACGAGGGGGCGTTTCAAGAGAGGATTATCACAGAGATACATTTGCCCGATGGAGAGATAATTGGCGGCACGCCAATAAGCATCGATTTTATTCAGGCTTTCCGGGGAGAGGGTTTTTGAATTCATAGATTCCTTTTATTATCATTCATGTCGTAGGGCATCGATTGGATTGAGTCGTGCGGCGCGGCGAGCAGGGGCATAGCCAAAAATCACTCCGACAAAGAGGAGGACTAGAAATTTGAAGTATGAGGTATAAGATTCTGACATAGGGATCCGTCATGAAAACGCCTCAGAATATAGAGAATCAATCTACACTTCCATGGGGTGTTACCCGACTATTTTAATTAAAAAATTCCCTTGGTCGTTCGGCCGAAGATCGATCTCTCTCAGGCATTCAGCGATGATGATTGTCGATATTCAAGGATTTCGTTTCACCGGCGGATTTGCTTCTCATATATTCCTTAGGGAAGGATTTAGGTATGAATAGTCACTTGCGCTTGAAGAACGATGAATAGTCGATAGAACGGTTTCTGTATGTCAGAATTACGCTACGATCCTGCTTCTGAACAGTACGTCGTGTTTGCTCCCGATCGTCTGAACCGTCCGCATGGGTATAAGGCGGCGGTTTCTGAGTTGTCGACCGATCTTTTTAATCCCTTTGCTCAAGGAAATGAAGGAAGTACTCCAGGGGAGGTCTATGCCAAAAGAGAGGAGGGAACAGAAGCGGATACTCCGGGATGGTCCGTACGTGTGATTCCAAATCTTTATCCGGCCTTTGAATTGCAATCGACCCTTTTAGGGGTTCCCCATCCTCTTTATCCTTCCGTTGCTGGGGTGGGTGGGCATGAGGTTTTAATTGAAACGTCAGATCCGTTGATTCGATTTGAAAATCTATCGAGAGAGGGGATGGCCGATTATTTTAAGGCCGTACAGGATCGATTTCATTATTGGAAAAATCAGAGGGGCATTCGCTCTGTTTATCTCTTCAAAAACTCAGGAGCCACTGCGGGGGCCTCTCTTCCCCATGCCCATTCTCAGTTAGTGGCCTTACCCATTGTTCCTCCTCGGTTTGAAAAACGAAATGGCTTTTATAAAGACTATTTTCAAAAACAGAATCGCACTTATTTTGATGTTTTGATTGAGGAGGAGCTTCGATTGAAGAGACGTATTGTTTGGGATTCCGAAGAGATTGTGGCCTTGACTCCTTATGTTAGTCGATTTCCGTACGAAGTGATTTTTTATCCTCGGAAATCGATCGCTGATTTTTCGCTTAACAGCCCAAAACTTCTTTTAGAACTTTCGGAGGCGATTCGAACTCTCTTTGCTCAATTGAGTAAAGTGGCACGTCCTCAGTTTCCCTATAATTTATTTCTTCATCAAGTGCCTGTCGGAGAGGAGAGTGCTCCATGGTTTCGTTGGTCTTTAGAGGTTTATCCACGGGTCGGGGGGATCGCCGGATTTGAGATGGGAACTGGGATCTGGATGAACTCGGTTCTTCCGGAGGCGGCGGCAGAGAGATTGCGCAAAATAGAGTAAACAAAATAGATTTTGGAATGGAGAAGGCAGGAAAGGGGGCATTCTTGACAAAAGTTTTACGTGAAACATATTGTGCAGCATGAAAGTGGCTCATGTTCGAGATTTAAGACTTCACTCTATTTGAAGTACGGAAAAAATGTCGTCCATCCAAAAGAGCACACACTTGATGAGGGGTTGAAAGTTTTGTGAAAAAAGAGCTCTTTCAAATTGAGAAAACAGTTCTCGATCTCGAACAATCCCATCTCAAACGAGTTTTACGTGGGACGAATTCCCCTTCCGGAGTAGAGATCGAGTTTCAAGGGCGAAAAATTTTAAATTTCTCCTCCAATGACTATCTTGGACTTGCGAATGAACCGTTTTTAAACGAGTGCGCAATTCAGGCGATAGAACAATGGGGAACCGGCAGTGGAGCGGCTCGTCTGATTTGCGGGAACCTAAAAATTCATGAGCAGTTAGAGGAGGGGACGGCAGACTTTAAAGGGACAGAGGCCGCTCTCGCTTTCTCCAGTGGATTTGCGGTCCCGATCGGAGTCATTCCGGCTTTAGTCGGAAAGGGGGATACAGTGATTCTCGATAAACTGAGTCATGCCTGTTTGATCGATGGGGCAAAATTAAGTGGAGCAACGATTCGAGTTTTCCCCCATCAGAATCTTGACTATTTAGAAAAACTTTTGAAGGAATCCTCTGGCAAAAAATTAATCGTTACGGAATCGGTTTTCTCAATGGATGGAGATTTGGCGCCCCTTTCTAAAATCGTCGCACTGAAGGAAAAATATGGAGCATGGTTAATGGTTGATGAGGCCCATGCGACGGGGGTTTTGGGAGGGAGAGGGGCCGGATTAATAGAGTCATTGGCACTTTCTTCACAAGTGGAGATTCAGATGGGGACTTATAGTAAAGCGATCGGAAGTTCGGGGGGGTATGTGGCGGGGTCGAGAAAGCTGATCGATCTTTTAATCAATCGTGCTCGTTCCTTTCTCTTTTCGACGGCGAACTCCCCCGCGACCTCTGCAGTAAGCCTGAAGGCGATTCAATGGATTCAAAGTGAGGCGGGAAAAAAAAGACGGGATTTATTGAGTGCCAATATTCGACTCCTTTCCCAAAAATTAAATCAAATTTCCAAGGACCAGACTTTTTTAGATCAACAGAGTCCGATTTTTCCCTGGATCGTGGGGGATGAAATTAAAGCCGTAGCGTTGTCGCAACGAATCTTAGAGCGGGGAATCCTTGCTGTTGCGATTCGATATCCGACCGTTGCTCGAAAAAAAGCGCGGTTACGAATCTCTCTCAGTGCGAAGCATCGGGTGTCTCAAATAGATCAATTAATTCAAGCGATTCTCTGAGGGATTTTCCCCTCTTTTTTTGTTAAATTTACCTTTTCATTTTAAGGGAACAGGGGGAATATTAATCGATTCGTTCCCATGATCGGGTATACGAAGGGTTTTTTAGATCAATCAATGAAGGAGAGACTATGGCGAACAGTACTCGTAAGAAAACCGTCAAACAGAAAGCGACTGCTCAGTCTAAAGTCTCTGGTTTAAAAAGCGCCTCTAAAAAGAAGAGCGCAAAGTCTCCTCGCAGTAAATCGGTTGATCCTGTTCTTCGTTCTCGACCGAGTTCCTTTAATTTAGCGGCACGTCAATTTGAAAAAAAGAATCCAGTTCCCTCGACGGAGCCGCCTGCTTATGAGGATTTAGGGGAACTTCCTGAGGCGTACGGGACTAAAAAACTTTTTCTCGTCTGCCGTGATCCTCATTGGGCCTTTGTTTATTGGGATCTGACATGGCAACAGTTTCAAGATGCCGCACGGGATTCTGCAGAGGGGAAGTTATTTCTCCAAGTTTATTCGGAGAAAGGGGATCGACTTCAGCAAATTCAGATTTTTGAAGGAACTCGTAATTGGTATCTTCATTTAAATCAGCCGAATCATCGTTTTTATGCAGAGATCGGTTATTATTCTCGAGATGGAAAATTTACAGTCATTTGTCGCTCGCAAACGGTCAGCGCTCCCCGGGATCAAATCGCACAGGGAGCCCAAGCCTCATTTGTGACGATTCCGATGAATTTTTCTTTTGGAGCGCTTCGAGATTTAATTAAGAACTATATGCTTGAAGGGGAGAGTCTTGCGACGGCTTTGGCTCGTTTACAAGAAGAGGGCTTTGAGTTTCCTTTCCCGGTGGGCCAAGGCAAGCGTTTGACCGAGGATCAGATGCAGGTGTTGATGAGTTATTTAGGAGAGGGAGATCTGATTCGTCGAGTTCAGTCTGGATCGGAGGAGATCACGGAGATGCTCAAGAGACGTTTTCAAGAGATGCAAAGTTCTGGGCAATGGAAATCGAGCGAATGGGTCACGAGTTTGAGTAGTCCCTTTGGGGGCGGAAAATCCCGCGATTTTTTTATGCATGTGAATGCAGAACTGATTATCTATGGAGGAACTGATCCGAAGGCACGAGTTCGGATTGATGGAAGTGAGATTAAATTAAGAGAGGATGGAACTTTTAGCTATCATTTTGTCCTGCCGGATGGAAAGTTTTTCGTTCCGATTGAAGCGATCTCTTCGGATGCGGTTGAGAAGCGATCTGCCATGCTTTCCTTTGTTCGTTGTTCTGACTATGCTGGGGAGGTGAAAGCGACCGCACAGCCCGCTTTATCCGAACCGATCGGTCGAATTCGGTAGTTTTGCGGTAAAGTGATTTCATGAGTTCTCATCCTCAAGGATATCTCGCCCTCGTCCTCCATGCTCATTTGCCCTATGTGCGTCATCCGGAATACGAAGAATTTTTAGAAGAGGATTGGCTCTACGAAGCGATTACCGAAACCTATATTCCGTTATTGACGATGATGGAGGATTTGCGGCGGGATCAGGTCGAATTTCGTTTAACGATGTCGATGACTCCGACGCTTTGTTCCATGTTGATGGATCCATTGTTGCAGAGTCGATATCTTCGGTATTTGGAGCGGCTTTTAGAATTTTGTCGAAAGGAGATCGATCGGACACGATTGGATGCGGCTCTTCATGAATTGGCTTGGTTTTATTATCATCGTTTGGAGCATTGTCGGACGGTATTTGCAGATCGATATCAGTGCAATTTATTGACCGGTTTTAAAGAGTTTCAAGATCACGGTTTTTTAGAAATTATCACCTGTGGAGCGACCCACGGATATCTTCCGTTAATGACCGAGTATCCGGAGGCGATTCGGGCTCAAATCCTCGTCGCAAGAGATCATTATCGAGACTGTTTTGGTCGAAATCCAAGAGGGATTTGGTTGCCGGAATGTGCTTATGTCCCTGGGATTGAAAAGTTCTTAGAGGAGGCGGAGATTCGTTGGTTTATTGTCGATAGTCATGGGGTTCTCTTTGCTGAGCCTCGGCCCCCGTATGGAATCTACTCCCCGATTATCACCCCGAGTGGGCCGGCGGCTTTTGGTCGCGATATGGAGTCGAGCCAGCAGGTTTGGAGTGCTGAGGTGGGCTATCCAGGGGATGTGGATTACCGAGAGTTTTATCGAGATGCGGGCTATGACTTGGAGTATGACTATGTGAAGCCCTATCTTCAATCCAATGGGATGAGAAAGTTTATTGGAATTAAGTATCATCGAATTACCGGCCGAGGAGGGGAAAAAGAGTGGTATCGTCCTGCTGCGGCGCGGGAGAAAGCGGCGAGCCATGCGGGGAATTTTATGTTTAATCGGGAGAAACAAATAGAGCATTTAAGAGGTTCGATGGGAGTTCCTCCGATTGTTCTTTCTCCCTATGATGCGGAACTTTACGGACATTGGTGGTATGAGGGACCGGAGTTTTTGAATTATTTATTTCGTAAAAGTGCTTTTGATCAAAAAACCTTTAAAATGATTACTCCCTCTGAGTATTTAACGATTTATCCGACTCAACCGTTATCGACCCCCTCCGCCTCCTCTTGGGGAAGCAAAGGGTATTGGGAGGTTTGGTTAGAGGGATCGAATTCTTGGATTTATCCTCACCTCCATTTGGCGACCGGAAGAATGATTGAAATGGCGCGACGTTTTCGAGATTCCTATGGTTTGACCGAACGTGCAATCGCTCAAGCGGCTCGGGAGCTTTTATTAGCGCAATCGAGTGATTGGGCCTTTATTATGAAGACGGGAACGATGGTTCCCTATGCGGTCAAAAGGACAAAGGATCATCTTTTGCGTTTTAATCGGCTTTATGATCAAATTATGAGCAATCAAATTGACCTTGATTTTCTTCAAAACTGTGAGTGGAGAAGTCCGATTTTCTCTCATCTTAATTGGCGGCATTATCTTTAAGATTGAAAGCTTGTTTATTTGTTCTACAGTTTTCTGATATGAAGCATGAACTCAATCAAGACGGTCAGATGTCCTTAATTTTTGAAGAGGATATTTTGAGTACCAATGTGGATCGCCTTAAGGATCAGATTGATAAAATTATAGAATTACCACAGGTGAAGATGGCAAGTTCTCAAAAGCTTGTTTTAGATATGAAGCTCGTAAAGATGGTTGACTCCATGGGTTTAAATTTATTGGTAAATCTCATCAAGTCGGAGAAAAATAAAGGGCATACGATTGGCGCCCTTGTCACCAGTTTGCATCTACATCGAACTCTTTTGTTTACCCGAATGGATAAACAGATCGAAATTACCTTAATCCCTTAATTGTTTTAAGTTCTATTTTTTAAGAAGGCTCGGGAAACCGAGCCTTTTTCTTTGGCATGAAAATCCCGTTGCCCATTCATGATGTTCAAGAGCACTTTCTATCCTCCTTTCAAGCCCATCGACGGCTTTTAGTAAAGGCGCCAACGGGATCTGGAAAATCGACTCAAATTCCGCAATGGATTGCCGATCAGGGATTAAACTCAAATCTGAAGGTTCTTGTTTTGCAACCACGTCGACTTCCGACTCGTATGCTTGCGAAGCGAGTCGCTCAGGAGCGGGGCGTTGAGTTGGGAAAAGAGGTCGGTTATCGGATTCGTTTAGAAAATCGAACGACAGCTCAGACGCGTATCGAGTATCTTACCGAGGGAATATTAACTCGACAGATGATGGGGGATCGAGAGTTGAGAGGAGTCGGGGCTTTAGTTTTTGATGAGTTTCATGAGCGCCATTTAGAGGGGGATGTGGCTTTGGCGATGGCGATGGAGATCCAGGAGAGTCGTCGTCCTGATTTAAAAATTGTGGTGATGTCGGCGACTTTGGAGATGAAACGATTGCAGGATTATTTATCGAGATCAGGGGAGTTCGCTCCGGTGATCGAGTCGGAAGGAAGAACTTTTCCGGTGGAGATGCGATATCACCCTCGTTCCTTAGAGGATCGGGAGTCGTTGTTTGAGGAGAGCGCTTTAGCCGCTGAGCAATTAATGAAGGAGCATCCTGAGGGGGATCTTCTGATTTTTATGCCGGGCTCCTACGAGATTCAGAGGACAATGAGAGCTTTAGAGCATCGTATCCGAGGAGCGATTATTTTACCCCTTCACGGGGAGCTTTCTCCGGATCAACAAGATGCCGCGATTCAATCTTATTCCACTCGAAAAATTATTGTTTCCACCAATGTGGCGGAGACCTCTTTAACCATTGATGGGGTACGAATCGTGATCGATTCCGGATGGGCTCGAGTGGCCGCTTATGATTCGAATCGAGGAATCAACACGCTGGTGGTGCAAAAGATTAGTCGTGCCTCTGCCGATCAACGAGCGGGCCGGGCCGGACGTACAGCTCCCGGAGTCTGTTATCGGTTATGGTCCATTAAAGATCACGAGGGAAGAGCGGCACAGGAATTGCCGGAGGTGAAGCGATTGGAGTTATCAGAGGTGGCACTGAATTTAAAGTCTCATGGAATTAATGATTTGATCGGTTTTCGTTGGATTGAAGCTCCGGAGGAGAAGTCGTTAATTCGAGCGGAAAATTTATTAAAATCTTTAGGAGCGATCGATCTTCATACCGGGGCCTTGACTGATCTCGGAGAGCAAATGACCGCCTTTCCGGCTCATCCTCGTTATGCGAGGATGTTGATCGAGGCGAATCGATTAGGATGTGTTCGAGCGGTTTGCTTGATTGCTGTTTTGACTCAGAGTCGGACTATTTTAATGAGGGCAACGGATCGAAAGCAGGAGCAGTTGCGACGTGATCTTTTGGGAGAAAGTCCACTTTCTGATTTCTTTTTATGGATGCGGGCGTGGCGTTATGCGGAGGGATGTCATTTTGAGATGGGAAAATGTCGCGCCCTCGGGATTCATGTTCAATCGGCACGTCTGATTCAACCGATGCTTCAGCAGTTTTTAAAAATCGCTCAAGATCAACAGATGGATATTTCTGAGAAGTCAGCCTCAGAGGAGAGTATTCAGAGATCTGTTCTTGCCGGATTTTCCGATCAGGTGGCCGTTCGTTTAGATGGAGGAACCTTGCGCTGTGCCGTTTCGGGAGGGCGACGCGGAGTGATCTCTTCCGATTCCGGAGTCCAAGAGTCGAGAGTTGTCGTGGCGACCGAGATTCAGGAGATCGAGGGAAAAGAGAAGGAGCTCACAGTGCGTTTAGGGGCGGTCACGGCGGTATCAGAATCGTGGTTAATGGAGATGGGGGGAGATCGTTTTGTTCACGGGAAGCGATTAGTTTGGGATCCGATTTTGAAAAAAGTATTTTCAGAGACCTATATGCAGTTTGATGATTTGGTGTTGGAGGCGAAGCGACGCGATGCGACTCCGAGTCCTGAGGCCTCTTCTTTATTGGCAGAATCGATCTTAAAAGAGGGCTCTCCGCTCAAGGGCTGGGATGATCGAGTCGATCAATGGATCGTGCGGATTAATTGTTTTGTAAAATGGTGTCCGGAGTGGGAAATTAGGCCATTTGAATTGGAGGATCGAGATTTGATCGTTCATCAGCTCTGTGAAGGGGCATTGAGTTATAAAGAGGTAAAAGATCGCGCCATTTGGCCGGCTTTGGATTCTTGGCTTTCCCATGAACAACGACGAGAGTTTGAGAGAGAGCTTCCAGAGCGGAAGGAGTTGCCGGGAGGCAAGAGGGCAAAGATCTCTTATTATGTCGATCGAGAACCGGTCTTATCGGCGACGATTCAAGCCCTTTATGGCGTTGAGGAGGACCTGACCATTGCGAGAGGGAGGATTCCGCTCTTAATCGAAATTTTAGCTCCGAATCAGAGACCGGTTCAGATGACGAAATCGTTGAAGAGTTTTTGGAAGGAGACCTATCCGACTCTAAAGCTTGAACTCGCTCGAAAATATCCTCGGCATGAATGGAGATAGAACGGTTTTCATTAAAGCAACAGTCCCGATGGAATCGGGAATGGCACAGTGGTGACGTTGGATTTCAATGGAGCGCCGATCCGGCAGCTGCCGGAGCGGCATGGGCGAAGGGGGGAATTTGAGGACTTGGATTATTCTGACTCTTCGATCACTTGATCGATAAATTCATTTCCGGCCTCTTCTGTCTTAAAGGTGAATTCTTTAATCATTTTTCCTGTCTCCTCGTTACGAATACAAACAACCCAGAGGGAGTCACTTTTGCGTTGTTCAGGGAGGAGATCGATTTCTTCGTTGGGCTTTAATGCGACGGGTTTATTCATAAATTTGCCTGTTATTTCACACGGGGAATGAGGGGGAGGCAAGTTCAAAAAAAAGGCTTCCTTCTCAATGAATAAGAAGGAAGCCATCAATTCAAAAATGAAATTGAACTATTTTTTGCCAGCCTTTTTCTTAGGGCCTTTATTAACCACGACTTTCTTGACCGGTTTCTTTTTGAGGGATTTACCCATTTATTTTTTCCTTTTTTGATTAAAAATCGTAGAAGAAATTCAGACCAAAATCAGAAAATAAAAAAATTAGACAGTCTTAACGTTATCGGCTTGAGGACCTTTTTTGCCTTGGGAGACGTCAAAAGTAACTTTTTGTCCCTCTGTCGGAAGATTTCCAGAGATCGAATTCTTATGCATGAAGACATCCGCTCCACCGCCATCTTGAGCGATGAATCCGAAACCTTTTTCCGCGCTGAACCATTTAACTGTACCAGTTTGTGTACCCATATGTTTTATCCTTTTAGTTTTTAGTAGATTGTTTTTTGATGTTTTTTTAGGGGGACCCGTTCTTCGGGCAAAGGTGGTGAAACAAAAGCATGAGAAGGAATTCCTGAGTGGAACGTAGAGAGTCGTCGACTGAGGTCAATGGAAATTACGAGGATTGATCGATTTAGTTTTTTTTGATTTTTGATCGGTTTTAATGTAAAACATTTGAATGTTCTGTTCAGACGATCGAGTCCTGAGTTCGTGGGAAGGGTTAAGCTCCTTTTTTCAAGAGCAGTTGATGTTAAGTAAGATTGATCTTCAGGGGAATATCGTCGAAGTGAACGAGCTCTTTTGTTCTGTGACTCAATTTAAGAAAGAACGACTCCTTGGGGCCTCCCTTCGTATTTTAAAGTCAGAATACCATCCGTCGCTCTTTTTTAAGGAACTCTGGGAGAGGATCCTTTTAGGAGAGATGTGGCATGGAGATATTAAAAACAAGAGAAGTTCGGGGGACTATTATTGGGCTCGAACAACCATTATCCCTGTTCGTGATTCTCAAGGAGCGATCCGTCACTTTATTAATATCCAATTAGAAATTACAGAGAAAAAAGAGAGGGAGCAAAGACAACAATTTGATGCTCAAACTCTCGGTGAAATTGTCGGCGTCGCAAAAGTGGGAGGGTGGATCTACTATCCGGAATCAAAGGAGCTCTATTGGAGTCGGGAGACCTATCTGCTTCATGACGTAGCGGTTGATGAGAAAATGACGATTGAACGTGCCTTCAGTTTCTATCCCAAAGAGGTTCAACCAGTGATCCAGAAGGCCGTGGAAAATGCGATTCAGAGTCATCAAGGATGGGATTTAGAACTACCGATTTGTAGTGAAAAAGGACGTTATTTCTGGACTCATAGTGTGGGCAAAGTCGAGTTGAAAGATTCAAAAATCTATCGAATTTTTGGAACTTTCCAGGATATCTCCGATCGAAAGGAGTTTGACCAAAAACTGCTTCAAACACAAAAACTAGAAAGTTTAGGAGTGATGGCAGGAGGGATTGCTCATGACTTTAATAATTTACTCACGGGAATCATTGGGAATGCGGAGTTTGTACGATCGACCCTCCCTTTAGAACATTCCGCACACCATGCCTTGGAGGTTATTGAGCAGACCTCTTATCGAGCCTCTGAGTTATGTTCTCAAATGTTGGCGTACGCAGGGAAGGGGCGCTTTGAGAAGTGTCACTATGAGTTGAATTCTCTTATTCAGGAAACATTGAATCTTGTTCAGCACTCGTTGGATAAACGAATTGTTGTAAATTTGGATCTTCAAGACTCTCTTCCCAATGTATTTGTCGATAGTGCTCAAATCCGACAAATCGTTATGAATCTCGTGATCAATGCTGGTGATTCAATTGGAGGTCAAGTGGGGGAGATATTGATCGAAACTCGCTCTGTCTTTTTAAATGAAAACGATTTGAAGGGAGGGATTCTTAGCGCCGAGTCACAAGTCGGACCTTATATTCGTTTTAAAGTCAGGGATACCGGATCTGGAATGTCCGAGGAAACATTAAAGCGAATTTTCGAGCCCTTTTATACGACTAAATTTACAGGAAGAGGATTAGGTCTTTCCGCTGTTTTAGGAATTATCCAAGGACATCAAGGGTTTTTAAATGTTCAGTCGAAAGTGGGTATGGGGACTGTTTTTGAGGTTTATCTTCCTGTGCCTCTCGAGCAGGAGTTAAGTCCGAAGTTAAAACAAGATTCAACGCATTGGTCTGGCAAAGGACTCGTCCTGCTCGTCGAGGATGAGCCGCTGGTTCGTGAGGTGAGCTCACGTCGTTTAACCCAATTCATGCAATAGAAGTTTAAAAAAAAATGATTTGAGAGGTAAAAAGGGATAAGGGAGGATTCACCAATATGGTGAGTCCAAAATTTGAGATTGAATACACGGATCAGGAAGTCACGGCATGGGGTGGAATGAGGTTAAT
>CAMCYL010000051.1 GCA_945883905.1 Akkermansia muciniphila | reverse complement strand
TGAAAAGTTAATCGAGAAACTAAAAATCCATAAACTCTTTAGCTCACCCCCAAGCTGGATCGCTCCTGTAGGCAGAAAGCTCTAAGCCAAAAAACCTGTTTTCATAGGTAATATCCAAAAAATTCGAGAATTTTTTCAGGAAGTTAGGTTAGCAACGCTTCTCGTTGCTCAGGATTATGTCTAATCCTCCCTAAACAATCCCGCTTCAATATCAATGGCTCTTGTGTTGTCATCTGCTTCATATCATAACGATACGAGCCAAGTGACTCCTTTGACTAGGGGGTGCTTGAATTTACGCTTACAAAACATCGGTAAGGTCGGAAGAACATACCAAAAAGTATACCAGGCATGATTTGAAATCTTCTCCATCGACTGCTTTTCAATGAAAAGCTAAATAAGAGTTAAGATTGTCACCAAAGGAAGTGCCGCAATCAGTCCTCCCAGCTTATCACTTCGTTTTGCACATTCGGAAATCAAAACGACCATTGCGGCCGTAATCAAATATTTAAGGACGACCCATAACATCGATTTATCCTCGATCAAAAATTCGAATTTCGCCCGACTGCATTCCAATCGCTATCGCTTGATCGTCCGGTCTCCAGGTTAACTGTAATACGGCGGATTGAAGCGCTAGCTTTCCAACCGGAAAATCCCGTTTTCCAGGAAGCCAAAAAGCAACATGCCCCTCTTCTCCTCCTGTTGCTAAAAGATCACCATGATGTTGATACCCTAAACTGATAATATTCTTTTCATGCCACGCATATTCATCGGGAATACGCCCTTCAGGTCCGGGTGGAGAACAGTCCCAAATCGCAAGATTCCCACCATTGGGAGTCGCCAACCAACGTCCTCCCGGATGCCATGCTAATCGATCAACTTTGCGCATATAGCCTCCCATATGAAAATCGACCCCACTTTTAGCAATCCAAATATGAACAGAACCATCTTGTCCCCCAGCTGCAATCCACTGTCCATCCTCACTCCAACGATGATAAATCGCCGGATTTTTCCATTCATAGGTCCGCTCTAACTTCGACTTCATCACGCTCCAAACGGACACCCCTCCATGGCAAGAGACTGAAAACTGCGCACTCTTCGGTCGCCACGTCAAATCTTCAATCCCAAAGGGATGATCCGGATAAAGATGATTCACTTCCCCTTCATCGTTCAAACAAACGATTTTTTTCCCAGCGGCAGCAATCAGATATCCCTTTTTTTGGGTCCCTTTTTTAAATACTCCCCACAATAAATGACTCACCCAAGCCCCCTTAAAAAGATATTCTCCGATTGGCACTCCAGCGGATAAATCCCAAACCTTCACTTTTCCATCACACCCCCCCGAGGCCAATCGCTTTCCATCCGGAGACCAGGCTAAAGCCTGCGTTCCTAACAAATGGGCTTCAGAAATGGAGAGGAGCGGTTTTTGAGTAGAAACTTCAAAAACAATCAACTCCCCAGCAAGAGAACCGATCGCAACTCTTTCTCCCTCAGGGGACCAAGCGAGTGCCCCAATCGCATCTCCAGCTGTAAACTTAAAAACCTCATGTAACGGAGAATCTAAACCTGTTATGCTCATCGAGAATCCTTGATCATGACACGTAGCAACTCTTAAATCCCGCATTCAACGCTTCTCTGTCGAGATTACGACCAATAAACACTAATGTATTTTGACGTTTTTCATCTCCCCAAGGAACATCGGAATTAGCCTCAAAAGTCATATGCACTCCTTGAAAAACAACTCGATTCGGTGAGCCCTTCACATTCAAAACCCCTTTCATCCGAAAAATATCGGCCCCTTTTTCTCGAAGTAACTCACTGATCCATGCACTTAACTTCTGTCCATCCATTTCGTTCAAACTTTGAATCCCCACCGACTTCACACTCTCATCATGATGATGATCCTCATGATCATGATCGTGATCGCAATCGGGACCATGAACATGATCTTTATCACATTCGTGAGAATGTTCATGAGAATGAGAATGCGATTCATGCCCACAACCAACGCCTTCGCAGTCATGATCGTGATCATGTGAATCTCCATGATCATGATCCTTGTTCTCCCCTAAAGTCTTCGAGGCCGCTTGCAAGAAATCCGGTTCATGCTCTAAAATTCGTTCTAAATCAAATCCTCCAAGACCCATCACCTTCTCCATCTCAATTTTAGAACGCTCAGTGCGATAGACTTTCGCTAAACGATTCATTGAGCGAATTCGCTTTTCTAAAGCCTCCACCTCACTGAGAGGAACGAGATCCGTTTTATTTAATAAAATAACATCGGCAAAAGCGACCTGTTCCTTAACCTCAGGAGCCTCCTCCCAATGAAGAAGAATATGCTTTGCATCGACCACCGTGACCACTCCATCTAAAGAAAAATTGTCCTTCAAATCCTCATCCATAAAAAAAGTTTGAGTCACTGGACCGGGATCTGCCAAACCCGTGGTTTCAATCAGAATATGATCAAAACGATCTCGACGTTTGAGGAGATTCCCCAAAATTCGAATCAAATCTCCGCGAACGGTACAACAAAGACAACCGTTATTCATTTCGAAAATCTCTTCGTCCGATTGAATCACCAGTTGATGATCAATCCCAATCTCCCCGAATTCATTTTCAATGACAGCGATCCGTTTGCCATGTTTCTCGGTTAAAATGCGATTTAAAAGGGTCGTTTTTCCGGATCCTAAAAAGCCGGTGAGAACGGTAACTGGAATTTTTTGACTCATAGCCAAAAAAGCTAACCCGAAATTACTTTTCGACAATGAAAAGTTGAATTCATAAGACATTAGAGTCCAAAACAAAAAAATCTTAAATACATTGTCTCACGCAACGACGCAACGTTAAATCCCTACTCCCCCCCTCGTCGTTCTGACCACGGCTCCTCCGAGCCTCCTCCCTATTTCTAAAAAGTTCTCGAAAACGAGCTTTCGATCACTTTTTAAAAACAGGGATCTATCGCTTATGCGCTTGGGGTCAGAACTTCTCCTCCCATCATACAAAAAATAATCCAAGATTTTCTCACTGAGAGGATCGTGAGCTCTTTCCGAGGAGAGGTGAAACTGAACCCCTCCAGAGAAGCTCGATCGTTTTTTGAAATTCCTTTTTTCAAAGAAACGGGAGAGATTCTCGGGAGGCGGTAGCCGACGAAGGAGGCGCCGAAAGGAATGAGCTCACGATCATCTCCCTCTCTGACGTTGCGGCGTAGCGGCGTTGCGCGAGAACTGCTTGAGGATTTCAATCTCCCTCCTCTAATTCACCTCTCAAATTCAGAGTTGTTTGGGACGGTAGTGTTCCTAAGAGACTTACCCCAAACGATGCTCCATCGGTCGTTGTTGAAGTGCCGTCAGCGGAGGGAAGTTTAAATTCGTCTCCTCATCATGCAGATCCAACTCCTTCCGTGCGATCTTTTGCAACTCCCGCCAACGATCCCACTCTAAATCCTCCCCCATAGCGATTTGCCTTAAAAGACTCTTCCACTCCAACCATAATCGATCGACATCCCCTCGATTCGCATTCTCAGGCAACATCTGAGGAGTGACCGATTTCCCTTGTCGCAAGGTATGAATAATATCGCGAGCTCCATAGCCATAATTAACCGGCATTCCATCCTGTAAAAAACCGTCCCACGAATTATCCCGATAGGCCTGTTGACATGCCATCGCTAAACGTCCGGTCCATCGTGGCTCGTAGCCGCAAAAACGCTCTCCGGCCGCCAAATTCCCTAAATCATTCACTAAATCCTCCATCCCATAACGCTCATCCTCCAGTGCGGCAACGACCCCAAGTCCCTCGGTACTTAAAAATTGACTCATCGCAATTCCCCGACGGGTCAAAAGCAAATCTTTATCGAGCAACCCCAATCGCACCCACATCCACGCCATCGTCGGTTGAGGACTCAAACGATAACATTCATGACGATGCGGACACCCCTTACACCCTTTAAATCGTTTGGTCTTTCGTCTCACTAATCGAGCCCGAGCGGTATCCGTCAGAAGCCCACAAGGCAACGGACGTTCCAACTTTTGTGTCGATTCACAGCCGAGTCGAATCGGCTCCTCCGAAAATAATCCCCGATGATACTTCTCAAAAATCTCCATCGATTGCTCTGTTCCCGCAGGTGAACGATGGATTTTACGCAAAATCGGACTCCACGGAAGTGATCGACTTCTCACAAGATTTCCCGGTCTTCCATTACAAAGTCGCGCCGATTCACGAGAAACGAGCACATACCCCACTTCATCCAATCCTCGTCTCCCCGCTCGACCAAACATCTGCAGCAACTCCGCAGGAGAAAGTTCCACCGGAATTCCTCGAACCGCATACTGCGTACTCGTCACTAAAACGGATCGAAGTGAAAAATTAATTCCTGCACTTAATCCCAAAGTCGCAACCACCACTCGAAGTTGACCGGCCTTCGCCAGCGGCTCAATTAATCCCGCTCTCTGCGCATAGGTCAAACCACTATGATGATAAGCGACTCGATTTCGTAAAAGCGGCAGCAGATCCGGCCCCGCAAGTTCGATCTGTTCCTTCGTCAACTCCAACGGTTGGTCACAGGGAATACTGGCCGCTTGACGAGCGAGTTTCATTGCATCTCGACGATGAGGGGCAAAGGCGAGTACGGGACTGAGGTGATCTTGAATCGCCGCCGCTAGTCGTCGAATCCAAAAACCGGTAATAAAATCGGGAATCGAACGCGAGAGTCGATCAATCTCCATCTCCTCCAACGGAACCGGACGTACCTCCGTTTTCACAATCTCCACCGTACGACCTTGACGCTGCAACCACTTCTGAACGGCTTGAGGATTCGCTACACTTCCGCTGAGCAACAATAACTGCGTCGTGAGTGGAAGGCCTAAAATCACTCCTTCATAATGATGTCCTCGCGAAGAATCCCCCAACATTTGATATTCATCGACAACGAAAATCGCCGCATTTTTCTGTGCCTGTTGAGCCTCCAATGTCGCGACGACGACCGGAGCCTCCGGATCAACCACTAAATCCCCTGTTGTCACTCCGACTTTCCAACCTAATTTTTTCCACTCCGCATACTTATCATTCGCAAGCGCCCGAGTCGGAACCGTATAAATCGCCTGACGAGAGAGATTCGATTGTTGAAAAAATTGCTCAAAAACATAAGTCTTTCCCGCTCCCGTCGGAGCTTGAACGATCACATCCTTTCCCTCCTTCAAAAACTGTATCGCCTGCCGCTGCCATTCATCAGGAAGTCGTAAGGTCTGAAGCGCATCAAAGGAGGAGGGCATACAAAACGATAACAGATTTAAATCCTTTGCCAAAAACTAATCGTATAAAAGATCGACCTTGCCTTTTTAAATCCACCTCAGAAGATCTCTCATGCTCACGCTCTTCAACTCCATTTCTTAAATCTCTTTCATGAAAATCATCTACCGCTACCTTTTTAAAGAACTCCTCCTCGTCTCTCTGAGTACGATTGGAGTCCTCACCTTTTTACTCGTTCTCGTCAATGTCTTCAAAGATATCTTCTCCCTCATCCTCAACTCCGAGGTCTCCCTTTTTCTCATCTTTAAACTGGTCTATCTGCTCATCCCTTGGACCCTCACCTACACTCTCCCGTGGGGACTCCTCATGGCCGTTCTACTCGTCTTTGGACGATGGTCTCAAGACCGTGAACTCCTCGCCCTCAAAGCCAGTGGAATCGGTCTTGCCCCGATCATCGCTCCCGCCCTCGGAATGGCACTCGTCTTTACAGGATTCAGTTTTTTTGTGAACTCCTATATCGCCCCTCAATGTCGCCAATCCTTTAAAGAGATCGCCTACGAGGTCGTCAGCAGTAACCCCCTCGCTCTTTTTACACCCGGTCAACCGATCGATCAATTCTCTGGTTATCGACTTTTTATTCGGGAACGAGCCGGCACTCAACTCACCTCCGTTTTTCTCTGGCAAGTCGATCCATCCGGAAAACCGATTCGCTCAATCCGAGCCGACTCCGGCGAGATCTCGATCGACCTCATTCAATCTAAAATCATTCTTAAATTAAATCATGTTCGCCAAGAGGAAAGAGTCGGTCAAGGAGCCACTGAACGACTCCAAGTCGGAGCCCGAGCCGAAGAGATGCCGATTCATATTCCCTTCCAAAATCCCTCCAGCAAAAAGCAGGAAAAAAGAAGCCTCGGAATCTCCACCCTTTCCGATCTTTCCAATGAGATCTTTTACTCCAGCGCACTCGAAGAAAAATCTCGGATCTCCTCGATGCTCACTGAATTCCAAAAAAGAATCGCCTTCGGTTTCTCCTGCCTCACCTTTACACTCGTCGGTATTCCGCTTGCGATTCAAACCCGACGACGCGAAACCTCTGTCGGTGTCGCGATCAGTCTCGGAATCGTCATCGCCTACTATTTTTTGATTGTTCTTGCAGAGGCCTTTAAAAAGAATGCCGCCGCTTATCCAGAACTCATCATCTGGGCTCCCAATATTATCTTTCAAGCCCTCGGCTTCTACCTCCTCTGGCGTGCCAATCGTAAATAATGTATCTCCTTTCTCTTTCCCCCTCACTCCCCAAAAACACTCACGATGAACCCGCAAAAAAAAGAGGAATATTTCGATCTCGTCGATGAAAATGATCACGTGATCGGTCAAGAAACACGCTCCAAAATTCATGCGCAAAATCTCTTCCATCGCGCCGTTCACATTCTCATTTTTAATTCCCAAGGAGAAATTCTCCTTCAAAAAAGATCCCCCCTGAAAGACCTCCACCCCCTCCTCTGGGTCACCTCCTGCAGCGGACACGTCGACGCCGGAGAGAGCTACGAAACCGCCTGCACCCGCGAGATCCATGAAGAATTAGGACTCGACCCTTGCCCCCCCCTCCATCCCCTTTTTAAACTCTCCCCCTGCGCCGAAACCGGATGGGAGTTCCTCTGGCTCTACCAAGGAACCCACAACGGTCCCTTTCATTTTCAACAAGAGGAGATCACGGAGGTCAAATTCTTTTCCATTTCCGAAATCGAAAATTGGATCCAATCCAACCCCCAAGAATTAACCCCCTCGTTTCGCCTTATCTGGAAAAAATACCTCGACTATACTTCTTTAAAGATCCAATGAACTTTTAATCTGCTTAAAGCTGATCAGATCAATGGTATCAGTTTGTAGTGTTCAAAAATAAATCTTAAATACATTGTCTCACGCAACGACGCGACGTTAAATCCCTACTCCCCCCTCGTTCTGACCACAGCTCCTCCGAGCCTCCTCCCTATTTTTAAAAATAGAAATGGAGCGCCGACCGCCGGGCGGCATGGGCGAAGGGGGGCATTTTGACTTTCCCTTCTCGTCCTCAAATCCACCCCTCACCCATGCCGCTCCGGCAGCTGCCGGATCGGCGCTCCATTAAAAACAAATTCGAGAACTTCTCACTGAGAGAATCGTGAGCTCTTTCCGAGGAGAGGTGGAACCAATCCCCTCCAGAGAAACACGATCGTTTTTTGAAAATCCTTTTTTCAAAGAAACGGGAGAGATTCTCTGGAGGCGCCGAAAGGAAAGAGCTCACGATCCTCTCCTTCTCTGACGTTGCGGCGTCGCGTCGTTGCGCGAGAACTGCTTTAGGATTTCAATCCCCCTCTCAAATCCAAAGTTGTTTTGGACGGTAGTGGGGATCGGTATATTGTATTTCATTGTTCTTAAAAAAAAATCGCTTAGAGTGGTTTCTCACCGCATGGATTCACCTCGACTCAATCCTCGATTCACCCAATGGGACGCGCTTGCCTTTTGCGTGGTTTTTTTTCTCTCCCTCTCCGTTTATCTCTACACCCTCGCTCCGAGCGTTACTTTGGAGGATTCAGGGGAATTTATCACCGCCGCCGTTCATTTCGGGGTCCCCCATCCTCCCGGATATCCCCTCTGGACAATCGGAACGTGGCTCCTCTCGAATTTTTTTCCTTATGGAAATGTAGCCTGGCGCGTCAATCTTTTCTCCGCGATCTGTGGGGCCCTCGCCAATGGACTCCTCGCTCTCCTCGTCACTCACTCCTCCCGTTGGATCGGTGCACGAATTAACACCTCCATTCCACTTCTTCAAAAAACCTCACTTTGGTGTGGAATCACCTCAGGAATGATCATTGCCTTTAGTGATGTCATGTGGAGTCAAGCGGTGATCGCTGAAGTCTACACCCTCAATGCCCTCTGCCTGATGTCAACTCTCCTCTGTTTCTATCGTTGGACTCGATCTCCCGAGGAAAAACGATGGATCTACGCCTCGGTCTTCCTTTTCTCTCTCGGACTGACAAATCATCAAACGTTGTTTTTTTTAGCCCCCATTTTTCTATTCGGTGTCTGGAGAGTTGACCCCGATTTCTTTGCCGATTTCTTTCTCGCCGTGCTCTCTCTTGCTCTCTCTTCGATGACACTCATGGTTTGGTTTTCTAATAATTCAGATCTGCAAACGATCACTCAACGTCTCACGCTCATTCTCTATTTTGTGAGTTCCCTGGTGATTCTCTGGAAAACGAAACAGATTGATTGGAGAATCGTATTAAAAGCGACGCTTGGATCTCTGATGGCACTTTTTCTTTTGACTCTTTGGTTGAAGGAATGGTTTGCAATCGAGTCCTTCCTCGGTCTCTTTTTTATTCTTTCCACCAGTCTATTCATCGGTTTTTTGCTGAACTCTACGCTTCGCTGGAAATCAATCATTACCATTCTCCTTCTAGGGTGGATGGCACTAAGCCTCTACGGATTTATGAGATTTGCCTCCTCCACCAACCCTCCGATGAATTGGGGATATGCCAGTGAAAAAGGAGGGTTTTATCATGCCCTCTCCAGAGGACAATATGGAGACAGCTTAACGACTCTTATAAAAAGCACTCTCGGCCCTTTAGTCAAATATACTCCTCCCGATATCAACCTATCCCATTCGACCGCCGAAGATCAGTTTCAATACTTTAAGAAAATAGGCCAGGGGATCTGGATGTACTATCATAGTCTTGAGGACAACTTCTCACTTCCACTCGTCCTCGCGCTCTTTCCTCTCTTTATTTATCTCCATCGCTTTTCCAAACGACAAAAATCGTGGCTTTATTCATTAACACTGAGTTACTTCTTTCTGGCGATTCTGATGACCTTTATCTCTCCTCCACCCACCATTGATCTCCTCTCTCAATGGATGATGAAGGTCTTTCACCTTCAATCCCATTGTATCCTCGTCGTTGGAATCGGGTACGGACTCATGTCAGGAACAGTTTATCTTCAAAGCAAAAATAATTTTAATTTTTCACCTTGGGTTCCAGCCATGGCGCTCCTTTGTTTAATTCCTCTCCAAGATAATATTGCAACCTCCAATCAGAAGGATCGTTGGTTCGGATGGCATTTCGGCGTCGATATGCTCCGTGATTTAGAACCCGGAGCGATTATTTATGGCGGAACGGATCCAGGCCGGTTTATTCCAACCTATACCATATTCTGTGAAAGCCCCCAGAATCCACGATGGAAAAAAGATCCCACTTTTGATCGATCCGATTTGTACATCATCACCCAAAATGCTTTGGCCGATCATTATTATTTAGATTATATCCGACACCACTACGACGATCTCTATCGCCCAAAAACGTTTACCCCATTTGAAAAGTGGCTGGGGCGCCCTCACCAATATCCCAAACAAGGATTAATCCTTCCTACAGACGAAGAATTCAATCGATGCTTTAACGAAGCTGCCCAACAAAAAGCGACCAAAGAATCCAACGGAAAAGTCGAACTGAGCGGATTTGAGGATGTCTTTTTAATTAATGGCCTAATCGCTAAAGAAATTTTTGAGAAAAATAAAAATAATCACGCCTTCTATCTAGAGGAGAGCTTTCCGATTCCTTGGATGTATGACTACGCAACTCCCCATGGCTTATTGCTTAAAATCAATTCTGAACCCGTTCGCGAGATCACTTCTGAAATCATTCAAAAAGATCGCACTTTTTGGGATCATTACACCGCTTTCTTAATCTCCGAACCGGGTTATTTTCAAGATCCTCCCGCCACACGATCTTTCTCAAAACTGAGATGTGCGATCGGAAACCTCTATTTCTATCGTAAAATGTTTACTGAGGCCGAATACGCCTATCGACAAGCCCTTGAACTCGCCCCTGATCACGCTGAAGTCATCATGCGACTTAGTGAGGTATTACTTCAAAAAAGAAATTTCTCAGAAGCAAAAACCCTCCTTGAAAAGGCCCTTCTCAAGGATCCCTACCAAAGTCAGTATCTAAACATTTTAAAAATCATTAAAGATCAAGTTCAACTTACTGAATCGGAAAAAGAAATTCGAACAAATCTTTTAAGTACGACGGATGATCCAGATCTCTACTTACAACTGATCCAAAATCTCCTCTCACAAAAGAAAATTGAAGAGATTGATTCCCCCGCGCTTGCACTCTTGCAACTTCCAAATCTGCCAACAGAGATGATTCAAAACACTTTTGGAATACTTGCCCAATGCGGACGATTTGAGGTCACTGAAAAAGCGGTTCAATTTCAACTCAAAAAAACCCCTCAAAACGCCTCTTGGATCTACGCTCAAGCCACGCTTTACCTCATTCAAAATAAAAAAGAAAAAGCCTACGAAGTATTGATGAAAGGTTATAAAATAAATCCCTCTTCCATCCAATCGAGCCTTTTAAGTGACCCCATCTGGAAACAGGAACTCTCTAATCCTCGCATTCAAAAAATCATTCACCCAAAAGGTCGATGAGGAGCTAAAATCACTATTTAGCAGCCAACTGACGCTGACGAACGGCCTCTTGAGCCTCTTTGATTTTTTGGTCGGGGACACGACGAACATCGGTCACTAACCCGAATTTATTCAAAATCCATACCGTCCACTTCGTCGGATCAAATTGCCAAGGCTTTACCCCATTCCGGTAATCATGTTGGAAGGTATGATGAAAGTTATGATACCCCTCTCCAAACGTGACTAAAGCCACAAACCAACTATCACGAGCACTAACTTTATCATCGTAGGGACGATCTCCAATATAATGACAAAGAGAGTTAATGGCAAAGGTCGCATGCTGAACCGCAACAACCCGTAAAAAACCTCCAATTAAAAAGGCTCCCAATGCGGTGATCGGCCCCCCCCACCACCAACCTATCAAGGGAGGAATCACAAAACTCGTGATCACGGCAATCGTCACAAAGTGACGATGCTGCCACATCACCATCTTATCTTGTAAAAGGTCCTTTGCATTATCAAAGGGGGGATCGATCCGAAACTTCACAAACAACCAGCCAATATGGGCCCAAAAAAATCCTTTATTAATATTATACGGATCTTCGTCGTGATCGACATGTTTATGATGTTCTCGATGATCGGTCGTCCACTCGATCGCTGAGCCCTCAAAAGCAGCCGCACCAAAGATCAATGTAAACAATTTCACAGGCCAACTTGCCTTAAAGGAAAGATGGGAGAAGAGACGGTGATACCCTAAGGTAATGCTCCCCGCCGCAAACCAAAACATGATCGAGAAATAGAGAAGATGAAATCCCCAATGGGCTTTAAAATCTTCCCAATAGGCAACCAAATACCAAGGAACCCCAATCATCGCAACGACGGCCGTCCCCACAAGAAATCCACTAATATAATAATTAATGCGCTTGCCACTCTTTTTTGCCTCAATTTCCAATAACTCAGCATCTGTCATCACAATACCTCTTAAGTTGATTTTACTCTTTTTCGAATGCCTGAAGCATTAAAATCTTCCTAAAGCCTTTTGGCTTTGCCGACTAAGGATATCAAAAGAATCAAAAATGTCTCTGAAAAAATAAATCTATTTCAGATTCAGTTTTCGTTGTAACGCATTAGTAGATATTGCGTTACAACAACAATCGTGATGAATAACTTACAGTCCTCCAGACAGGGATAAAATTAAATAAAAATAAAGAAAACTACCCCTTTAAAATAGAGATCACCTGATCAAATTCCGATTCTAAATTATAAAAGTGGGGCGAAAACCGAATCAACGGATTCTTATTCGCATCCCATCGAAGTGAAACCACAACGCCAGCATCAGTTAATTTTTTATAGACCTCGTTCAAATCACTTCCCCACTTTCGCACCGTCACAATCCCTGATAAAGCAGACTCCGGATAAGATTCAGAAAGCACCTCCCATCCCAAGCTTTGTAATTTCGATCGAAGGGAACGATGAAGAAAAATTAAACGGGACTGAATCGCCTCAACCCCCAAAGAGGAAATAATTTCTAAGGATGCCTTCATTCCCATAATTCCCAATCCATTCATCGATCCAATTTCAAATCGCTGCGCCGTGGAGTGAAATCGAATCTCCTCCTGAGCGACAAACCCCGGAGAATGCACATTCCAAGACCCTAATAAGGGAGGATGAAACTGATCGTACAATGCCGGATTCGCATAAAAAATTCCTGCGCCCAAAGGTCCCAAAAGCCACTTATGAGAATCGGCGCTGAGAAAATCAATAAACTGAACGTCAATCGGAGTCGCCCCCAATGATTGGATCGAATCCAAACAAAAAAGAATTCCTCTTTTTTTAAGCTCTACTCCAATGGTCTGATAATCCAAACGATAACCGGTTAAATAATGACAGGAACTTAAAGCCACCAGCTTTGTTTTAGAACTCAAAGAGGCCATCACCAACTCAGGTGTAATTTGTCCAGGGTTCTCCGGCTTTAAGGCGACGGGGCGAACACCTTTTCGTCTCAAATCGCTCCACGGGTAAACATTCGAGGGGTAATCTTGAGGATAATAAACGACCTCGTCCCCCACACTCCAATCAATCCCAAGAGCGACTAAATTTAAACCAAGAGCAGTCGGTCCAATCAATGCAATATCCTCCGGCTTCGCCTGAATTAAATCGGAAGCCAGTTGACGTGTCCTTTGAAGGTTAGAGAAAAAATCACCAACCTCTTGAAAATTCTCCGTGATCTCCCATGCATAATCTTGAACCGCTTGGGCAGCCGCACGAGTTAAGGGAGCGACCCCCGCATGACCCAAAAATATTTTATCTCGAGTCACTGGAAACTCTCGATGACGAACCCCCTGATTGTTGAGGATTTCAGATAAGCAATAGGACATGATTATTTCTCGCAAACGAATAGGTTAAGGATTCCAAATCGCCGGAGAAAACTTTCTATTCTCCTCAAGCGGTTTTTTTAACTGCCGATAGTAATCCAATACCCCTTGGACCACCGATAATGCAAAATCATGGTGAATACTCGAAACCATCGAACCTTGAATCTCTCTTTGACCCTCATAATCACCTGCCAAAATACGTTCGTAAGCATCTTTTGCATTCATATAAGGGCCTTCGACAAAAAGGGTGGGCCCTCGAAACCAACGATTCGCCGCTAAATTTCGGGCATATACATACGGGGCCTCTTTCATGGGAATCACCGCCGGCCAGTTTTTATATTGTTCAGGCAACATCTTAAATACCTCCTTCATTCGATCTGAAATCTTAGAAGAAAGCCCCAATTCCTGCTCAAAATTCTGCTCCAATAATTGCGCCATCAAATCATATTTTTGATCATCGTATTTAAGTTCATTCGCCATAAATCCCCCTGTGATAAAGAGAACCAATTTACTCTTTTCAACTAACTTCGGAATCAACGGATTGGGCCCCCAATCCCCGGCATTGTAATGAATGCAAATCGTTAAATCCGGTTTCAAATCCTGAACCCTCTCCGCCCGGGCCCGTATCTCCGCCGTACGATAAAACAACATATTAGCTCGTTTTAAGATTTCGGATTCCACCGGAAGATACCGCTCGACCCCCAAATCAAAAATCCATTGCAACGCCTCATCGTGAAGCTCTTCAGGCCGTATTTTTGTAACCGGCAATTCCTCTTGCTTTGTCCAAACGACCTCCGCCCCATAAAGCAAAAGCATCGACTCAATCAAACGACAGGTCATTAAGTTTAATTTTGCCTCCTCCACCGGCGTTGCCTCCTCGATTTTAAAAAATCGCTCCTCTAACTTTGAAAACTCTCCGCCGATGTGCCCCGGATCTAAACATATTCGTAACCCCTGAAGCGGTCGATCGCCAAGCGGATTCTGCGGATAGCGAATCTCCTGCGGATTCGGTCGAACTGAAGAAAATTCATTCGAAAAAAATAACGAAAATAACGGAGTCGTTTTTGAACTGTCAGAAAATAAAGTCAAAGACTCCGGTGAAATCCTCAAATAAGCTCTCATCCCTCGATCGACCGAGAAAACATGATCCAATAAAAACTCAAATCTCTCCCGAGTAATCGTAAATTGATAGTCATGAAGCCGCTTCCAATCCGGCTCCGAAGAAAGCGGGGAGAGTCGACCCGCATGAAGAAAAGAAAGAAGCAATCCCCCCATTAAAAAAAAAGAGATTACTCGCATCAAATCGATCTGTTTAACGATTAACTCTTCTTTTTATCGACAAGCTTCTGAAGATCGATCTTCGATTGAACCACTCCACCCGTCTCAGCAGAAACAATCGCATAACCGATATCGGCCTCTTTACCGTTCTTGTCAGCAAAGAGTCGGACCGTCCAATAAGGAAGACGAGCCGCATTATCTTTCGAGAGATTAAAGGTCACTGTACTTAACTTCACTTTCTCAAGACTAGCACTTTTGATGACAGACTGAAGCGCTTGATTCGAATCAAATTTCAACATGGAAGGAGCAATGACTTCATCCGCCTTATAAGCCGCTAATCGCATCTTTTCGATTTCAAAATAACCGTCACGAATTTCAATCGGTTTTCCAGCACGAACCGTCACAATTCGTCCTTGTTGACGAGCATTTAAATCAAAAAAGACAAATGACCAGGTCCCTGGTGTCATGGTGACTCCATCTCGAGTTCCATTGATTTGAATGACTTTTCCAACCGACTCTTTAGCAACATGATTTTCTGCGGATTTAAGAGCCTCAAAGGCCGTGGGCGCTTTTTGCGCAAGGATCGATTGAATTAAAACCAGTGAACAGAGTAAAAGTCTTTTCATAAAGTAAACCAATCCTATGAAAATGCGTCCGATTGTCAAAACAACTAAATATTAATAAATCTAATTTTGAATATTCACATATGTAGTCTATCTTATCTTAGGTTTTCTTTTATGGATATTGAAAAAATGTATTTAAATGGCCAATGGGTTGAGGCTATAGAAGGTCAAACACGCGCTATTCTCAATCCCGCAACCAACCTCACTCTCAAAACCGTTACTGAGGGAACAGCCCTCGATGCTCAACATGCGATTCGTTATGCGCGTGAAGCCTTTGACCATGGGCCATGGCCCCAGATGAGAGCCGCGGAACGCGCCTCCTATTTATTTAAACTCGCAGATGCACTCGAAACAAAGAGCGAAGAATTTGCCGTTTTAGAGACGCTCAACCAAGGGAAGCCACTCCGTGAATCGCGTTATGACCTCCTCGATGCCGTCGCCTGTTTTCGCTACTACGCAGGACTGATTACAAAACCACTTGGGCAAACTTATGAGGTTCCCGATCCGAACATTCAATCCATGGTGGTCCGTGAACCGATCGGAGTTTGTGGGCAAATTATCCCTTGGAACTATCCCCTTTTAATGGCGGCGTGGAAACTGGCCCCCGGACTTGCAGCTGGAAATTGCTGCATCTTAAAGCCGGCCGAAATCACTCCACTCACCGCCATCAAGCTTTTTGAACTCATCGACTCGATCGGCTTTCCTCGGGGCTCAGTCCAGCTCCTTCTGGGCCCGGGGGAACCGGTCGGCTCCCTCCTCGCCTCCAGCCCACTCGTCGATAAAATCGCTTTTACCGGAGGAACGGTAACCGGACGAAAAATTATGCAAGCGGCGACAGGGAACCTCAAAAAAGTCACTCTAGAGCTGGGAGGCAAAAGCCCCAATATTATCTTTGCGGACTCCGACCTAGAGGTTGCGCTCGAATACGCCATGTTCGGCATTCTTGCCGGTCAAGGAGAGGTCTGTAGTGCAGGCTCACGATTACTCCTTGAGTCCTCCATTGCAGATCAATTTAGTCAAAAACTGGCCGAAGCCTTTAAAAAAGTCATCGTCGGCGATGGAATGCATCCCGAAACAGAGATGGGCCCTCTCATTTCCGCCGCCCATTTACAAAAAGTATTGAACTATATTCAAATTGGAAAAGATGAGGGAGCGACTCTTTTGACTGGCGGGAAAAAAATTGAAAGTAGCTCATTAAAAGTAGGGAACTTCATCGAACCGACAATTTTTTCACAAACGACCCCTCAGATGCGGATCGTTCAGGAGGAGATCTTTGGACCAGTACTTGCGATCCAAACCTTTTCAAATGAAGAGGAGGCCATCTTCCTCGCGAATAACTCCATCTACGGACTCGCCGGAGCTGTCTTTACGAAAGAGGGAGCCAAAGGGATGCGCGTTCTACGAAAGCTGCGAGCCGGAATTACTTGGATGAATACCTACCATCCAACCTTTAATGAAGCCCCTTGGGGAGGCTACAAACAGTCAGGAATCGGTCGAGAATTGGGAACTTTTGGCTTAGATGCCTATACAGAAGTGAAACAAATGAATATTAATTTAAATCCGACACGACTTGGATGGTTTTCAAAACTGGGCTCTACAGGGTTCGAACCTGTGACCTGCTGATCCGTAGTCAGCCGCTCTAATCCAACTGAGCTAAGAGCCCTTAGGGGAGGTAAATCATTACGGAACTTTTAGAATAAGGCAATGAAAATGATTATTCAGCGTTCTTTAGCGTCCAAAACAAAAAAAACTTAAATACATTGTCTCACGCAACGGCGCCACGACGCAACGTTAAATCTTACCTCCCCTCGTTCTGACCACGGCTCTTCCGAGCCTCCTCCCTATTTTTAAAAAGTTCTCGAAAACGAGCTTTCGATCTCTTTTTAAAAACAGTGATCTATCGCTTACGCTCTTGGGGTCAGAACTTCCCCTCCTTTCATACAAAAATAATCCGAGAATTTACCCCTGAGGGGATCGTGAGCTCTTTCCGAGGAGAGGTGAAACCGATCCCCTAAAGAGAATCTTGATCGTTTTTTGAAAATCCTTTTTTCAGAGAAACGGGAGAGATTCTCGTTAGGGGATAGCTGACGAAGGAGGCGCCGAAAGGAAAGAGATCACGATCCTCTCCCTCTCTGACGTTGCGGCGTAGCGTCGTTGCGCGAGAACTGCTTTAGAATTTCAATCCCCCTCTTCCATTTCTCCTCTGAAATTAAACTTTATTTTGGATGGTAGTGTCAGCTTTAAAAATAACTCAAAAATCGAGCCTTCATTTTTAAAATCCAAGTTCCAAGAAGAATTTGAGAGGGATGATAAATCACAAAAGGCAGCAGAATTAAGCCATACGAAAGAGGCACGCTCAGTATTGCCTCACTTTGAGCCACAATTACCAACGCAATCGGAGCCCCTGTTGCAATCGACTTTTGAGCACCAGAGAAAAGAAAACTAAACGGATGGTGTGAATGAAATTTTATACCAAACCAAAATAACAACGCATGGGAAAAAATAAGAAACGTTAACGTGAGTAGCCCTAAAATGAGAAGCTGATCTAAAGGCAAATCGCAATTCGTGACGACTTCCATCGCAAAAACATCACAAAAGGCAGTATACAAAATAAAGAAAACGATTCCCATATTCAACGTTGAAATTTCTCCCGAATATTTTTCAAAAAAAGAACCGATCACCCCTCGCCCTATAAAACCAATCACGGTCGGGATAATTAAACTCCCAACAATCGGAGTTAAAAGCTCTCGATAGGAAATCACTCCTATTGATTTTTCTGAAAGATAGATCGAAATCCAAAACGGGGTTAAAAAAACAGCGGTACAATTTGAGCTCACACTGGCAATCGCAGAAAGGGCCGGATTTTCACCCGATTTTTGCGTAAACACCGAAGCACTCGAAATTGTCGTCGGTAAGGCCGTTAAAAAAAAGAAAGCGAATTTCATCCGCGGATCAAGCGAAGGAAATAACAAAACCACCCCCCAGCCAATCAACGGAGAAATTAAAAACTGAAAAATCATTAAATGAAGAATAAATGAACGGGACCGCAATCCCTCGATCCATCTCTCTCTTTTCAAGGAGAGACCCATTCCGAGAAAAATGATAAAAACGCCAATCTGCGTCCAATATTCAGAGCGCAAGATTCCCCCCTTTTTTCCAAGTTCTGGAAAAAGAAAGGCCAAGAGGATAAGCACTCCCACTGTCGCTAAAGTGCTCATTGCTTTATCGGGGATGAAAGGAGCTGTATCAACTCCTTCTCCTGCTTTCGGATTGTAATCCCTTTAATATACCCCTCAAAACGACTTGCGAACTCCTCTTGATGATTTGCTTTTAAGGTCAGATAAAAAATCCATCGCGCGACGGGAGAGGCCATTTTCCAATCAATACTCAATCCATGATAAACTTGGAAGGCCTCCCTTGACTCCCCTCGCTTTAAGTAAGCTAACGCCAATGTCGAACGATAGGCTAAAGAGGTGGGATCCTCCTTCACAAGAGATTTTGCAATATCCAAACAACGATCGATCTCTCGATTCTCAAGCAAATAAATATAAGCGAGATCATTCTTGGCGGCTAAAGATTCTGGTGTTAATTCCAAAATCCGCTCAAGACATAAAATCATTTCCGACATCTTCCCTTCTTTTTCAGCAAGATAGAGTAGTTGCCTCTGAGATTCTAAAAGATAATTCGGAAAACGACTCATCTGCAAGTACATCCTCTTCGCTTCAGAAAATGCTCCCACCTGAACCGCATAATCAGCCGCAAATTGTAGTGGAATAGGTTGATACTTAACCAAATGAAATGTCTTTTCCCAAGCCGCTTCCGCCTCACGATTCCTTTTTAATTCCATAAAAGAACGGGCTCTAAAAAGTTCGATCAAATAGGGCTCTAACGGCGAGGGTTGTAGATTCAAACAGTCCAATACCAACGCCCATTTTTTTTGAGCCGCAGCCGCATCAAGTCGAACCAATAAAAGCGCAGCCGATTTTTTAGAGACCGAATCCGAAAGCAACTTCAAGGTCAAATTATATTGTTTCTGCCGATTTAACCATTGTCCCAAAAGTAGCCGATCCTCCTCTTTTTCTAGTCCTTTATTCCAATCCAAAAAAACCTTTTCAATTCGAACCCCAGAACCACCAGGTTGACGACGAATTTCATTTTCCAAAATCAACAATTCATAACGAAAAGAATACAACGGATGACCTTGAATCTTTTTTGTAAAAATAACAAAATCCTGCTCAGAAAGTTCTTTGATCCCTAAAAGTAATTCCGCTGATTGAATCCCAAAGATCTCATTGCTATTACTCAACCTCCGAAGAATTCCCTCCCCCTCCTTCCTCGATTCAAGAGATGAATCAAAAAGGAGAAACTGTCCAAGTAAATATTGATACTTTAAATGACTTTCATGACTCACCTTTCTTAAAAGAGCAATCGCCTCCTGATTCTTTTGAGTTAAACGATAATACTCAATCCCCAGAATAATCTCTCTCTCTGACAAGCGATCTCCAAAGCCCCTCAAAGCCTCCCATTGCTTTGCGGCGAGATCTAATCGTTTGAGGATCAATAACAACTGTAGATAATAGCCGCGATCCGTTTGAGTGAGTTTTTTTCGCTTTTCCAACTCCTGCCAATAAAACAAAGCCCGATCCATCCGTGCCTCTGTGTAAACACGGGCCATAATCCGCCAACCCTCCTCATTTTGCGGATTCAATTGAAGCCCTAAATCCGCCTGCTGATACGCAACTTCCCACTGATTCTCCTCCACCGCCTTCATCCCTTTCTCCGTTATCGTATTCGAGCGAAACGCTTGCAGCCAATGCCAAATCGGCTTCGCCACAAATCCAGCCAGACTGAGAAGAATCAAAAAAAGGAGAACTCTAAAACGATATAAAAATACCTTTAGGCGCTTATAAAGAGTCTCTTCCACAACAGAATTCTATTCTAAAACCTATTCAGGGATCAATCAATCCCCATTTCCTCCCATAAGAAAGTTTTAACTCCCCTCTTCTAATGAAACACAATCCTCTCTAATGAAGGCAAGAAATCAGGAAAAATGACACAGCCATCCCACAGGGATGGTTTTTTCATAAGTTTTCCTGGGTAAAGGGGTGTATTTTTGGATATTTGGGTTTAAAGATTTTGGTTTGATCTTTTGCTGTCCCATAGGATCAGGCCGTCATGAACTTAATCATTCCCGGCAAGAAGC
>CAMCYL010000050.1 GCA_945883905.1 Akkermansia muciniphila | reverse complement strand
TCAAGTCGCGAATAGCCGAATCAAAGATCTTAATGTCGCCGAAGAGACCACTATGCTCTCCAAAAATAATATCTTGCTCCAAGCCAGCACCGCAATGCTCGCTCAAGCAAACACCTCACAACAAAATATTCTTACCCTCTTAAGATAATTTAACCAAATAGATAACCTTTAAAAAGATAACCCTTAAATATAAAAATATATGGCAACCATTGGAACTAATGTCGGATCAACAACTGCAAATTACTTTATTACAGGAAACGCAGAATCAGTTCAAAATAATATTCGCAGACTCTCATCAGGAAGTCGTCTTTCAAATCCTGGAGATGATGCCGCAGGGGTCGCCGTCAGCGGAGGACTCAATGCACGAATTTCCCGTCTCAATGCGGGAGTCGAAGGGGCTAAAAATCTAATCTCGATTGCACAAACATCAGACGGTTTCCTCCAAACCATTCAACAAGAATTAACCCGAATGAGCGAACTCGCTCAACGTGCTACTAACGGGGCCTTTAGTGATGTGGATCGAGCCAATTACAATATTGAATTTGAACGTCTTAAAACCCAAATCAATCAAATCGCAACGAACTCAAATTTCAACGGAACCACTATTTTTACGACAGGAACACTGACGATTGCGATCTCAGCGGATGGAGCTACTGATTCCTTTTTAACCTCCTCTTTGGGAAATCTCACGACCTTAGGGATTTTGGGAGTCACGATTGGATCGACGACAGGGGCGGGAGCCTCGATTTCTTCACTTAGTTTAGCAATTCAATCCATCGCTCGACGTCGTGCAGAGGTCGCCGCTGACGTTTCGAAATTTAACTTTCATATCACAAATCTTCGAGGCGAAAGTGTTAATACGGTTGACGCCAACGCTAAGATCCAAGATCTTAATGTTGCCGATGAAACAGCGCAGCTATCAAAAAACAACATTCTCCTTCAAGCGAGCACAGCGATCCTCGCTCAAGCGAATACAAGCCAACAAAATCTCATTACGATTTTGAGATAATCCGAAGGTTAAAAGATCGTACGCGGAACCTGAATTTGATCGCCGGCGACCATCGGAACATCTTTAGAGGGATCTAAAAATGCCTCTTTCGCATCGAAGTCAAAAACATCGTTGCCGCGTAAAATCTTAACCTTTCGACGATCCGCATAATCCGTAAATCCCCCACAAGCGGTAATCGCTCTCAGGACCGTTAAATCATTGGTAAAGGCCACGCGTTGAGGAATTCGAATCTCTCCAGAGACATTTACAAATCGTTGTTGAACAATGATTGTAATGTTGGGCGTTGAATAAAACTTCTTCTCGCGATAAGCCTGCTCAATTTTTAATTTTAATTGGGAAGAGGCGAGCCCAGCGGCTTTAAATCGTCCGACGAGGGGCATCGAAATATTTCCATCTCCATCGACGACCTCTTCCACTAGTTTTTCCTCTTCGACCGGAACTCCATTTAATCGAATGGTGATAGGATCTCCTATTCTCAAGGTATCGGAGGGGGCTGAATACGAGGGAGTAGGGGCTGATTTCGTCGAAGCAGAAGCCCCTGCGGAAGGAACATTTGAAATCATCGAGGAACTCTTTGTATTCGAGGTCTCATTCATTTGACAAGCGCCTAGAAAAAAAAGGACCCCCCATTGAAGGAGTCGATTAAAATTGATCACTGGATGTAGTCTCATTGTTCTCCGTATTGGCTTTTGCAGATATTTTTCCAAGAAAATTATTTTTCGTCTTTTTCTTCTTTTTTCCATAAGAGCTATAGCTGCTATAATAATAATAAGCTTCATCGCTATTCACCGCGACCGAATTTAAGACAACCCCTGAAATTCGGGGGTTCACCTCTTCGACTGCTTTTTTAGCTCTCAAGGAGATATCACGAGGATATCGTCGATGTTGAATTACGAGAATAATTTGATCAACCTCACGAGCAATCGTCGATCCATCACTGACTCCTAAGATCGGCGGGGAATCGATGAAGACAACATCATACGCCGACTTTAGTGAGGCTAAAATCTGACGTAATCGAACCGCATTAAAGGCTCCTAACTGTTCTGAAGGCATCTCCCCAGCAGACATGACAAAGAGATTTGGAATCTCGGTTTGAAAAATAAGACTTAAAGGATCGAGGCTATTATCTTGAATTAAATCCGCAACCCCCATCGTATTTTGAATGCGCGCATTTTTATGAACGGAGGGACGTCGCAAATCGGCATCAATAAGAGCGACTCGCTGCCCGGCCTGAGCACAGACAACGGCTAAATTAAATAGCGTCGTTGATTTTCCCTCTCCCGGTCCACCACTTAAGGCCGTAATACAGGCCCCTTGCAGTGTCTCATCTTCTAAATTCATTTTAGCACGAAGAATACGATAACTCTCTGTGTAATCAGGATCTTCGTTCGGCTTATTGAGTGCCTTTACGCCACTCGGAATCACCGCTAGAACGGGAAGTCCTAAGACCTTCTCGACATCACTCATTGTTTTGACGCTGGTATCCAGATATTCAATAAAGAAGGCCGATAAAATTCCGATGGCTAAACCGATAAAAACACTGAGAGCCATATTTAAAAGCTTTCGCGGTTTAACGGGATACTCGGCCGCAGAGGCGGGGGAGATCATTTTAACAGGATCCCCTTCAATTTTAGTTTCCGCTTTTTCCTGTCGAAAACGAACCTCTAACGCATCTAAAATATTTTGCTTTCTCTCCGCTTCCTCTTGAGCCTCGATGAAAGGGGCCAATTTCGCAGAGCGTTCAGATCGAACCGTCGCCGTGAGGGATTTAACTTCCTGCTCTAATTCCGAAGCCTTTGCCTCACTCACCTTTAAATCGATTGCAAGCGCATTCCGTTTTCCTTCAACAAGAGAATCGACCTGTTCTTTTAATTTTTTGGCCTGTGCTTCTAAAGATTGGACACGGGGGTGATCCTCCCCTAACCCACTATTCTTGATTTTCGAGACCTCGGCCTCAATCCCCAGTTGGCTTTGCCGAATCGAGGTGAGGTTGCTATCCTCTAATCCGAGGGCAGGAAGCGTATCAATAAGCTTATCGGCAGGAAGTTTCTCTAATTGATCATAACGAACTCGTCGAGCAATCATGTCACTCTTTAACTCTTCAAGTCGAGTGGTTTTGCGCTGAAGCTCAGCATCATTTAATTGTTGATCCTTCGCTGAGCCAGCAACGATATCGAGTCCATAAGTCTTTCTTAATTCCTCGACTGCATCACGAGACTTTTTGACATCCTCACGCTGCTTTTCGACTTGTTGAGATAAATTATCTAATCCCCGTTGGTATTTAAAGGTCTCCTCATTCTTACGCCAATCGATATAGGTTTCAGCAACCGTATTTGCGATCTTTGCGGCTTCAGCGGAATTCTCACTATAAACTAAAATCTCGATCACGTAAGTGCCACGCTTTACATCAAGCTCCATTTTCTTAAATCGAAAAAGGTCGTAAGCCTGATCAATCGGCAATAGGTAATCCGATTGAGTCAGTTGCCTTCCCCATACCTTTTGAAGATCCAGCTTTTCGATGACTTTATAAAGAATTTCTTTCGATCGAATTAGCTCAATTTGAGAGGCAAAATAAACAGGATCAAAGAAACTATCGTTTCCTTTAAAAACCTCAATATCTCGATTTTGCTTTAAAATCGAAACTTGCGCAGTCGAAGCGTAAATCTTTTTTAAATAGTGAAATGTCACCACATAGCCAGTGATCGTCGTCAGTAGAAAAATTGTCAGAATGATTCCAATTCGATTTTTTAGAATCTTAAAATAATCATTAAAATGCAATCCAGAAGCGTTTCCGCCAAAATCATTCGTTCCCGGATAATTGGAATAGTTCTGTGTTTTTTGAGATCCGTAATTTAAATCGTTCATACCCCTAACTGAACATAGCTTTCTGATTCCGAATGGCAATCTCCAAACCGAGCTTTCTCACATTAGTGTCCAGCTAAACAAAAAAACTTAAATACATTGTCTCGCGCAACGACGCGACGACGCATTCCCTGCGCAATAGCGCAATCCCAAAAGGGAAAGAAATTGGAGAGCCGAGGGTCGGCGACTAGAAACGGGGGTGACGATCTCCATTCTCTGAATATCTGCTTTTACTCCTGATGGGACTACTTTAAACTCTGCAAATGCACTCGATTGTGATTCTTGATGGTTATTGCCTCAATCCTGGAGATTTGTCTTGGGAAGCTTTAGAATCCCTTGGAACGGTAACGGTTTACGATCGAACCGCTCCGGATGAGATTATTTCTAGAGCCCAAGGGGCGACGATTCTTCTAACAAACAAAACCGTTCTTTCCGCCGAAACAATTCAAAAACTGCCCGCCCTTCAATTCATCTCGGTCCTCGCCACCGGCTACAACATTGTCGATACCCAAGCCGCAGGTTCTCAAGGGATCCTCCTCTCCAATGTTCCCGCTTATAGCACCGACTCTGTTGCCCAACTCACTTGGGCTCTCCTTTTAGAGCTGACTCATCAGGTCGGACTTCATGCCTCTTCTGTCCGTCGTGGCGATTGGTCCTCCTCCTTGGATTTCTCCTATCAAAAATCCCCCCTCATGGAACTCTCTGGATTGACCCTCGGTATCATCGGACTGGGAGTCATTGGACAAAAGGTCGCTCAAATCGCCCACGCTTTTGGAATGCAGATTCAAAGTATTGAAAGAGCAAAAAAACCCTCACTTTCCTACCCTGTTTCCTATACCGATCTGGAAACACTCCTTAAAACAAGCGACGTCCTCTCTCTCCATGCTCCCCTCAATGCTGAAACCGATAAAATCATCAACGCAAAGACTCTTACTTGGATGAAACCGACCTCTTTTATCCTCAATACCAGTCGAGGCGGACTCATCGACTCTGAGGCACTTGCTCAAGCGTTGGAAAATAAAGTCATCGCCGGTGCCGCCCTCGATGTCCTTGATCAGGAACCGCCTCCTTCCACGCACCCACTCCCTCCATCCCCACGATGCCTCATCACTCCCCACATCGCTTGGGCGACTTTCGCAGCCCGTCAGCGACTCCTCGATCAAACGATACAGAATGTGAAATCATTCATCGAAGGTCATCCCATCAATATTGTGGGTTAAACCGATTTAAAATTTGATTTAAAGCGAATCCCTTTGCCTTTATTTTTCAATCCAAGATTCCGTAATATTTTCGGATCCCCCAATTCAACCAAGAACGAGGAACGACTCTCAATAAAACGGGGGCAATCTTCGATTGAAAGAGATCTCCGACCGCAATCCGTGGCGAGGAATCGTTTCCTTCGATGATTTTAAGTACAGCATCGCTAACAAATGTTGAGGGGGGAGCCTTTCTCATATCGGCTTCAATCTTTTGTAAAATCGCTTTTTCTCGCGGATTGAGGGTCCCTGAGATCTTCATGGCTTGATTAAAGTCGCTCTGGATATCACCCGGTTGTAAATCGATAAAACGAATCTGCCGATTTTCCGCCTCGATTTGCAGGGATTGAGTCAAAGCACTGAGAGCCGCCTTTCCCATACTATACGGCCCCATCATGGGGATCGGAAAACGAGCCGCCAAAGAGGTGACTTGGATCACGGTTCCGATTTCGTTTTTGCGTAATAACGGGAGTAGTTGTCGGAGAAATAAATAGGGGCCCCGAACTAAAACCCTCCATTGTTGATCCCAAGCCTCGATTGGAAATCGTTCCATCGAACCAAAAACTCCATTGCCAGCATTGTTCACGAGAACCGCTATCGATCCTGCCTCACGTTCGATTTGCTCAGCGGCCTCTGCAATCGAGCAATCGGATTCTAAATCCATCACGACCGGATGAAATCCGTGACGTTGAGGGAGACGATCCAAACGTCGGGAGGTTCCCCATACTTCATAACCGAGATTTAGTAAAGAGTCCGTCATTGCCTTTCCTAATCCTGAACTCGCTCCCGTGATCACTATTTTTTTCTGCAGCTTGAAATTTTCCATAAACGATCCTCAGATTGTCTCTGGAACTAAGGAATTCGTCAAACTCGTTCGCTTAATCTCTTATTTTTTCCAACTGACAAATCCGTTACTTTCCTGCAACGTTTAATCTCTTATGCGTAGCGTGAACCAAATTGCGAACCGTGAAATTCTTGACCTGATTCCTTATGAACCGGGGAAACCGATTGACGATGTCGCTCGGGAACTGGGACTTAATCCTCTCTCGATCATTAAACTCGCCTCCAATGAAAACCCCTTAGGACCTTCGCCAAAAGCGATCACTGCGATGCGCGAGGCTTTGGAAAAACTTCATCTTTACCCGGATGGAGGAGGGTTTCATCTCCGAGAGGGAATCGCGCAAGAGTTTCAACTTCAACGTGAAAACATCGTTCTTGGAAACGGTTCTAATGAAATCATCGAACTCCTTTATCATACCTTTACTCGTCCCGGAGAACATGAGGTCGTCACCGTTCGCAATTCCTTTGCGGTGTATCACCTGATGGCTCAACTTTTTGGAGTAAAATGCATCGAAGTTCCTGATCGGGACTATACGCATGACTTAGAGGCGATGCTTGCGGCAATCACCCCCAAAACCCGACTTCTCTTCGTTGCAAATCCCAATAATCCGACCGGAACACGCGTCAGTAATGAGGCCTTAGATCGCTTTGTTAAAGCGCTCCCTGATCATGTAATCCTCGCTTTGGATGAAGCCTACTATGAGTTTTTAGACAATCCGCCGAATTCACTTCAATACGTCAAGGAGGGTCGGAAGGTCATTTTGATGCGTACTTTTTCAAAAATTCAAGGACTGGCAGGGATCCGGATCGGCTACGGGCTTGCCTGTGGGGAGATCTCCAATCTTCTCCAACGGGCTCGACAACCTTTTAATACAAATTCCATTGCTCAAGCCGGTGCTCTTGCGGGACTTAAGGATTTAGATCACCAACGAAAAACAAAGCAGATCACCGATCTTGGACGGGCTCTCTTTGAAGACTCCTTTAAAAAACGAGGACTCTCCTACGTTCCCTCTGCCGCTAACTTCGTGCTCGTGAAAGTCGGGAACGCAGATCAAGTATTCAAAGCACTCCTCCAAAAAGGAATTATCGTTCGATCGATGGTCAGTTACAAAATGCCGGAGTGGATTCGAGTCAGTATCGGAACCAACGAACAAAATATCGCCTTTCTCCAGGCGTTGGAAGAGATTCTTAAATAACGCTTATGAAGCTCGATCGTATCGCCATTCTTGCTCCAGGCCTTCTTGGGGGATCGCTCGCACTTGCGGTACGCCAACGTCATCCTCACATCTCTCTTTCGATTTACGCTCGACGTCCGTCGGTCATTAATGAGATGAAAGAGGCCTGCTTGGATGCCGATTATTTTACAGATCCGATTCTTGCGATTCAAAATGCCGATCTCGTTGTTTTTTGTATGACGATCGATGCGATGCCTGCGATTGCGAAAAGGATTCGGCAAGGCTTTAAAGAAAACGCTATTGTCACCGACGTCGGAAGCGTTAAAGAGCGACTCGATCAAGAGATGCAAAAAATATTTGAGAATCCAGAAGCTCCTACGGTTCGTTGGATTGGCGGACATCCAATGGCGGGAGGAGAAAAAACCGGTTTTGGGGCCGCTCATGCGACGCTCTTTGAATCCTCCACCACAATCCTGACTCCCACAGAGCACTCCGATACCGAAGCGCTCTTATTTTTAAAGGAGTTCTGGAGCTCATTAGGGTCAAAAGTACTCCTCTGCACTCCGCATGAACATGATCAACGCGTTGCCCAAATTAGTCACCTGACTCACCTCACCGCATCCGCTCTGGTTCATAGTGTCTCGGCCGAAAGCATCGAGGCCCGCGGCCCTGGTTTTCGTGACACCACACGGGTCGCCGCAGGCTCTCCTTTGATGTGGACCGAGATCCTCCTGCAAAATAAGGAGGCGGTGCTCGACGCAATCCAACGCCTGCAAAGAGAACTCTCCACAATCGAATCTCATCTACAAAACTCTGAAACAAAAAAAATTACTCATTGGCTCGAAAAATCGGCTGAAATTCGCTCTCGACTCAATTACTAACCCAATCGTTGAATAGACCACAAACGGATCAATCAGCCCTCTCTGCTCCTTATTTCCAAATAGGAAACTCTTTTTTAATTAAAAATAGATAAAATGATTATAAATAATTATTTTGTTATAAATTTTTTATAAAATATTATAAATAAACTATTTTTATTCAAATAGTTATTGATAAAATCGAACCCCGCATTAACGTTATCGGTATGGAGATGGAGAACTTTAGTTCTAATTTAAACTTTTTTTTATTAAAGAAAGAGAGCGCTCCGATTGCCTACAGCTATCCCCCAAAAGAGTCTCAAAAAAATTCCACTGATTTCTCCTTAACGAAGGCCCAAAAAACGGAGGTCAACGCCGCCCAATTAGGAATTTATTCGATCGAACAGATTAAACAAAAAGGTCTCAAAGTGCTTGAACTTCAAGATTTTCTTCCGATTTCTAAGGGAAGTTATATCAACGGTCAATACTCCTCCCGCGTGATTTATTTGGAAAATGGAAGCGTCAGTCAGGAATTTGGCTCAACGCTGATCGGTCGATTTATCATCAATCAAGAATATCGAGTGCATGGTCAACCCTCTCTCTCAAATCAAAACTCCTCAGTCGGACAATTTCCGGTCAATGGGCAATATTATCTTCAGGGCGCTTATCGGAATCAGATTCCGATTAACTCGACACAAGTCATGAATGGTCAATATGCGACCTCCCATAAAGATATCGTGAATCAACAATTTACTTTCTCCGGAATTCTCAACGCAAAGGGAGATATTTTAGAGGGGGGACCTTTTTTTATCTCCAAAGCAGAACTCCTCAACGGTCGATATCAAGTACAGATTCAAAACCTAGAAGGATCCACTCTCCAAGTCGGTGGGCAAAATATTCAAATAGGAACGATTCAAACCGAGCAAGGACAACTCCTTGTAAACGGAATCAATTCGGTGCAAGGAAGGATTCGTCCACTCAATCAATTCACTCAATTAGCAACGCTCTATATTGAAGGAAGCTACAACTCTGAGGGACTCTATGAAATTAATGGAATCACCTTGGAAAATGGCTCAAACCAGATTGCCACTCGCTACAAAGCCGGAAATTCACAAGGAACATCACCGGCGATTTTAGAGGGACGCTACACGTCGGGAGGACAATTTATCGTGACCGACTCCAGTCAGGCTATCCCCAGTCACACGACCGCCATCTCTCCTTCGACCTTTGATTTGATTCAAAAACGACTTCAAGAGACCTTTCATGCCTACACACACCCGCTTCCGGGAAAAATTTTGAAACTCAACGGCTAAGTTAATTTTTCGCTTCAACTCCGATTTTTTTTGACATTTCAGTAAATCGACAAATCCTGTGCCCATGAAAAAAGGATCGATCCGTCAATTTGTAGAACATCACTATCGCCACTTTAATGCCGCCGCACTTGTCGATGCCGCGAAAGGGTACGAAACCCATCTCAGTAGCGGGGGTAAAATGCTCGTCAGTCTCGCAGGAGCCATGAGCACCGCAGAGCTCGGCCTTTCTTTGGCAGAGATGATCCGCAAGGATAAGGTCCATATGATCTCCTGCACGGGCGCCAATCTCGAAGAGGATATCTTTAATCTTGTCGCTCACGATTTCTACGAGCGCGTGCCTAACTACCGAGATCTGACCCCTCAAGATGAACAAAAACTTTTGAAACGTCATATGAACCGAGTCACTGACACCTGTATTCCGGAAATGGAGGCGATGCGTCGACTCGAAAAAGCGGTTCTTGAGGAGTGGGTGGAGGCCGATCAAAAGGGGGAACGCTACTTCCCGCATGAATTCTTCTTCCGTGTTCTTAAAAAAGGAAAACTTAAAAAATATTATCAGATCGATCCCAAAAACAGTTGGATGATCGCTGCCATGGAAAAGAATATCCCGATCATTGTGCCAGGTTGGGAGGACTCCACTTTAGGGAATATGTTTGCAGGTCACGTCATCTCTGGAGATGTTAAAAATGTTCATACCGTTCGGACCGGAATTGAATATATGATGTACTTGGCAGATCTTTACATCAAAACCACAAAAAAACATTCGATTGGATTTTTCCAAATTGGTGGCGGAATCGCAGGGGATTTTCCGATCTGTGTCGTTCCGATGCTCCATCAAGATCTTCAAATGCCACAGGTCCCACTTTGGGGATACTTCTGTCAGATCAGCGATTCAACCACAAGCTTCGGTTCCTACTCAGGAGCCGTTCCCAATGAAAAAATCACCTGGGGAAAATTAGGGGTTAAAACTCCTAAATATATCATCGAATCCGATGCGACCATCGTGACTCCATTAATCTTCTCCTACCTGCTCGGTTGGTAGAATCTTCGTATCTTGATTTTAAAAGAGTCTCAAAAGAGAGGGATCGATCATTTCTGAAAAAATGACGGATATTCATCCAACGAATTCCTTCATGATCTTCTCTAAAGTTTTGATCGGCCTTCGCTGAAGCGAAGGAGGCCTCAGCGGTCGGCGCTCCATTTCTCTTTTCACCATTCGGGTGACATGCTTTACAGATATAATCAATTCCTAAAGCAGAATCTGGATTTAACTCCAATCTGGCAGCGGCAATACGGTTTTGCATTTCCCAATGTAAAATCTTGGTTTAATGTTCTGGGCACACTCCCTGACTCATGAATTCTGACTCATCAAAAGCTCCCCTCCCAGGAAACTCCTTTCATCTGAAGGCCTATGATCCCTTCGATCTTGAGAAACGATTTATTGCCGCAGCCCATCACTTAAAAGAAGGTCCTCTCGCTAAGCTCTGGATTATTATCCCTCATCTTTCGCATCAAAATCATTGGAAAAAGGTGCTGAGCGATGCCTGCATTCCAACGATCAACCTTCATTTCTTGACCCCCTCCCAACTTCGACAAAAACTCCCTCCTCTTTTGGGTCTCCATCTCCCCCTTCCCCTAAATCGGGAGGGGATGCGATTCATTCTTGAGAAAACCAGTGAACCCCTCGCCATAAGCTCTCCTCTTTTTCAACCGCTCTCCCGTGATTCAAGACCCCTCCTGCGAACGCTCGACGAAATCGAAAACGCTGGACTTCAAATTCAAAATTTAGATGAAATCCCAGAACTCACTCCTTGGTATAAAATATGGGAATCAATCCCCCTTGGTCAATGGGGACGCGCAAATCAAGATCAGCTCATTCTTAAAACCGCCCAAGCACTCCCTGAAAAAAGAACTGAGAATTGTATCTGGCTTGGACTCAATCGCCAAGCGCTTGCCTATGCCCCCCTTCTACAATCCACGACCCTCCTTTTTCAGAAAACAGCCGCAATTCATCTCGTTCCTGAAATCGAAGAGGAATCGATCCAACAATCTTGGCTCGAACAAGTGGAACAATGGCTCCCTCAAGCGAAAGAAAGTTTTCTCTCTGAATCAATCGAATTGTCGGAAGAAAGAACTCCTCCTGAATCCTTCTTTTTTTGCGCCCCCTCTCTCCATCAAGAATCTCAACTGATTCTTTCCCTCATCGAAAATGCACTCCCCTCTCTTCCCCTCGGTGAAAAAATAGGGGTCCTCATTCCCTCTGCCTCTCCACTTGGCTATACAATTCCTTTAGAGTTGGAAAAAAAACAGATTCCGTATTATTCGACTTGGAATGAATCGACCCCTCAAGGGGTTGCGGATCTCGCTCTCCTCTCCTTAGTGGCGATTCAAATCAATGAAATCGAATCCCCTGATTTTATTCATTTTTTAGAATCGCATCGACATCAACCTCTCCTATGGGAAATCCTGCAAATCTCCTGTAGTCAAATCCGTGAGATCCGTGAACATCTCTATCGCTCCTTTCAAAAAAATCTTTCAACTCATCTGGAGGAGGCCACGGCTCACCCTGTGATCACTCGGTTTCAACGTTTTTTTCAAAAAAACCTTCTCTACCCTGATGAGCTCACACTCGTTGAAGGGATAAAAATGACCACAATTCAGGTCGAAAAACTGTGCGGTCAAGAGGCCGCAGAGCCGCTTCGTCAATATTTAGAGGATTCACTTCTTGATCTTGATTCGATCTGGAAAAAGCCCCTGACCAAGAAAGAGTATCTCACGCTTCTTCAGCGACTGCTCCAGTCCCCCGAACAAAAACCGAGTGGAGATCCGTGGGCCCCGGTTTGGGTCCTCAAGCCGGAGGAGGCGATTCCTCTTGGATGGCATACCTTGATTCTCACTCAACTCAATGAATCGATCTGGCCCTCTTTCCATGAATCCGGAGTCTCTCTACTGAACGATGAGAGCCGAATTCAACTCAATCGTCGATTTGCTAAAAAATCCGATTTTCATCCGCTGATGACCCTCGCTACGCGCTATCAACTGGAGCGGGCTCAATTTGAAACACTTCTCAACAGTGCGCGGGTTCGATACGACTTTACCGCCAGTGCAAGTTCCGAATTCAATTCAGGCGAGGAGCTCTATCCCTCCGAATTCTATCGTCAGGCATGGAATCAATTCTACCCAGAAACACCGTGGAAAGAGTATTTTTGGCAAGCCCTTCTCCAGCAAGCCCCCCGCCCCTCACGGCTTACGATTTCACCAGAGCTTCAAAAACAATTTCAACCGCTCTATTCGCGCAATGATCCCAATACCCCTTTCAATGAATTTTTATTTAAACATCTTCAAAAGCCCCCTTTTGCTCGACCGCTTTCAGCGACCCATGCCGAACGAATTTTAAAAGATCCGGCTTCAGCCTGGTTTGAGATCTATCTTCAAGTCAAACCGCTCCCTGACTCTTGGAAGAGCAGAGAGGTTCTGGGTTTGATTCAAGGAAATCTCCTCCATCGTTGGATCGCTGACTCCTTTCGCGTAATCGCTGGACCAGAGGAGTTTACGCCTCTTCCCGCTTGGGAGAAATGGAGGGGTTCACTCGAAAAAACTTTACAACAGGCCCATCACAAACATCTAAAGATCAACCACTCGCCTCTCTGGTGGAAACACCATTTTCCGGCACTCGAATGGCGCGCCCTCAGGTTACTCGAAAATCTCTATCAAACCCTTTTACAACTTCCGGAGGCCCATCTCACCTTTGAATATCGACTCCATCGTCCGATGATTCAGTCGCTCCCAGAATTTTCTTTAGAACAGGAGTGGATTGGACGGATCGACTGGATCGCGATCAATGACTCGGCATGGGAAAAGTCAAAGAAGATTTGGATTCTCGATCTCAAAACAGGGAATGGAAGTTCCCCCTTTCATAAAGGCTCTCTACTTCAAAACGCCGATTATTTTCAACTCCTTGTTTATGCAGGATTAGCTCAAGCACAACACCCGCTTCACCCCGAAATCTCGGTCGGCGTCATCCTTCCTAAATGGTCTCCTCCGGTAGAGATGACCCCCCTGAACGCTTTCGATCCGGAATTCCAACCGCTATGGAAGGTCCTTTCGATGGCGTGGCAAAACGGGCTCTACGGTCAAACCCATGAGATCCATCAACGATTTTCAACAAACTCCGATCTTCCCTTGGCGACAACTCCAATCTCCCAAGAGATCCTTGATTCCAAATGGGCAATCACCCCTGAACTCTCGATCTGGAAACATTAATCTAAAAACAATCTCTCCCGACTGTGTGAAAATAAACTCCCCTCATCCACTGCTTTCGATCACCTTTCACCAAGAGCGAAAACGAGCCATCACCCAAGGAGTTCTTGAAAGTGCCTCTTCGACCTTTCTCCTTCTGATTGCAATCCAGTGGTATCAGGCAGGCCTCATTGCAAAATCCTTGCTCGCCTCCTCGGCAAATTGCGGAATGCTTCTCTCCGTCCTCGTCGTTGCTTGGGTCGCCCGTCGACGTTGGCAACTCACTCAAGCGGCGGCGGGATTCGCCTTTGCAGGGGGAATCGCCTTTCTCGTGGCCGCACTCCTTCCCTCCCTCATCACTCTTGTCCTCGGCGGTCTTTTAGGACTAATTTCCTCCTCATGCATAATTCCATTGATGACTCAAGTTTATCAAAATCACTATCCAGAAACAGAAAAAGGACGCCTATTTTCTCGTACCAATCGATACCGAATTCTCGTTGCAATTTTATTTAGCGATCTCGCTGGTCGATTTCTCACTGGACGACTGGAGTCTCATCCCCTTCTCCTTGCTTGTTATGCCTTGGCTCTTTTTTCCATGGCTCTTTTCTTACATCAAATTCCCTCCGATCCCCTTCCGATTGGTAAATCTCCACATCTCCTTCAAGCCTTTCGCCATCTCAAGGAAGATCATTTTTTCCGATGGACTCTCTATTGCTGGATGATCCTCGGTTTTGCGAATTTAATGATGGTCGCACTTCGTGTCGACTATCTTGCCAGCCCTCAACACGGAATCGAAATGAGCCCGACCCAAATCGCACTGCTTGTGGGAGTGGTCCCTAATGTCGCTCGACTTTTCATGAGTGGAGTTTGGGGCTGGCTCTTCGATCATGTCGATTTCTACCGTCTCCGGATGATTCTCAATCTCAGTTTTGCTTTAGCAACGCTTACTTTTTTCACGGGTCATACGATGAATGGACTCTTACTCGGAGCTGTTTTTTATGGGATCGGGATTGCGGGTGGGGATATCGCTTGGTCTCTTTGGGTCACTAAATTTTCTCCTCCAAAACTCGTTGCAGAATATATGTCGATCCATCTTTTTCTAACCGGAATTCGAGGAATTCTCGCCCCTTGGACCGGTTTTTGGATTGTTGCCCACTACTCCATCTCAACGGCCGCCTGGCTCGGAGCGATCATGATCCTGATCGCCACCTTGATGTTGTTCCGCGAACCAAAAAAAAATATCTTCCTCGATTCCTAGGGAGATCAAAGATCTCCCTAGGAAAAAACTACCCTGATTACTTCACTTGAATGGCGATTTCTTTCGGTTTGATCTCCTCCCGCTTTGGAAGAATCACCTCTAGAATTCCATCCTCATATTTCGCCTCGATCTTTTCCGGATCGACCCCTTCAGGCACTGCCACCGTTTTTTGAATAGCAACGACCTGATCCTGTCCCTCTTTCCGAACCTTTTTGTTTCCCTTTAACGTTAATAGTCCGCTCTCAAAAGAGAGCTTAATCTCCTCACGTTTTAATCCAGGAACCTCAAAACGAATCTCATACTGATGAGCCCCCTCACTCCACTCCGCAACATGAGCTCTCTCCTCATTTGCATATCGGGGAGATAACAAAAAGGAATCCCCCAAAAGATTTGCCCAATGAGGAATTGAATGGGTAAAGGCCGGATTTTGATTTTCACAACGAACTATTCTCATACTCGATCTCCTTGTTTTGAGAATCTCAGGCTGAGATCTTCGGATCTCACTTGAACGATACCTGATGAATTCTACCCCTTAAGCGCTGCATCAGAAATGCCAACTTTAAAAAAATTATAAGTACTTAATAATAAAATACTTATATATTTTATAAAAAGAGAATAAGAGTAAATATGTCCCTATAAATAAACGAGATCAGTTGATTGAGTCATTATGGCTCTATTGAGTTATAAAAATCTAAGGGAATCCTCTCCCTCTTCACTCCCAAAAACCTCTCTTAGTCGTCGCGCAGTCCTATCTCCCTCTGAATAAATTTTATTTGTCGCATTGAGAGATTCCTCAAAGTCAATTCTCCCGCAATTTAAGCCATTCGACTTTTAAATAATTGAGTCACTTCTGCCTGAACGGGCTCCAACTGATCAAGCCGGAGCTTAGGATCCTCAATGATCCAAGTCTCACCACTCGCAGTATGTTCATAAACGGTAAAAACCTCTCCCTCAGTCTCCCGGCGATCCAAGGTTCGCAATTGACGTTTTCGCTCAAGCATCACTGCCAGTAAATAACGAGCATTCTTGGTAGAGGAGTCATTCTCTTGAATTAAAATTCTCAATAATCCCTGAATATCATCTTTTTTTAACGGATCGGCAGGCGCTGTCGGCGTCGGCTTAAAGGGAGCGGTCCAAGTTGAGATCGGCGCCCAATCTGCCGGTCGCTTTGTCCACCCCTCCTCATTACAATCGCGACGTTCATAGCCCTCTTGGTCAAAAAAAAGAGCACTATAAACGGGCTCATCCTCCACAAAAGGTCGCTCGGTCACAACGCATTGAGGACTACGTCCTTTAATATTCCAATCTTGCATCGACATCTCGCTTTCTCTTTTCGCAAAATCAATTACGAGTGAATTGCCTGACCTTGGGTCGCTAACGCCGCCTCACCAATCATCTCAGAAAGCGTTGGATGAGCATGAATCATCGAGCGCAACTCATCTGTCGTCGCCTCCAAATGCATCGCTAAACCTAGTTCAGCAATCATCTCAGTCGCATCCGCCCCAACGATATGAGCCCCCAGCACCTCACCATGTTTTTCTCCGACAATTAATTTTACAAAACCCTCAGGATGCCCAGCCGCAACCGCCTTTCCGCTGGCTCGATATCCAAATTTTCCGATTTTATAGGCGATTTTTTGCTCTTTCGCTTTCTTCTCCGTTAAACCAATACTCGCCACTTGAGGTTGACAATAAGTGCACCCTGGAAAGAGCGTTATTTTATGCGGCTTCTTTCCCGCAACAAACATCCCCTCTACCGCCTCAATCGCTTCATGGGAGGCCACGTGCGCCAGCCAAGGGGGCCCAATAATATCCCCCGCTCCATAGATCCCCTTCACGTTGGTTTCATAGCGATCATTCGTCTTGAGATATCCTCGTTCATCCAGATTCAGCGTTAATCCCTCCCCCATTAATCCCTCCAGATTCGCCTGTAATCCAACCGCCACTAAAACTCGTTCAACGGTAACCGACTTTTGATCGGCTCCTTCAAGGGTTAATTCGATCTCCTGACCGATCTTTACCGCCGTCACTTTCGTATTCGTTAAAACATCAATCCCCTTTTTAATGAAATCTTTTTTAACGAACTCAGCACTCTCTTCATCCTCCACAGGAAGAATCTGAGGCATCATCTCCAATAAAGTCACTTTCGACCCAAAGGCATTAAAGAAATAAGCAAACTCAACTCCAATCGCTCCCGCTCCAATAATCGCAATCGATTTCGGAACTGTCTTCACCACCAGAGCCTCACGACTTGTCATCACCTTTTCCCCATCCACGGGAAACGAGGGCAAATGACGAGCCTTCGCTCCTGTCGCAATTAAAATATGCGTTGCCGTATAATGAGTCACTTTGCCATCCGAGGATTTAACCTGAATTTTATTCTCTTTTTCGATCCTCGCCTCGCCGACAACGTAATCAACCTTCTTGCCTTTAAAAAGAAATTCAATTCCCTTTGCCATTTTATCCGAAACGGCGCGACTTCGTTGAATGACCTTTTGAAAATCAAACCCGACCTCCTTTACGGAAAGTCCGTACTCTTCGGCATGCTTAAAGGTTTCATAGAGTTCGGCTGATTTTAAAAGTGCCTTGGTCGGGATACACCCCCAATTCAAACAGGTTCCCCCCGCCCGCTCTTTATCAATACAGAGGACCTTTTTACCAAGTTGGCCAGCACGAATCGCCCCCACATAGCCTGCAGGACCCCCTCCAATAACAATCAAATCATAATTCATAAGAACCCTTCGATAAAGTTGAACGAAGGGGAAAGAATGAAGCCTCCAGTGAGGATTTCAAGAATTTACTTCAATTTATCGATTTCCAAGGCTCTTTTATTTGCTAAACTATCGAGATGTCAACTTCCTCGGTCCCCCTTTGGAAAATCATCGTTGTTCTCCTTTTCGGAGGGATCTTACTCGCGATTTGCTTTAAAACCCCTGATGCAACAACGATTTCAGATCCAGGAGTCAAGATGGATCTCCCCCATAAAATCGGCGGCTATTGGGGATATCATTTAGACCCCACCCCCGCAGAGGTGAACGGGCTCCCTTCCGATACCGAATTTGTCCGCAAAAACTACGAATCCTCTGAAGGGGATCAAATCATGTGCTCGATTGTCTTAAGCGGTGCCAATAAACGAAGTATTCACCGCCCTGAGGCCTGCCTCCCCGGTCAAGGATGGACAATCAAATCAGGAGAGATCTTGCCGATCGAACTTTTAAACGGTCAAAAAATCGAGGTCATGAATCTCACCCTCGCTCGACCCGTTCAACTCCCCAACGGTCAAAAAAAGACTCTTTTTTCCTACTATTTTTACTGGTTCGTCGGACATAATCGAACGACCCCTCAACACAAATCCCGGATTTTTTACACCAGTTGGGATCGGGTTTTTAAACATGAAAACCATCGCTGGGCCTATTGCATTATTCACTCGAAGGTGACTCAAGGATGGGGTCTTCCTGAAAAAGATGCGAATCAAACTCTTGAGATGATGAAAAAGTTTGCCAGCGAAATCATTCCTACTTTTCAAAAATCGTTCTAAATTAGCAAAAAATTAAGGTCGATCTCGCCAAGGACGAATCTTCATCCGATCTCCCCACTCCAAAATAACAGCCCCCCTCTTCTCCAAAAAAATAATCTCCGCCGTGGTTCTTTGCCTTAAGTTCCAGGCGAGATCATATCCTGTCTTTTGAATCGCCTCTCCTGACGAAGAGAGAATTAGATATTTCGGATTTACTGAACGCAGCCAATCCTCACTTAAATGACTCTCTCTCGGATTTCTCCCCTGAACTAAAACTTCGATCTCAAATCCCTCTTTTTTACTCTCTTCCTCTCTCTCCTCCCCCATCAACTCCCTTTCTCTTCTCTCACTGATTCGATTCCCCCAAAGGAGACTTTTGTCTCCAAACTTAAACTGTAAAACGCTCCCTTGATCCTCCGTAATCTTTAACTCAGAATTTCTCTTTCCACTGTTTCCACTCCACTCAATCACTCGAAAGTCAGAATCCTGAATCAAGACAGGCACTCCCTGCCATCGCTCAAATACACGGCCACTCAATTGTTGTTCCCACTTTTTCTCCAACGGAGAATTGCTCCGTAAGGAAGGTCGAATCAACCGGCCTACCGAATAACTCTTTAAGAGCTCGATCAATCCTCCATTACTCGACTCCGAAACGGTCGTCAAAAAAACTCCCTCAATTTTGGCGATCCCATAATACTTCAAAACCGAGCGAAGTCTTCGTTCATAGTTTTTTTTATTCCCTGTATTAATCAACCAAGTTGCACCCCGATACCGAATCATTCCCTGCGGAACCTCTCCCAGATCCAATAAAACAATTTGAGGATCCCCTCCCCATCTCCACTCTCTGAAATCACACACCGGGATCTGAAGCCAAGTCATTAAAGCCACACTGTGAACTAAAAATAAAATCAACTTGGCTAAATAGACTAAAAAGAAATTGATTACTGCCGATAATCCAAGCTGAATTCCACCCACCAAAAAACTCAACGACCCTCCCATGACAATCAATCCCGCTAGCGGAACCACCAAAAGATTAAGCAGTATCGAGCCTCCATTGAATTGATGAAATACAAAGATCGCATGAGGAAGGGTCGCTAAAAATGCCACCGTAGAACTGACCCCCATTCCAATCATTTCTTTGCGCCATCGAAAGTAAATCTCCTGAACGGGAGTTGAATAACGCCTTGAAAGCAATCGCTCCCACTCCCAATACGAAGTCATTTTATCCATGACCCAAGGAGTCATTGTTATCAACGCCAAAACCACTAAAAAAGAGAGTTGAAATCCGATATCTTCCACTGATTGAGGACTCCACAACAGAATCAAAATCAATGTGACCGACCAAAAGTTTAACCAATGTGCAGGACGATCAATTCGCCAAGCAATCAACACAAAAGCCAACATCATCCAAGCACGGATACAACTCGACTGAAACCCACTGACTCCCGAATAAACATAAAGAGGAATCAATGTCATCCATCCCCATCGCCAAGCGTTCACTTTTAATAAACGCATTCCCACTATCAATAATAGTAATATCACTCCTAAGTTTTGTCCGCTCACCGCAAAGATATGTCCCGTCCCCGTGGAACGAAATTTCTCCTTCAACTCCGGATCCATCCCCTCCGTATCCCCTAAAACCATCCCTCGGAGCAGTATTTGCTCCTCTGGCGTTCCAAATCCTCCCGCACTCAAAAACTCTTTTGCTTTTTCCCGAAGAAATAAAAAAAAGCGACCCCCGAATAAACCGGATTTTCCCTCTAAAAACCGGATCTCCTGTCCCTCTATTTTCCCCAAAATTCCGCGCTGATGTTGCCACGCCCTCTCATTGAATTCCCCAGGATTTTTCGGCTCCTGAAAATCAACGCAACGTCCCTGCACCTCAATGAAATCCCCCTGCCTAAACTCCCGTCGATCCCTGGT
>CAMCYL010000049.1 GCA_945883905.1 Akkermansia muciniphila | reverse complement strand
TTTCCCGTTTTCCAGAGGGTAATCGACTCCTCAAGTGCGGCCCAAGCAAGGGTGGCTGAGGCGGGAGAAAGTTTTCCAGGGGGAATAGAATCTGAGGCCTCAAGACCAATCACTTTATAAAGAACTCCTTTGGGGAGGAGGGGGGAGCGAAGTGCTTTTCGAACAATCTCCGGGCCAATCCCTGCGGGGTCTCCCACCGTGATCGCTAAAGTTTTCTTCATATTTTATTTTCCCTACGAGTCGGCTAAAATGCGAGCGAAATTTTTCCCTTGGCGAGCAGTGCTGAAGTCCTATGATGTTACTTAATCTTAACCAAGGATCAGAAATGACAGCGGATTCCATTACAAAAGAGAAATTGATAGCCGATATTAAAGTCGTGGTTCATGACTGCGAAGAGATTTTGAAAGCGACCGCTAATCAAGCGGGCGAAAAAGCAGCAGAACTCCGTGCGACTCTCTCTCGCCGTTTAGTCGAAGCAAAAGGACGACTTTCAGAACTCGAGAATTCAGCGATGAAGAAAACAAAAGAGGCCGCTCGTGCTGCCGATCAATATGTTCATGAGAATCCTTGGAAAGCGGTAGGAGTAGCCGCAGGAGTTGGACTACTCGTTGGACTTCTTATTCGTCGTCGATAACGGAGGATCTCATGTATCCTTCAGAAAATCCACAGGGACTCACTTTTATGGAGTCTCTTAAAAATCTTGGAAGCTCATTTGTCTCCCTTTTGGGGACACGACTTGCGCTTTTGTGTGCGGAACTCGAAGAGGAACGTGAGCATGTTATCAAACTGTTGGTCTTAGGGGTGGTTGCGGTCCTTTTTTTATTACTAGGACTTGTTGTAATCTCCTTTTTCGTTGTCGTGCTTTTTTGGGATTCCCCATTTCGACTTCATGCGATTGGGGTGATGGGCTTCACCTATTTAACGATCAGTCTGATTGCTGGATGGAAGATGAGGGTCTTTTTAGATGAACGGCCTCGGTTTTTAGATTCAACTCTGACGGAACTTGAAAAAGACTGCGATACCTTGCGTCGATAAAAGAAGAGATTATGAACGCCAAACTTCGTGAGTTACAAGAACGGAAGCGATATCTTGCGAGTCGTTGTCAAATGCAACGAGAGATGATTGCAATTCATTGGGAGAGCTTGAACGATTCCTTAAAGTGGATCTCGTGGTTGACCACCGCAACACAGTTGATTCGTCGACATCCGATTTTTGCCTCGGCAGCCACTGGAATCGCGTTTGGGATGCAGGGGACTCAGCTTCCGGGGATCTTTCAAAAGGCGGTAGGCCTATTTCAAATCGCTAAAAAGGCATGGGGATGGTGGAAAAATCGATCATGAAACGTTGTGAACGATGGGTGATTAAAATTGGTAGCGGGGTATTGAGTGATCCACGGGGACGTTTAGATGTCGTTCAGATTAATGCCCTAGTCGATCAAATTGCGAAACTTCATCGTTTTGGGATCGAGCCGGTGATTGTGACCTCAGGAGCGGTGGCGGCGGGAATGGGGATTTTAGGGGTCGCAGAACGCCCTAAAGTGATCCAAGATCTTCAGGCTTGTGCGGCGATTGGGCAACCTCAATTAATGCGAGTTTATGAGGAGCGATTTCAAAAACATCGTCTTCATGCGGCTCAGATTTTATTGACCTATTTTGATCTCGATAGTCGTAAACTTTTTGCGAATGCGCAAAAAACAATTCAAACGCTTATTGCTCATCAAAAGTTTATTCCGATTATTAATGAAAATGATGTGGTCTCTTACGAAGAGATTAAGTTTGGGGATAACGATCGACTCTCTGCCGAGGTCGCCTTAATGGTAAAGGCGAGTCGATTGGTGATTCTCTCGAATATCGATGGGCTTTCGACACAGCAAGATGGTAAAGGGGAATTAATTCCAGTCGTTAAAAAAGTGGATGCTTCGATTGAGGTCTTGGCCGGAAAAACGAATAGTCAAACCTCGGTGGGTGGAATGGTCTCAAAGCTGATTGCCGCAAAATTAGTGAATGGATCGAAGATCCCGATGTGGATTGCAAATGGACGCCGGAAAAATGTTTTAGTCGATCTCGCTGCTGGGAAAAAATTAGGGACACACTTTCTCGCTTAAAAGGGGATTAAGAAAGAGGTCATGAAAAATCGGGGTCTAAAAATTCAAAAAGAGACATTGGGCTTTTTATGGCTGACATTAGGATTGCTGACGTTGCTTAGTTTGTTTTCGTACGATCCGAATGACACCGGTTTTTTCTCCACCCATCCAAATCGTGAGATTAGTAATTTTGTCGGACCGGTCGGGGCCTTTTGGTCGGGAGGTCTTTTTATCCTATTAGGGGTTGGGGCGTATATGGTTCCGCTCGTTATGTTGGTGACCTGCTTTGCCATGTTTCTGCAAAAGGAGATCGATTGGTTAGCTAAAATTCTTTGGTGCAGTGCTTATTTTATTAGTCTTTCATCGCTATTAGATCTGCAAACTTTTTTGGGCCGTGGATTAAATCTCTTGAGTCCGGGGGGGGCCGTAGGCTCAATGATGGATGATTTTTTTACTAAAATTTTAGGAACGGGGGGGTGGACGATTTTGATGGTTGCTTTGTTTATTGTCTCGACGATTTTTCTTTTTGGCCTTCATCCGATGAAGCTCGCTCATGAATTTCAATCGCTCTACCAACAGTGGAAAGAGGACCGTGAGGAGAAAAAATTGATGGCCTCTGGAGAGGAGGGAGAGTTGGAGCTTAAACGTCGCCGCTTAAAAGAGCAGATGGATCGAATCAAAAAGTCGATTCCGACAGAGGACGGGGGTGAATCCAAGAAAGCGACTCCTTTAGTGGTCGACACCACTCAAAAAGAGAGTCGTTCGGAGAAGAAATCGAAGGAAAACGCCCCGATCATTGATACGACGAAGAGAGCTCCTGTAAAGGTCTCTGAAAAGAAAAAGGAGATTCCGGAGGTCTCGCGGGTCGTCAATCTTTCGGAGTATCAGTTTCCAAGCAAAGAGTTATTAGAGGCCGCTATCGAGGTCAGCGAGACGCCGACAAACGAAAAGGAACTTCAAGCGAATTCCGCACTTCTCGTTGCAAAGCTGAAGGAGTTCGGGATCGACTGTGCTCCCGGCACGATCACAAAAGGAACGACGATCACTCGATATGAACTTTTTCCAGCGGCAGGAGTTCGAGTGGATCGTATTAAAAGCGTTCAAAATGATATCGCACTGGCAATGAAAGCGGAGCGAGTGAATATTTTGGCGCCGATTCCCGGAAAAGATACCGTCGGTGTTGAAATTCCGAATACCTCCAAAGTGGCTGTTCGATTAAAGGACTTGTTTGAGTCCGATCTCTGGATGAATTCCAAGGCACGAATTCCGTTGGCATTGGGTAAAGATATCTATGGCAATACGATGATTGCCGATCTGGCAGAGATGCCTCATTTGCTTGTCGCAGGAACCACCGGATCCGGAAAATCGGTTGTTATTAACTGTATTCTTCTCAGTTTACTTTATCGATTTAAACCGGATGAATTGAAGTTGATTCTCGTTGATCCGAAAGTGGTTGAAATGCAGATGTATAATCCGATTCCGCATTTAATTACGGATGTGGTGACCGATCCAAAGAATGTTTTGAAGGCCTTAAGGCAGGTTGTTTTTGAGATGGAGCGCCGTTATCAAATTTTAGCGAAAGTCGGGGTCAAAAATATTGTGACCTTTAATAATCGCCCGAAAAGTACGAAACTTGTAGAAGCTCCTCCCGTCGAACCAGAGGGCGTTGCGGCCGATGAAGATTTATTTGGAGAGAAGCTCGCTCCCAGAACTTTGGAGATTCCGGAAAAGCTTTCCTATTGGGTGGTCGTGATTGATGAATTGGCTGATCTGATGCAGACGGCCTCCGCTGAGGTGGAGGCACTTGTGGCACGAATTACCCAAAAGGCACGGGCGGCAGGGATTCATTTGATCGTTGCGACTCAAACGCCTCGACGGGAGGTAGTCACGGGGGTGATTAAAGCAAATATTCCCTCTCGGATTGCATTGCAGGTCACGAACGGAATTGATTCGCGAGTGATCTTGGATGATCTTGGCGCTGAGAATTTATTAGGAAAAGGGGATCTACTTTATTTATCTCCGGGAGCCTCCAAAGCCTCGCGTGGACAAGGGGCCTTTGTCAGTGAGGAGGAGGTTCATCGTGTGATCGATTTTATTGCCGCTCAAGTTCCTGCGGATCGAAACTCGGATCTTCATAAAAAATTAAATTCTTCTGAGGAGGAGCAAGAGGCACTTGATGAAGAGAGTTTAGAGCGTTTAAAACATTGTTATCAAATTATGCGGGCAGAGAAAAAGATTAGTGCCTCCTTTATTCAAAGACGAATGAGTATTGGATATAACACTGCCGCTCGATTGATCGAGGTGCTAGAAAAGCGTGGAGTGATCGGTGAGGCGGATGGCAATAACCCCGCAAGACCACGGGAGATTTTAATCGATCTCGATAATCCTCCCAAGTGGCTCTTATAATTTATGAATAAATATCTTATCGGATTGATCGTTGTTCTCCTTATTCTTGTGATTGTGGGGGGAGTCGTTTATCGAACCGGTCGTTGGTCGGTAGAACAGGCGAAGTACGTAAAGATTCGAACCGAGGGTCGATTTGAGTTTCGGCAATATCCGACTCTACGATGGGTGACGGCACCAATGCAAAGTGAGACTGGAACGCCGTTTCGAAAACTATTCGCTTATATTACAGGGGAGAATCAGCAGTCACAGAAAATTGCGATGACGACCCCTGTTTGGATGCAGAAGAATGATGGGGAATCGTTGATGGCATTTGGAGTGGCGGAAGCGATTCAGACCACGGAGATTCCTTCTCCGCGTGCAGTCGATGTAAAAGTCGTCATGATTCCTGGCGGAACTTTTGCGGTTTATTCCGACCAAGGAATTGACATGACATCAGAGAGTTTGGTGGAGGAATTGAAAAAGGAGCTTCGTTCCTTAAATTATGTTTTTGAAGAGAGACCGATCTATGCCTTTTACGATCCCCCTTGGATTCCACGTTGGCTATCGAGAAAAGAGATTTTATGGAGAGTCATTGAGACACCGAAAAACGAGTAAAATATTTTTAAATTCTAGTTTCTTTCTCTTCAGTGAGGCCTATGCGACGGCCCGGCGGCATGGATGTGGGGTGGATTTAAAGGATGAGGAAGGTAAAACAAAAAACCGTGTCTCTGAGTATTTCAAAGACACGGTTGATTCACGTGAAGTGATAAAATATTATGCGCCGCGACGGACGGGAACCGGTTTCGGTTTTTCTTTTTTCGGTTTTTTCACTTCTTTGCGCTGACTGTTATTGCCTTTACCCATAGTGAACTCCTTGGTTGAGTGAATCTCAAGAGTGAAGGAGTGAGCTCAAATTTGCAATCAGAGTTTTTTTGATTTGATTTTGATTGCGGGAGGAAGAGAGGACTCTTTTTTGGAGGCCGTTTGATTTGCCCAATGAGATCGAGGATCAGTCATATTTATTTTCTTCACTCCGCCTGGAAATTGTTTTTGAATGAGTGCGTATTGAGTCTGTAACTCCGGCACAGGATGAGACCAATCGTGCAGATAGTAGAGGGCTTTCACTTTCGCTTGAAGCAAAGCCTTTGAACAATCGAAGCAAGGTCGCATCGTGGTGTAGGCCGTACTATTTTCGATCGAGATTCCGAAGCGAGCCGCACTGAGGATGGCATTTTGCTCGGCATGAACGCAGATACAGACATCATAGCCGATACTATTTTTATATTTCTCTCTGTTTTTACAGCGAACGCAACCGCCCTCCGTACAGTTTAACATCCCTTCAGGAGTCCCATTATAGCCGGTCGAGATGATTCGATTTTCTTTTACAAGAATCGCCCCCACTTTGCGGCCTAGGCAATTCGCCTTTTCGCGAACTGCGATAGCGATATTCATGTAGTATTCGTTCCAAGTCATAGTGATATTAAAAGGGATTCATCGTAGATCGAGATTCATTATTTGGCGATTGAAAATAAATTCATTTAGAGAGGAGGATCGGCAGGAGTTCAGGTGCTTAAATTGTAACAATTCTTCAGATGACGAAAAGAATTTGATGTGTATTTTTTTGAAAATAATGAAATTACGCTTACATTTATTTTCTATTTTAGGGCTATTTTGGGGACTTACTTCTCTTTATTCTGGCGTCGAGGCTCAACATTTACCGAATATCAATAGTGAGGTGACTGTCGCTACCCAGTCAGTCAAAGATTGGACGGTCGAGGTCGGAACAGGGGCTTCCTATTCAAATATTAGGCATTCGAGCGGAAATGACTATAAGCTTTTAATGAATGATATTTGTTTTTCCTATCAGGTTGATGAAATCTCATTAACAGGATGGCTTCGAGGGTATACAGAATGGGTCTCTCAAGCGAATGCGAATCTAGTGCTTCAAGGGCCTGAGAGTCGCCTGTTTGGAATTAATTTTGGGCCCCGCTACAACTTTGTGCAAGAGGGATGGAAAGTGATCCCTTTTATTGGAGCACAGGTGGGGGCTGTTTTTGCTGACAGTCGAAATAATGCACTTAAAAATCCTCGGGGTTTAGGACAAGATTTTACGTTAATGTTTCAAGTTGAAAGTGGAATTAAAATCCCTCTTACGGAGTCCCTATTCTTACGTGTGAGTGCGCTCTATGCTCATTTTTCTAATGGCGGACTTTCCGAACCCAATCATCGTGCCAATAATGATATCGATGCCCTAGGGGCCCGCTTGGCCTTTGGAAGTTCATTTTAGATTCGTTTCCTCTTTTCTTTAAGGGCGGTTTTTTTTACTCTCATGATCGTTCATGATTCCTTCCATCAATGAGATCGCTTCTGACAATGTCGATAGAGAGGAGGCCTCCCTTTGCCTCACTTGTGGGCTTTGTTGTAATGGGGTATTATTTCATCTGGTTCGATTACAAACCGGAGATCTGATCTCAGAGCTCGCCGGACTCGGATTAAAGATACGACGAAAAAAAGGATCCGATCAATTTTCTCAACCCTGTCCTGCACTCGATGGCTGTCAGTGTACGATTTACTCCCAGCGACCCACCCGTTGTCGTCGATTTGAATGTCAACAACTGCAAGGGGTCATGAAAGGGGAGATCTCGAAGCAAGTAGCGAAGGAGAGGATTCAAGAGGTGCAAAGGAGGGTTCGGCGGATTGAATTCCTCATGGAAGCTCTGGGAAAAACCGACTCCAAACGACCGTTATCAAAGCGATACGAGAAAATTATGGCGGAATGCGTCGATGTCATCGATGCCGTGTCGATTTCACGACTGGAGTTGGAACGGGAGATGAATGAGCTTCAGGTGATTTTAGATCGTGATTTCCGATTAATCAATCGGGAGGAATGAAAAACAGAATGAATTCTGATGAAAATTGGGGATAAAAGAAATGAGGAGTTTTTACGCAATCCCTTATCTCGATGGCCTCTTATTGCGAAGTTCCTCGAAGGACGTCAACCGGCTGAAGACGTGCTGCACGCCGCGCAGGGTAGTAGGCAGAGACGAAACAGGTAATCATCGAAAGGATTGCTGCGACAAGGTAGTGTTTGAGATCCCAAGCGACAATAAAATGATCCGCTTGAAAAATTCCCCTAATATTAAGAGGGATACGAGAGACAACCGAGGTGAGAGCGGCGCCGAGGAGGGATCCGGTCAAAATACCGAGCGTACTAAGAAGAGCTCCCTGCCAGAGGAAGATTGCCGCAATGTCGGAACGGAAATATCCCATCGAGCGAAGGATCGAGATCTCTTTTGTTTTGTTTAGAACGGACATATTTAAAATAAAGAAAATCGCAAATCCTGCCATTAAAATAATCGCAGAGACAGAGATGGTGGCAAAAATGGAGATGGCTTTAAAGATGGAGAGCATTCCCTTATCTCGTTCTTGCCAAGGACGAGAGCGATGAGAGAAGTGATCTTCAAAGGCTTTCGCAAGAAGAGGAGCCTCTTCAGGGTTTTGAGCACGGACGATAATGGAGGAGGTGTAGTACGGTTTTCGAAGGACAGATTGGGCTGCTTTACGATGAAGATAGATCGTTTTTTCATCGACTGCATTGATGCCACTCTGAAAAATTCCGGCCACTTTGAAGCGCCGGCTATCGCCTTGATCGCTGTTGATGGAGACGTTTTCACCGGGATCAATTTGCATTCGATCGGCGAGGAGAGATCCGATGAGAACGGTAGAGCCATCATTCCGGAAATCTTCTAAGGTTCCTTTGATGACTTGCTTGGCGAGATCTGTGGTTTCGAGTTGAAGTTCTAAATCGATCCCTTGAACATTCGTGACTTCGGTGAGTAGTCCTGAGCGAATAAAGGCTCGATCTTCAACGATGGGGGCACAAGCAACCACTTGAGGATAAGTTTTAATGACGCGGATCATTCGATAGGCATCGGGAATTCCAGGATAAAACTTACGGGGTTTTTGATTCTCGACCGCAATCATGTTATTTTGAGAATCGTTACCAACAATCATCGAATATCGACTTTGAAAACGATCGGAGATGACGATGCTGCCACGTGTTCCCACGGTGCTTTGAACGTAAAAATCCTTAAAGCCCTGAGAAACCGCTTGAGCCATAATAAAGAGTGCAATCCCGACGGTAACCCCAAGGACGCTGAGCAACATCGAGCGTTTATTCTCGAATAAGAAGCGTAGAGCAATAAAGAGTGGGGGGGGGACTTTCAAAAGAATTTTCTCCAAGCAAACCGAGTGATTTAGATCTTTGAAACTCGGGTGCGAACCCAGTTGCCTGATTTAAATTTATCTTGGTCGGATATAATGACCTGATCATTATCGGAAAGCCCTGATTTTATCTCTGTTTTTTCGAGACTTTTAAAGCCGATTTCTACCGAGATCTCTTCGACAATTCCTCGACGAACAACGAGGACCTTGTTTCCTCGTCGGATCGCTTTTGTGGGAATGATAATGGTATCGATACGCTCTCCAATAACAACATTCATCTCCCCCGTCATTCCGGGGAGAAGGTTGGAGGGAGGATTCTCGAGTTTGAACATCACTTTGTAGTTTTGATTATCTCCTTGAGGAAGTGTTTCGACGAGAGTCCCTAAGAAATTTTCTCCAGCAAAGGGATACAGTTGAATGACGGCTTTCATTCCCACTTTTAATTTCCCAATATCCTCTTCGCTGATCTGGGCAACGATCTGGTTCTGAGTACTTCCGATCCGAACAATCTGGGCCTGGGTATTGACGTATTCGCCAATATTGCAATAGACATCGAGAACTTGACCCGAGACCGGTGAATTCACTCGAAGTTGACCGACTTGTTCAGTGATATCTCTGTATTTTTGCTCGGCGATATTAACCTCTGACTCAAGGGTAATCATCTCCGTTTTTACATTATTACGAAGTCCCTCGAGTTCATTTTGAGTTCTCTCATATTCGAGCGAGGAGATGTTGCCCGCTTCAAACAGTCGCTTTAAACGGGAGATCTCCGATTCTTTACTTTTGAGCGAGGCTTGAGAGGTGGGACCGATGGTTCGCTTTTCTTTCGCTTGATCAACCTCTGTTTTAGCCGCATCCATCTGACGCTTGACGGTTTCATCGAGGATCTCTGCAATCATATCCCCCTTTTTAATCTCTTGTCCCGGACGAACATTCACCGCATTCAGGAGTCCAGAGATTCGTGAACGAACAATGACTTGAGTCACAGGCTCGGTATTCACGGTTCCATAAACTGCCGAAACCGCTTTGCCGCGTTTTGCAATCGCTATTTCTGCCTCAGGACGACTAAAAAATAGCACGATTCCGATCACCACCAGAGCCGTTGCAATGATTATCCATGAGGAAGATGAGGTGGTATGTTGAGTATATTTCCCAAAACGTTTTTGGATAAGTTCTGGAAGAGATTTAATATTGTTCAAGAGCGTCATAAGGTTGAGAAGAGTTCTATCGGATGTGTCCATCGGGGACAATAGTAAATATTGAGGTCCTTTCTGATTCCAGCAGGATAAAGAATCCTCATAGGAAAGAAATCCCTCAAACTAAAGTCTCTCACGCTTTTCGATCAAATGCATAAAAAGTTTTTCCATTTCATCCGTATGTTGATCGAAGGTTTTTAATTTCGGATCTTTTATTAAAATATTTTGGAAAATCCTCTCGCGAAGGGGTTTATTTTGAAGAATCTCTCGAAGGATATTCAACAGGGATTCTGAGTCGGCAGAATTAAAGAGCATTCCGGTTTCACGGTCTTTGACGAATTCACTTATGCCTGCGCACTGACTGACGATAAGAGGGACTCCGCGACTGAGCATTTCTAACCCTACAAAACCTAATGTTTCATCCCATAGGGAGGGAATCAGGCAAAAGTCGGCTTCGGATGCGATTTGATCAAGATCGGTCTCTTGGTATCGCCCATGATAGTGAACTAGAGGGGAGTGAAGGATGTGATCGGGGATTGATCCGTAGAAATGAAGTTCGAATTGAAACCCCTCTTTTTGAAGTTGATCAAAGGTCGAGTGAAGAAGGTTCAATCCTTTGTAAGGGGCATGAACATTAAGGGCGATGAATTTGAGAGGGGATGAAGAGCGGTAAAGCGCTTTTTGGGGCTCAATTTTTTCTGTGCTGGCAGGATGCGCGTGGAGTACCTGTAGAGAGGGAAGGGCTCCAGCGAGTTGCTGGAAGAGATCGGCTTGAAGTTGTGAGATGCAATGAATGAGGGTTAAGGAACGGAGTGCTCTGATGGCGGCTTTACGACGGAGTGAGTAGGAGGGAGAGGGAGCTTGATGACGATTCCAGAATCGATTGAAACGAAGGAAGAGATTACGGAGACGACAAAGAGGGGAATATAAAAGAGAATTTTTTTGAAGTGAGGCGACCCATTGATCGAGATGATAGGTGATCCAAAAGGTCGAATAGTGAACTGTATTTTGACAGCAATCGTTACAGGTCAGTTCGGCGGTTGTGAGTCGGCACGGTTTTTGATCAGAGGGAAAGAGATGGGCGGTGGGACAGAGGGAGAAGTAATCGAGGGCGGTTAGTTGAGTCGGGATCTTTCCTTCTGCAATTTCCTGCAAGAGTTCAAGAGGAAGTCCAAAAAGACTTTGAAAACTGATCAGGTCTGGCGAGACCTCTTGAATGATTTGAAAAACAATCTTCCGAAGTTTGTGAGAGGGTTTGACTTCAAGAAGCGGAGAACGAGTGCCCACCCCCCCTTGTGGATAGACCCCTGGGTAAACGCCGCCGTTATAGAGATGATAGATTTCGATTTTTTCGACACTTTTCTTCCAATGAATCCAAGGGCGCAGGCTGACCTCCGCCATACAGAGAACGGTGACTTGATGGCCTCGAGAGGCGATTTTTTCCATCAACGTCTCCTGATAAGAGTTCGATTTTCTTCGGAGTGTGGTCAGTCCGCCTGTGATGAAAAGAATTTTCATAACAGAAATAAATCAGTCACTGAAACGCTTGTTTTTTTGAAAAAAGGAATGAATCGCAGAGCTCAGAAAGGATCGAGGAAATGTAAAGAAAAGTTGAAGGAGGACCTTGATGGAGGCTGTTTTACGAAGGGAGGGATGAAAAAGAATAAGAAGATCTTTAAATGTCTGTTCCTCAATCATTTTATTTTTTGAGGCTTTTGGATATTTTTTGATAAATAATTTCCAGAGTCGAAGATAGAGAGGAAGATTTTCACGAATCATATCCGGATGAAGAGGTTTTTTCTGACCTTGATCAAAGGTGAGGAGGGGTCGTAGTTTATGGATCATTTGAGGAGTGATTAAAAGCGAGGGAAAGGAGTGTTGAATGTGTTGGAGTGAAATGCATTCAATCTGTCGCTCTTGCTCTTGGGCTCGAAGTGTCGATTCATTATTACCGTGAATTCGGTAATGAAATAGTTTCTCTGGGAGATTATAACCGAGAGAATGGTCGATGATTTTACTCCACAAATCGTAGTCTTCCGCCGGCTCTTTCGTTACATCAAAGGTTAGTTGATGGGTGTCGAGAATTGATTTTCGGATCATTACCGAAGGGTGACAGAAGGGGCAGAGAAGAAGGTTTTTCCATCGAATTTCAAGATCACTTTTGGGCATTCGCTGGGTTCCGATGAGGGACCCTTTTGCATCGATGACGTGATAGGAACAACCGACGATCCCGTAGTCAGGATTCGATTCTAAAAATTGAATCTGTTTTTCAAACCGAGTCTTAAGAGAAAAATCGTCGGCATCCATGCGGGCAACATACCGTCCTCTTGCAAGCGCTAACCCCTTATTTAAGGAGCGGGTGTAGCCTATATTAGATTCGTTGATAATCAGTCGAATTCGTGGATCTTTAAAATGGCGAAGCAGTTGATCAGATCCATCGGAAGAGGCGTTATCGATGAGAATGAGTTCAAAATCGGAGAAAGTCTGGTTGAGAATGCTTGTAATCGAGTTCTCCAGAAAGAAGATGGCGTTATAACTCGGGAGAATCACGGAAAGAGTGGGGATGGTATTTGAGGTGGATTGCATCGAAATAGTGGGTGCAGATTAAGGGAGTTCCCAATGGCAATCCATCGGAACGAAGGCACGATGGGATTCAGGAGCAAATCCAGAGTCGTAGATATCTTTGGATTGAACCTCGATGAGTGCATGATCGACCCCATAATAGAGACATTCAATATGGGGAACCGCTAAAGAGGCCCCGATGAGATATTGACCGGCCGCAAGCATCAATTTAGAGATCACGCAATCGATGACGTTGGTCCCCTCTTGATAGTGAAGAGTGAAGGATTGATCCGGTGAATTTGAGGTTAACAAGAGTCTCGTTCCTGAGGGAGCGTTCAAATGAAAGTTAATTGCCCCTGACTTAAGAGGACGGGGAGAATGGAAGGTAATTCGAAAACGAACGTAATCCCATGTTTGCAGACTCTTTTTTAATTCCCCCCCTTCATCGAGAAGTTCTATTTTTTGGAGATGAAATTCCTGAAGCGGTTTTTCGGGGTAGTGAATGATCATCGAGGAACAATTCTCGTTTGATTCTTGAAGAAATGTTTTAAGAACCTCATCAACCGTACTATGAAGGAGAAGTTTTCCATTTTTAAGTAAAAGAGCCGTTGTACAAAGTTTACGAACAGATTCGAGATGATGACTGACAAAGAGGACGGTTCGTTTTTCCTTTGAGGTGATCTCTCCGATTTTTCCAAGGCACTTTCTTTGAAATTGAGCATCTCCCACGGCGAGAACCTCATCAACAATTAAAATCTCAGACTCAAGATGAGCGGCAACGGCAAAAGCAAGTCGAACGTACATGCCAGAGGAATAACGTTTGACCGGAGTGTCGATAAATTCAGAGATTTCGGAGAAGGCAACGATCTCATCGAACTTGCGATGGATCTCTTCCTTCGACATTCCGAGAATTGCACCATTGAGAAAAATATTATCTCTGCCAGAAAGTTCAGGGTGGAATCCGGTTCCCACCTCCAATAAACTCGCAATGCGTCCCTTGACTTTAACTAATCCGGAGGTCGGAGCGGTGACACGCGAGAGGATTTTGAGAAGTGTTGATTTTCCTGCGCCGTTTCTACCGACGATCCCCAAAATCTCTCCTTCTTGAATTGAAAAGTTTACCTCCTTGAGGGCCCAAAAATCGGAGGGAGGAGGGGGAGAGGTTCGACGAAATAAGGCCCCCCACTTTTTTGAAAAATCTTCACGAAATGAGGTTCCGCCGATCGACCCGAGTCGATATGATTTTGAAATATTTTCAACAGCGATGACGGGAGGCATAACAGTTTAAATGGTATCCATAAAGGTTTTTTCGATTCGTGAAAAAAGGGTGAGACCGAGGATGAGAAGAAGGATTAAGAAGGTAGCACTCAAAGCAAGTGAGAATAAGGAACAAGGGGTGCCGCCGAAGAAACTGAAACGGAAGAGTTCAAAAATCGGAGTCAGAGGATTAAGCGAGAGAATCCATTGATATTGATGAGGAACGGAGGCGAGGGGATAGATGACCGGAGTGAGAAACATCAAGAGTTGGATCGCAAAAGAGATCGCAATACTGAGATCTCGATAGCGGGTGGTGACCGCGGAGATGATGATTCCCCCTCCAAGAGCATAACCGGAGATCATGACGATCGAGATCGGGATCGCAAGGAGTGAGAACGAGGGTTGAATCGAGGGACTTTGAAAACAGTAATAGATCCAGACGAGAAGAAAGAGGGATAATTGGATCGCAAAGGAGATCAGAGTTGAGAAAAGGGTCGAGATTGGGATGGAGAGACGGTGAAAGTAAACTTTGCTTAAGAGACCGGAGTTGGAAAGAAAGGTGTTGGAGGTTTTGAGAAGGCAGGTGGAAAAGAAGCTCCAAAGAATGGTTCCTGAAAGATAAAATAGAAAGGGAGGAATGCCATTAGTGGAGAGGAGGGCCACCTTCCCAAAAATAAAGGTAAAAGTGAGAGTCGTGAGGAGAGGCTGAAGAATATGCCAAGCGGGACCAAGGATCGTTTGCTTATAAAGAGAGACAAAATCGCGCCAAACAAAAAGGGAGATGAGATCGCGGCAATTCCATAGTTCTGCAAGCTTCCAATCCCACGATCCTTGATGCGCCCCGATGATCGTGGTCCATTCGACTTTGTCTTCAGAACACGGAGAGGAGGGGGGTTGCATGGAGTTCCTTTATTTCTAGTGGAAAGGAGGAGCTAAGACAATCAAAGAAAAGGGACTACGGGAACTACCGCCCAAAAAAACTTTAGTTTTTCTTCAAATTTTGAAATGCCTCAAGCGCACTCGTTCGAGTTTCACTCAAGGAGAGAATCGGATGTGGATAATCAACTCCTAAGGTCAGATTGACTTTTTTGAGAACTTCCGAAGGAGCCTCCCAAGGATGGTGAATCCAATTTGCAGGAAGATCTGAGAGTTCCGGAATCCAGCGACGAACGTAGGCTCCCTCAGGATCAAATTTTTCACCTTGCGTGACGGGATTGAAAATTCGAAAATAAGGGGCGGCATCGGCCCCACAGCCTGCACTCCATTGCCACCCTAAGGTATTTGCCGCAAGGTCGGCATCGACAAGGGTATCCCAAAACCATCGCGCCCCCTCTATCCAAGGATAACGAAGATTTTTAACTAAAAAAGAGGCGCTGATCATTCTCACTCGATTATGCATCCATCCCGTCGCCCACAGCTCTCTCATTCCAGCATCGACGATCGGAATTCCAGTCATCCCTTTTTTCCAAGCGATCAGTCGTTCCTGTTGAATCGCATTCCATTGAAACTTCTCAAAGGCAGGACGAAGGGGATGTAATGGAGTTTGTGGAAAGTGATAGAGAAGATGATGGGCAAATTCTCGCCACCCTATTTCCGCAATATACTGCGAATTTTTCCAGGCGGCTGTAGGGGGAAAATTCTTTTCAAAAAGATGCCAAATTTGGCGAGGGGAGATCTCTCCAAAATGAAGATGCGGAGAAAGCCTTGAGGTTCCCTTCTCACTCGGAATATTGCGTCCCTCTTTATATTGAATAAAGGCTCTTTCGATAAACTCTTTTAAGTTTTTATGAGCTCCGACTTCTCCCGGTTTCCATGAGGTGTAGAATTGTTGATCCCATGGAATCGAAGGGAGAAGTTTGAGTTCATTCAGTGAAAGTCCCTTAGGGAGTGATCGTGGAAGTGGAACTTTAACCGGAGCTTGAAAACAAGGGGAGGGATGAGTGACCGAGAGTGCTTTCTTCCAAAATGGAGTGAAAACTTGAAAAGGAAGATTTGATAAATTTCGAATTGTCCACGGTTCATGCAGAAGGGTTCCATTAAAGGATTCGACTTCTAATCCAAGTGACTTAATCGCCTCTTTAATGTTTTTATCGCGAACGATGATCTCTGGCTCGTAGCGACGATTCCAAAAAACAGCACTCGCTTTCGTTTGTTGAATGAGAGTGAGAAGTGTGGTGAGACTACGACCGCGAAAAAGAAAAAGTTTTGAACCGCAAGATTCCAACGAGGCTTGAAGTGAGCTCAAGGAATGATGTAACCACCAACGAGAAGCTTTTCCCATTTTCCAAGTGAGTTCCTCCTCTTCCGAATCGATATAAATCGGTAAAACAGAATACCCCTGATCGAGTGCATGATAAAGCGCAGGATTGTCTTCAAGACGAAGATCCGTGCGAAACCAAACAAGAGCCACTCTCTGAGACATCAAACAAGCAAAGGCGAGTCCGAGGAAATGTCAAATTTCATAGTTCGGAATCATTTCACGTGAAAGAGGGGAATCGGAAAAAATTCGAATGACCGGATTCTTATCCCCCAATAATTCCATCGCTCGAAGGAGGGCTTGTTTTGTCGCAAGAGTAGGATTGTGCTGATTTTCACGTAAAACGTGATCAACTCCGATCCGAAAGAGGAGTCCTGATCTTCGAAAAACATGAAAAGTCTCACGATTGACTCCACTGACAATCAAGAACCGATTTGTTTTATTGAGATAGATTAGCAGATCTTCGATCGCCATGATACTTGATGCATCCAGATGACGGGCGTTTTTTAATCGGACGATGACCACTTTAAGTAAGGGATCTCGACAGGCTCGCCCGATTTCGTCACGAAATACATCAGAGGCTCCAAAAAAAAGATCTCCTTCGACGTGAATAATCGAGATTTGGGGATGATCTCTTTCCTCCGGATTTTGCATTTCACGAAGGACTCCCCCTTCATCAAAATGATATTCAGAAAGTTTCGGATGGGAGGCTTTCTTGAGGAAAAAAATGACGGAGGTTGCAACCCCCATAAAAATAGCAAAGGAGAGAGGGGCTAAAAGCGCTACAATAAAGGTCGTCACTAATACCGCGGCATCAGATTTTGTGGATCGAAAACAGATCCTGATCGAATGAAGATCGATGACATTCAGGGCGACAATAATAACAAGTGTCGCAAGAGCTGAGATCGGAATGAATCCAATGTAACGTCCAAGAAAAACAAACGCAATGAGACAGATCACACCACTATAGAGACCGGACATGAAAGTGGAGGCTCCACTTTTCCAATTAAGTCCGGAACGTGTTACGGAGCCAGAGGCCACCATTCCTCCTGTCAACGAACAGGCGAGATTGGCCATTCCAAGTCCGTAGAATTCTTGATGGACATCAACCGATTGTCCGGTTTTGTTGCCAAGCGATTTCGCCATAAAAGTGTTTTCGAGCATCGAAAAGAATGCACAGGCGATCGCAGAGGAGAGCACGGCATTGATTCCACTAAAGGAGAAATGAGGGGTTTTAAATTCAAAATCGCTGATCGAAACCGCAGAGAGGCACTTTAACGAATAGCCCTCTTGAGCGAGAAAATAGCCAAAAAAAGAGGAGAGAATCAAAGCCGTCGCCGTCGCCGGTACTTTTTGGAATCGATAACGAACGACCCAATAGCTGAGGGCGGTAAATCCGCCTATAAATAAGGCCGGAATCTCGATTTGATCCAAATGGTTAAAGGTCAATCGAGCGATATGAAAAAAATTTGTCGCCTCCGGAAGCGAAAACCCCAAAAGATGATGAAGTTGATTCATCGCAATGAGAACCGAGGCCGCACTCACATAGCCGACGATAACACTTCGTGAAATAAATCGGGTGAGACTGGCGATTTGCAGAAAGGCGCCGAGAATTTGAAAGACTCCAATGAGAAAGATCATCAAGCAAACGTTTTGAATTCGATCCTCCCCAGGAGGAAGGGTCATAAATCCACTCAAGAGAAGAATCGCCGTCGCATTTGTCGGACCGAGAACTGTATTTTTTGAGCCTGTAAAAAGACCTCCGATAATCGGGGCGATAATCGCTCCAAAAATACCATATTGAATCGGTAATCCGGCAATTAAAGAGCAGGCCATTCCTTGAGCAAAGGCAAGCGCAGCGACATTGAATCCCGCTTTCCAGTCATGTTGAAAGTCTGAAGCGGAATAGTTTTTAAGAATCGCCGGGGCTGGAAAAAGGGTGATCGGAAATTGACCGAAAAAATCAACAATCGGCTGGCGCAATCGAAGAATTGAAAGATACGGTTTAATTCTCATTCAAAGGGGAGCTTATCAAAAATAAATCAACAGTAAATCAATTGAATAAGAAAAAGACCCCGATTGCCTCTTTCAAGGCAATCGGGCAAACTATAGAGATTCGGGGCGTATTAAATAAATTCTGTGACTTTAATCTATTTATAAAAATGATTCAGAGGCCAAAGCTTTATTGATTCGATTTTTCAGCGTATCGATCCAGTCGATTTGAAAGAATAAAAAAGGTGGGGGCCCAAAGTCCAACAAAGATTCCAAAACGCTCCGCATGGGCTTGGGTTTCTGGAGTCGTTCCTCCCGTCAGAAACCAGATCGCAATCGAGCCAATGATTGAGACGTAACCGAGATAATAGGTTACTTTACTGAGTGTTTGGAGTTGATTTTTATTCATAATATTTTATTTCGAGGGGGGATTAATTTAATTTTTATTTTTGAAGAAAATTTCTTTATGAACTTATGTTATGTCCTGTTTCTTCGCTTTCAATAGAAATCGAAGATCGATTTGGGCTTGATTTATACTACTTTTGAGACTGTAGAGAATTTTTTTCTATTTTTGAACTTAAAGCACCCTATCCTCTTTTTCTCGATCTCCCCGTGCGACCACAGCAGCGCAGACGAGATCTCCCCCGACGTTGACGGTCGTTCGACACATATCGAGAAATCGATCGACCCCTAAAATGAGTGTCACCCCCTCCAGCGGAATTCCAACCCCCGCACCGACTGCGGCAATGAACGGAATCGAAGCACTGGGAACGCCTGCCGTCCCAACGCCTGCAAGAATACAAAGTCCAGCGACTTGAAGTTGTTGCGCAAAGGAGAGATCAATTCCATAGACTTGAGCAAGAAAGAGGATCGTGACCCCTTCAAAAAGCGCCGTTCCATTTTGATTGGCACTGGCGCCAATCGTGAGCACAAAACGAGCGACCGAGGGAGGGAGGTTTAATTTTTTTTCGGCAACTTCGAGTGACTTAGGAAGAGTCGCATTACTGGAGGCCGTGGAAAAAGCCATGAGTAATGCCTCGCTGGTTTTCTTGAAGAAATGGATCGGATGATGGTTCGTTCCAAAAATTAAAACAAAGGAATAAACCCCGACTCCATGGAGGAGAAGAGCCGCTAGAACGACGGCGACATAAACCCCTATCAGTCGAAATCCCTCAAGACCAAGTTGCGCTCCGAGATTAAAGAGAAAACAGGCAACGGCGAGAGGAGTCAGTTTGAGGACGATTTCGAGTCCCCGTTGAGAAATGGTAAAGAGAGATTGAAAAAACTCACGAACTGGACGTGCCTCTTTTTCTGGAACTCGGAGCATAGCGATTCCGATAAAGAGAGCGAAGAACATCACCGCAATAATGCCTCCTTCACTGTTTTTTGGATCAAAGGCAAACGCCGCCTCCTTGAGAGGGTTCATTGGAACGATTTGAAGCATATTCTCCCAAATCCCTTTCGATTCTATTTTGGGCGGTAGCGTATGATTCATTGCCTGAATCGCCGCCTGAGGAACAAATCTTCCAGGCTGGATCCAATTTACGATTCCTAAGCCAATGAAGACACTCAAACTAGAGAGAATGATAACAATGAAGAGAGTCCGTAACCCCATCTTTCCAAGATTTTTCCCCGTGCCGGCCTCTAAAACGCCGGAGATCAAGGCACTGACGAGAAGCGGAATCACTAACATCAGAATCAATCGAATAAAAAGAGTTCCGATCGGTTTCGTCAAACCGTTGATCCATGGGAGAAGGACCTCCGGTGAGGAGACTAAACCTCGTGCGATCAAGCCGGCAAGGAGACCCAAGATCATTGCATAGAGGATTTTTGAAGGGGAGTTCCTCGTGGTCGACATCGAGGAAGTATTTAGGAACTCGAGAAGAGAGTCAACCGTGAGTTCAAAGGAAGGATCTAGGGGATCTAATCAAGATTCTGCAGTAGGAATTTAAAAAATGGAGCGCCGACGGCCCGGCGGCATGGGCGAAGGGGGGGAAGAACAGCTATTGGCTAGAAGCTATTAGCCATAAGCGAAAGTGATAAATCCACCCCTGATCCATGCCTCCGGGCCGTCGGCGCTCCATTTCCCATCACCATTCTGGTGTTATCAGGTGTTTGTGTCATGATGTCTTTTGTCCCGAAATGAGATTGACTTGAGGGTGATTGATAGGTATGAAGTGGAGATGCCAAGGAGTTTGCGCGTTGAATATGTAGGGGCGATGTATCACGTGATGAATAGAGGGAATGCGCGTGGGGAGATATTTAGGGATGAGAAGGACTACGATTATTTTAAGTGGTGGTTGGGCAAGGTGTGTGAGAAGGCGGGGTGGAAGGTGCATGCGTGGACATTGATGCCCAATCACTATCATTTATTGATTGAGACCCGT
>CAMCYL010000048.1 GCA_945883905.1 Akkermansia muciniphila | reverse complement strand
CGTGCGGTAGGACTCTCGAACGAGCCAAGAGACGTAGACTTTTCCTTTTTTAGTCGATTTTGTAGAGGATAAAAACATGTACTACACATATAAATCAAAATTACATATATATGTAAAGAAAAATAAATACATTTTACTTACTACATTTTAAATGCCAAAAATACGATTTTCATAGGTAATATCCAAAAAATACAGGAATTTTTTCAGGAAGTTAGGTTAAAGACCGAAACCAAGGATCTAATTTAAATTAACCATTCTCTACCCCATTCAAATCATATTAAATTCCGATTTATGAATTTTAAAAATACAGTTTCCTTTGTTTTTGTTTTCGGGCTTTGCCGAAAAAAGTCGTCCCTCACAAAAACCCCAAAATGTTGACCATTTTACGAAGAATTCAAGCAGTGAGGGACTAATGAAACGATTACTTTTTCAAGGAATCACGAATCTGTGTCAGTAACTTAACCTCTTCTGAAGGTTCAGGAGGAGCAGTTGGAGCCGGAGCAGCCTCCTCTTTTTGTTTCAACGAGTTCATCGCTTTCACTGCGACAAAAATCGCAAAAGCGATAATCAGAAAATCAACGATCGATTGAAGAAAAACACCATAAGTTAAATCGACCTTTTTCTCAGCAATTTGACTCACGAATGAATATTTAAGTCCCTTCAGATCAACTCCACCGCTAATCCCGCCAATTAATGGCATGATCACATTATCGACCAATGAACTCACGATCTTTCCAAATGCAGCTCCAATGACCACACCGACCGCAAGATCAACCACATTTCCCCGCATCGCAAAGGCCTTAAATTCATCTAAAAAACTTTTAATCATCTATTTTTCCCTTTTAATTTGTTAACCCTAAATTTTACCGCCTCTCCGAACTCCGAATGGGTTCGGTCTTGGCTCCCGCCAAGACAGTTTTTGCATTTTGCAATGCAAAAACTAGGTTGAAAATAGTTATCTACAAAAAAAAAGCGAGCATTTGATTGCTCGCTTTTTTTAATTAAATATTTAATTAAATATTAAAAGGAATTGGAATTTCCACCAGGAGACGTTTCAGACGGCTGCAATCGGACATTCGCACCTCCAAGAATACCACCCGTCGCACTTAAAACGGAGCTCTGACCTATCTGAGTCGGATCCGAAGATCCTGCTTCAAGTGCTCCTCCTTGATCTTTCTCTGCGGTTACAACGACATCCGTAATCGCAAGAACGAGGCCGCGAAGTTTCCCTTCAACCGTTGCTCCAGGATTTGTTGTTCCATCGGGAAGAGTTGGTGAATTTCCCGATAAGTAAGAGAAAATAGGATCTCCCACAAAATTAAAGACTCCGGGGGAGGATTGAACGACACTCTTTTCAATCGCAGGAGCCATCTGATTCACGATATCTTGAAGCTCTGCACCAGACATTGCGGGTATCGATCCGAAAGAAACTATCTTAATCCCCGCATCAGCAGGAGCATTTAAAGGCGAAGCGTTAAGGACGTTTGCTCCAGTTGAATCCGTCCCCTTCCAAGTACTTTCAAAAACAATCACAATTAGTTTGCCATCAGAGGTAGTTCCAACCAACGCTTTCGATCCAGTCGCAGAGATTATTCCCTTTACTGTTTTAATCTTAAAATCTTGGATCATTCCTTTGCGATGATTAACATCGGCAAAAACATTTCCTGAGGTCAAATCAACCAAAGTGAGCATTTTCTTCTCCTTTAACTCTTGGGTAAAAGAGACCGATGATTTCGAATGAATCGTCACTAAGTGTAATCCGCCTAAGACAGCCACTGCAGAACCATTTTCTTTCGTTTTAATGACCGATTTTTGAGAAACTAAAGCCCCTTCTGTCGCCGGCTTGCCATCGACTAAAACAGATCCTTTAAGATCCAAAAGACGAACCTCGCCTGCCTTATCATTAGCCGCTTTAGCTAAAAGCTCCGGCGCGATTATCTTCATCCCTCCCATTGGAGTGACATTTTTAAGATCAGGCTTGCTGATACTGACTAATTTACTTTTCTTAGAACGCTCTAATCCAGCAACCATATTCTTTGAGTCAAATAACCCTTTAATTCCCTCCTCTTTTAAAACAGCAAAGAGGCTTTTACCCTCTTCCTGAGTTCTTAAGGAATTAATGAGAGGTGCAGGGGTTTTCACTGGAACAACCGATTCTGTAGCGGTGATCGATTCTTGTTTTGTCGTGATCTTTGGCATTTCCTTCTCTTTAGTCGAGAGGGGTTTCACATCTGAAACTAAAGCTGCAGGGGTCAATCCTGAAGGATTGTAATCTTTTAGATCAGCAACCGTCACTCGTCCAATATAACCCCCATCAACCTCGGCCGAAGTAAGGCTTGGAGAGTAACGAATCGAAACAATCGCATTTCCATCCGTCTTGATCGATTTATTCAAGGTTGAAAAACTCAAAGGGGAATTCTTATCTAAAACAGGTGAAATGATCGCCGAGAGATTATTACGAACATCTTTACCAAAGCTTAAAAGGAACTCCGTCCCCCCGACATTCACCTGCTTGCCAACGGCTCCTTGAGAAATTTGAGCCACTTTTTCTCCGGCTCCCGAAACAACAGTCAAGGTATTTTGGCTCACTTGAAGGCTAAAATCAGCAGCAAATAGGGACGCTACTGAAAAAAGGATTAATGCCGATATTGATAATAGTCTATATTTCATAAATAATCTCCTGCCATAAAATTTACCGAATGATCTAAAATAATCAAGTCGCTATTTCCATTAAAATCAATCCATTGATAAATTCATTAATCGCTTACTATAAACGACTTACAGATAGCAATACAAGATCTTAATCTGACCTAGAAAGAAAAGAACTCGCTGCGCTCGAAATCGAGTGACCCACCTCTGCTAAAGGTTTTACATGTTTCGGTTGAAACCAAGGGGAAAAACCGACCAAATCATGGGTGACTAAAACCTGTCCATCGCATTCGTTTCCAGAGCCAATTCCAATCGTCGGAACCGAGATAAGGTGAGTGAGTTCCTTCGCAAGATCAGAGATCACCAATTCAAGAACAATGGCAAAAACACCACTTTTCTCCAAATCAAGAGCCTCCTTTACAATTTGAGCTCTTTCAATTTCAGATCTGCCTTTAATTTTATATCCCCCCTCTTTAAGAATGCTTTGAGGCAGCATCCCTAAATGACCCATGATCGGAATCCCCTCTCCAACTAAAGCACGAATGACCTCTAAACAGGCCCCCTCAACCTTTACCGCATCGACTCCAAGGTTCATTATTTTTTTCGCATTGAAGAGAGCTAAATCGGTGGTTTCGTACGATTGATACGGCAGATCGACAACCACCGCGGCATGAGGTTGTGCGCGCATTACAGCTTGGGCATGATGAATCATATCAGACATCGTCACATGGGTCGTATCCGGATATCCCAAAGTGACCATTCCCAAGGAATCGCCGACCAATAAAACAGGTATTCCCGCTTCATCTAAAAGACGGGCCATCGGATAATCCGTTGCGGTCAATACCCGCAGGGACTTCCCCTTCTGTTTTTTAATCCATTCGATCTTGGAGTTCATCAAACAGGACTTTGACCGATTTATTTTCGCCAGGCAAGAGGAGTTCAGGAAGAAGTTCCGCTAACGGCCCCAAAACAAATCCCCGTGATCGAGCACGAGGATGAGGTAAAATGAGATCGGGAGTCGAAATTATTTTATCCCCAAAATAAATTAAATCTAAATCTAAAGGTCGAGGCGCATTCAACGCACGAACTTGTTCCCTCCCCATCTCTCTTTCAAAGTTTTGGCATTGTTCAAATAAGAATCGAGGAGCAACCACGGTCTTAAAAACAGCGACTGCATTCAAAAACAACGGGGAACCGACAGGACAATCAACGGGCTCCGTCTCCCAAATTTTCGATGTTTTAAAAGTTTCTCTTACTGCAAATGAATGAGATAAAAACGTAAAGCCTTTTTGAATTAACTCTCCTCGATCTCCTAAATTAGAGCCGAGTGAGACAATCGCTAAAACCGCCGCGTTTGAATCTTGATCCCGATTCATCTCTTGAATTACTTCAACCCTAAAACATCTTGCATCGAATAAAGCCCTGGTTTTTGACTTAAAACCCAATGCGCTGAGCGAAGTGCTCCAGAGGCAAAAGTATCACGACTCGAGGCCCGATGAGTCAACTCAAGTCGCTCTCCCATCGTCGCAAAATGAACCGTATGATCACCGACAACATCCCCGCCACGAAGGGCATGAACCCCAATTTCTTGCGAGGTTCTTTCTCCAATAATCCCTACACGCCCATGCTTTGCGATCTCTTCGAGATTTCTTTTTTTAACCTCTGCTAAGATTTCCGCCAAACGTTTTCCGGTTCCACTCGGAGCATCTAATTTTAAACGGTGATGCATTTCCACAACCTCTTGGTCGTATTCCTCCCCCAAGATCTCGGCCGCTTTACGGGTAAGATAAAATAAAAGATTCACCCCGATTGAAAAATTAGGGGCAAAAACAATCGGAATTTTTTGTGCACAATCACGAATTATTTTCAATGCCGTTTGACTATGCCCGGTTGTTCCAATGACCAACGGCTTCTGATGCTTCGCACAAATCTCCGCAATCATTGGCGTCACCGAATGATGACTAAACTCAATCACAGAATCGGTCGAATCAATAACGGCCGCCAAACTATCCTCTTTATCGACCTGAGCGGCGACTTGATAATCGGAACTCTCCTTTGCTAAACTTAAAATCGCCTGACCCATCCGGCCCTTGGAGCCGACCATAATGAATTTCGTTGCCATCATTTTTTGAAAGTACCTAAATTTTAGCTGACGAGCAAAGCAAAAAGGAGGTCACCTTCTGCGTGATCTCCTGAACGGTTGCCATTCGTCCTGAGCCTTCATAGCCACAGGCTAACAATCCGGTATCCGGTCCGATAAACTCGACTCCTCGTGATCTTAAAGTCTGAACATTCAAAATCGTCGCAGGATGCTCCCACATCTTTCCATTCATCGCTGGAGCCATCCAAATCGGAGCCCGAGTCGCTAACAATAATGAAGTCAATACATCCCCTGCTAATCCTAAAGCCGTTTGGGCTAAAACATTTGCAGTGACGGGCGCGACCAACACTAAATCAGCCGCATCCGCTAAGGCAATATGAGCGGGAATCCCCTCAATGATCGGCTCCTCTTCGACCGTAATCACCGGACGTTTTGATAATGACTCTAAGGTCAAAGCCGTAATAAATTTTCTCGCTTCACGCGTCATGACGACATCCACCTGAATCCCCGCCTGGGTCAAGGCACTCGCTAGATCGGCAGCCCGAAAGGCAGCAATAGAACCAGTGACTCCCAAAACAAGTCGCGGTTGATTCGATTTTATTTGATTCAATGCCATGACTCATTATCAACAAGAGAATCCCGCTTTGTAAAGCGACATCGACTCAAAACAACCTCCAACTCTCTAAAACCTCATAACAACGTCAACCGAGAGCTGAGATACCGCTCTGCTCGCATCAGGGCGCGGAACTTCGTGAGATCCTCCTCCATCGAGCCGCTTAAGATCGTGTAGCGATAACTCTTCCAAAGCTTCATCTCCTCTCGCCCCGTCGCTAGGCGTTTCTGAATCTGTTCCTCCGTCTCCGTCCCTCGCTTCCGCAAGCGCCTCTCCAACTCCTCAAAGGTCGGCGGCATAATAAAGACATCAACCAGCGATCCTTGAATAATCGGATCGATACACCCCCGAATCTGTTGCGCCCCCTGGATATCAATATCAAGTAAAACATCGGTCCCGTTTTGCAACGCCTCAATCACGGGCTGCTTGGGAGTTCCGTAATAGTGGTCATGCACCTTGGCGTATTCCAAAAAGCCCCCAACCTGAATTCGACGCTCAAACTCCTCTTTTCCTAAAAAATGATAATCCTCCCCCTCAATCTCCCCCGGTCTCGGTGCTCGAGTGGTACAGGAAACAGAATAAATAAAATCATCAGAATGACGTAAGTTATCACACAAGGTTGATTTCCCTGTTCCACTCGCCGCAGAAACAACAAATAGGATTCCTTGTCGTTGAAACTGATGCTTCTGATTATTCGTCGTTGCAATCATAAAAAAATCCTTGGTATTTAAAAATTATAAATGGGAACCCAATGTAATCCTAGAAAATCTCAAAAGTATTTCCAATCGTATAAAATTCATTCTCCAATCTTTTTCCCCTTTATTTTTATTCGATGTTCTGGATCTGTTCCCGGATTTTCTCCAGCTCCGTTTTCATCACGACAACCGATTGAGAGATCGTCAGATCATTCGCCTTGCTCCCAATCGTATTGACCTCTCGATTCATCTCCTGAATCATAAAGTCTAAGGTTCGCCCGACCGGCTCCGATTTCACGACCGTTTGATCAATCTGTGCAAAGTGACTCTTCAAGCGGGTGAGTTCCTCAGAGATATCGGAACGATCGGAAAAAAATACAATCTCCTTGAGGAGTCGTTCATCTTTAGAATCGATCTCTAAATCGGCTTTCTTAATCTTCTCGATTAAATTCTGACGGTATCGTTTCATGACCTCAGGGGCCTGTTTTTCGATTCGTGCTAATTCCTGACGCAAGAGGGCAAATCGACTCTTTAAATCCTTCGTCAAATGAGCCCCCTCTTTCTCTCGCATCTTCTGAAATTGATCTAACGCCTTTTCCAATGCGGCGTGAAGCGGTTTCCAGATCGATTCCGCATCGAGCGTGACCCCCTCCTCCAAAACAATTCCGGGACCTCGTAAAATATCCTGAAGCGTTACCTCTCCTTTAATTTTGAGACTCTTCGCAAGTTTCTTGAGCTCCTCGGCATAGCGTTTGGCGGCCGGTTCATTAATCCACGAGGATTTCGTGTTTTCAGGAATTCCATGAAGGGCAACGGAAACATTCACTCGACCTCGTGAGACCCTGCTATTGACCTCATCCCGTAAGCGCGGCTCAAGCTCAGAAAGAAGCTTCGGGAGGGAAACCGCAATCTCGATTTGCTTCCGATTCACGGCATTCAACTCCACGCTTATCTGTTGGCCTTTAAAAACAGTCCTTCCTTTCCCATATCCAGTCATACTTCGCATAAGAACCTTTTTAACGAATACTCACCTCATAGGCGAACTAAATATGAAAACCTCTCACCTCTCGGTCTAAAACAAAGCCCTCTTAAGCGATTTTATCAGAAGAATTAAAACTCATCATTTCAGTTAATTTCCTCCAACTTACGACTTGAGCCTTACTACGATCTTGATTCTCCTCTCCTGTATAAACAACCGTCGATGGACCCCCTCCTAAATCAGGAATTCGATCGGTCTTTAGTAAATTCAAGAAAAAATCAGGATGAACTGTCTGCCCTGATTTAATCTCAATTCGTTTCCAATAGAGTCCATTTTTTAAAAGAAGATCAACCTCAACCCCTGACTGTTCATGATAGTAAAATAAATCGATCGATAAATCACGATGATGAATTCCTTTCAGAACCTCACTCACAACCCATGTCTCGAAAATAGCTCCTTTTAAAGGATGCGTCAAAATTTGCTTCGAACTCGTCATTCCAAGAAGTCGACAAAGAAGTCCAGTATCTAAAAAATAGAATTTAACGCTTTTCGTTAATCTCTTCGTAATATTTGCATAATAAGGCCGCAAACGATATGCAAGCCCACTGACCTCCAAAACATTTAACCACTCCTGAACTGTATGATAAGAAATTCCTAGGTCAGAGCCGACTTGAGAAAGATTTAAAATTTGACCACTTCGTCCTGCCATGACTTGTAAAAACCGCTGATAATCCGAAAGACTCTTTACGCGAATGAGATCCCGAATATCTTTTTCCAAACAAGTCGTAATATAAGAATTCATCCAAGGCGTAACAACCTCGGGTTGAGATTGAACCGAAGGAAATCCTCCCTGATAAACTACCTCCTCCCACGAGCGCTTATGGAGATAAAAAGCCTTTGTCTCCAAATACTCCATTGGATGGAGATGTTGAATGAATATTCGTCCTGCTAAAGATTGAGTTATTTTACTCAAAAGTGGAAACTGCTGAGATCCGGTTAATATAAACTCTCCCTTCTTTTGACGCCCATCAACAACCCCTTGAAGATAGGAGAGAAGATCGGGAACTCTTTGAACCTCATCAATAATTCCACCCTCTGGAAATTGTTGTAAAAAGGCTTTTGGATCCTCCTCGGCTAAGCTTCTTTGGTCGGGATCTTCTAATGTTCGATACGGTTTTTTAAAAAAAATCTTCTTTGCAAGAGTTGTCTTTCCCGACTGCCGAGGCCCGGTAATCGCAACAATCGGAAACTGTTTTAATCGTTTTCTAATCAATGCCTCTGCAAACCGAGGATAAACCATATTTTTACAAAATAGAATTACAACTTCTGTTTTGTCAAATAAAATTCTGAGTTTAATTTAATATTACTTTGATTAAAAAACATCAATCCCCACAGAAAACTTGTCTTTATCCAAAGAATTCCTCCATAATCGATCCATGATTAAAACAGCGCTCATCATCATTCTTCAACCAAAAACAGTCTCCACCTCTCAATCGATCGGACTCTTCCTCCTTCGTTTTGTTGCCGGTCTCGCCTTTATGTATCATGGCTGGGGAAAAATCCAACAGCCGTTCGAATGGATGGGACCTGACTCCCCCATGCCCGGATTTTTACAAGCCTTGGCGGCAGTTGCTGAATTTGGAGGGGGATTAGCCTGGATCGTCGGACTCCTTACTCCAATCGCTTCCTTGGGTCTTTTCTGCACGATGATCGTTGCCGTAAGGCTTCATATGCTCGTTCTGGGGCATCCTTTTGTTGCAGAAAAACCAGGTGAGATGTCTTACGAGCTTGCCGCTCTTTATCTCGTCATCTCCGCTCTTTTCCTGTTAACAGGTCCCGGAAAAATTTCCCTCGACCATCTCCTCTTTCGAAAAAAATAAACTCTGTTGGAAGTTCCTAGAAAGAAGAGTTCTTCTTAAAAACGCTTTTATTTTCTTCGTTTGCCCCTTAGCCTTCCATTATGTCTCAGGTAGAAACCGCTCCGTTGAATCGTAAACCGTCTTGGATCCGTGCAAAGATTCCTGGAGGAGCCGTTTATAGCGAGACGATGAGTATTGTTAAAGAGCACAAACTACACACTGTTTGCGAAAGCGCACAATGCCCCAATCTCGGAGAATGTTGGTCCCGAAAAACAGCGACAATCATGATTCTCGGCAACATCTGCACTCGAAGCTGCGGGTTTTGTGCCGTAAACACCGGAAAACCGACTGAACTCGATATGGATGAACCTCGTCGAGTTGCAGAAGCGATTCGAATCATGGGACTCAAACATGCGGTCATCACCTCCGTCGCTCGTGACGATCTCAAGGATGGAGGGGCCCTCGTCTGGAAAATGACGATCGAAGAGGCTCGTAAAGCCAATCCCGGAACACATCTCGAGGTCCTCATCCCTGATTTCAAAGGGAAATGGGAACATCTCGAAACCGTACTCTCCGCAAAACCAGATATTCTCAATCATAATGTCGAAACCGTTCCTCGGTTACATAAAGAGGTTCGCCCTCAAGCGAAATACGAGCGCTCGCTCGAAATGCTCGAACGAGCTAAAAAAGCCGGTTTCGTGACTAAATCGGGGCTCATGCTCGGAATTGGTGAGACGGAGGTTGAAATTGAATCGACGCTTCGAGATCTCTCCAAAATCAAACTCGATATCCTAACCCTCGGACAATACCTTCGCCCCTCTGAAAAACATCTTGAGGTTCAACGGTGGGTCCATCCGGATGAATTTAATCACTGGAAAAAACTCGGACTTGAACAACTCGGATTTGGTGTCGTTGAGTCGGGCCCTCTCGTTCGAAGTTCCTATCATGCGGATGAGCAATCGGCAAAGTACGTCGAATAATTTCATTCACGATGGATCTCTCCGTTCATCTCTTCAAGCTCAAGAAATCGACTCTCTGGCGAATCTCTTTTGCTTCACTTTGCTTTATTTTAAGTTCGATCTCTAGTGTTTCTGAGGTTTCTGAAATTCCTCCACCGACTGTACACGGTTCCTTTCTTGTAATTATTCCCGATTTCGAGTGCTCTGGACTTGTCGATCCGGCCCTTGTTCGTACAGAGCCGGCATTGGTCTGGGGAGGAACCTCCAACCTAGGGGCCAAAGAGATTTTTGCACGTTTGCGTACTCCCAATCTTCTTCTTCCGAGAGAACCAGATCTCCATTCAATCATCACCCCATGGCTCCCTTTGATCAAGGCCCTGACTCGCCCGCAAGCGGCTTTTCCCTCATTTTTTCCATATCAAAAGGGGAAAGACCTATTTCTCTTTCAATACGATTGGAGACGTAACATCGGAACGGAACTCTCTCTCCAACTTCAAATTGCTCTCGATGACTTCGCGGACCAACATCGCACCGCATCGAAGGAGGAAGGAGATCGATCCTCCATGATTATTGTTGCTCATGGGATGGGAGGTCTACTGATTCGATCCCTGATCGGACAAAATCCAAAGATCGCAGAAAAAATAGAAAAACTTTATCTCGTCGGAGTCCCTCATCTTGGAACTCCAGAAGCCCTTGCAAGACTTCTATCCGGAGTCGGATTTTATAATCGTGAAGCGGCTCTCCTCTCCCCCGAGGCCCGATCGATGGCACGACTGAGCTCTCTTTCTTTTCCCTCTCTTTATCAAATGCTCCCGTTAGGGGAACTCCATTGGGTCAAAAACTATCCCAAAACCCCCTCCCGTCGTGTCGCTCCGGATGATCTTCTGAAAACCGGTGAATGGGAGGAGGTATGGCCAAGCGCTCAAGAAGAGAAAAAATATTATATTGATCCATGGCAAAAGAACTTAATGAATGGCTATCAAGAGCCCCAAGAGGGGAAAAATTGGGAGTTTTGCCAAGACCCTAGCCTTCTCGCTCTTCAGAGTCTTCTCGCACAAGTCAGAGATTGGCGAATCTCCCTCGGAACGCTTGGTTATACTCGTCAACTCATGACTCGTCCCGGTGAAAAACCACGGCTTTTGATCGTCGCGGGAAAAGGAGTCAAAACTCCCTTGGGATACCAATCAGAGGGAGTGGGACTCCAAACTCAAATTCGTCCTCTTTACGCTCCTGATCTCGATGGCGATGGAGTCGTGAGCCTCGAATCCGCCCTCGAATCAAATCCCTCTGAGTTAACGCTTCTCCTCAAAGGAACAACCCATGAGAAACTTCTCGAAGACCCGCTTTTTCTAAGAGAAATCCTCTGCTTAAAGGAATAAGAACACATTTTTCGGTAATTTTTAATCATATTGTCACATTCGCGTCATACAAATAACAAGGAGGGTAAGCTATGAAGAACCTCCCATGCATCTCGGTCCCTTAAAAACTCATTCTGAAAAATTGAAGGAATTGCAAAATCAATCCTTTCTTTCAAAATATAAAAAAATCGTTTTAGCAATTTGTATTTTTATTACTTTAGGCGTTGGTGTTTTAATTTTTGACTATTATACCTCCGTAAAAATTCAATATAATAGTCAGCTGAGCAGACTGGTCGATCGACAAAAAATAATCTCTCAAAAAATCGTTAAGCAACTTTTCATTATTCAAGAACAATACAATCAATCACGCTCGCTTGAGAAGTCCCTCCACGATTTAAATAAAAACTATCTTCTCTTCGATGACACATTGCGAGCCTTTAAAGTGGGAAGCAGTGCCCTAGACGATTCTGGTACTCCGATCGTCGTCCATCGGATTATCACTGACAAAGGTCTATCCGCTCTTGAGAAGACACTCGCATTGTGGGAGCCCTTCAAAGAAGCGCTCAAACCTTTACTCCTCTCCACAGGAGAGCTCTCTTCTGAATCTTTATCGACTGCGATTCTCTATGCGAATGAGCATAACGAGGCGCTATTCGTTGAAATGAATAATCTCGCAAGTGAAATTGAAAGAAACACGAGTCAAAGAATCCATCTGATGAGGATCATTCAAGGAATTGTTTTCGGAATGATGATATTCAATTTTATTTATATTCTTTATGAATTTATCACAAAAATTAAAACCAATGACCGTACCCTCCTTTCAATTACAGAGGATCTAGAAAAATCGAATCAAGAGCTCCTTCAGGCAAATCATCATATTCTTGGAGCACAAGCAGAAGTAGAGTTGATGTTTAGTTCAATTAAACAGGGACTTTTTCTGATTAATTCTGAGTATAAAATTGGAGCTCAATACACGTCCGAATTGAAATCAATGTTTCAAATCGAAGATCTTGAAGGAATGAGTTTTATTGGAATCTTACAACGATTGCTCCCCGATAAAATGTATCGCATTAGCCGTGACTATGTTGAGATGTTGTTTGATCCAACAAAAAAAGAGAAAGCACTCATCACAGTCAATCCCCTTGATCAAATCGAAGTTAACTTTTCTGATCCTAAAGGCGGATTTGTGACAAAATATTTTGAATTCACTTTTCGACGAATCATCAATTCTGATCGATCGATTCCCCGTGTTTTTGTCGCAGTACGTGATACAACAAAACAAGCTCAACTGACCCGACAACTTCATGATTCGGAGAAGAAAAAGGAACGTCAGTTTGAGCTTTTATTTGCAATCCTTCATATTGATCATGATGAGCTTGAGACCTTCACGACCAGCACCAGAAAGTCACTCGAAGAGATGAATCAAGAATTAAAAGCAGAGGATTTTGTAGGGGTAACCTTAGGGATTGCTCAAGATGCAATGCTTCGACAACGACTCCACTCCCTTTTTAGAAAAATCCATACCATTAAAGGGGCCGCAGGATCGATTGATCTAGAATTTTTTGTAACACTATGTCATGAAATTGAAAACAAGATCGAAAAACTCCAAAACACCTCAAAACTTTCGGGGGAAGACTTTCTCGGAATTGTTCTCCAAAAAGCGGAGATGAAATCAGCGATCGACGAGCTTGAAGAGCTCTATAAAAAGCTGACTGAAATGAAAAATATCACTCCTTTTAAGAGGATTGACTCTCTATCCGATCCCTTACAATTAGAGTTGGAAAAACTAACTCGTACACTTCAATCGCAAACGGGCAAAAATGTTCGGATTGAGTTTAACGAGTTTAATCAAAAAACTGTTCCCCAAAAACATCTCCGCTCGATTCATGATGTCATGATTCAATTGATACGAAATTCATTTGCCCATGGAATCGAATCCTATGAAGAAAGAATCCGTCAACAGAAGGACCCGATTGCAACGCTTCATCTCAGCGGTTCACTGACCGATCTTCCCGGCTATGCACGCTTTACCTTCAGAGATGATGGACATGGATTTGATATTCAACGAATCCGATCTAAGTGTATTGAAAAAAAACTGATCACTCCTGAGGAAAGCATCCCTCTTTCTGATGAAGCGATCCTCCCTTATATTTTCCTCCCTGGATTTTCCACCCAAATGACAACGGATTCACTTTCTGGAAGAGGGGTCGGTCTTGATATTGTTTCACATGCCGTCATCACCACAATGCAAGGAGAACTTTTTGTGAACTATAAAAAGGATGAATTTTGTGAATTTATTATGGAGATTCCCCTATGAAACTTTTAATCGTCGATGACTCTCTCGTCATTCGTAGATCGATCGAACGAATGATCAAACCGGATTTTTTTAAATCGATTCATTCGGCTCAAAACGGAGCCATAGCTCTTAAACTCTTTAAAAGCTCTCCGTTTGATATCGTCACGATGGATATCACCATGCCTGAAATGGACGGTCTTACCTGCATTGAATCGATGATCCGTTTACGACCCTCGATTCGAATCCTCGTGATCACCGCTCTTGCCGATAAAGGAACCGCCGTTGAAGCCGTCAAGCGTGGAGCACAAGGCTTTCTCCTTAAACCATTTACAAATGATGCCATGTCTGAAGCGCTCAACGACCTATTGGAGGATGTATGATCAAAGAAAATAATCTCAAAACCTTTATTCAAGGGACTCAAAACTATTTCTCAAGTGTCACAGGATCTAAGCCTGAAATTGGGACTCCTTATGAAGCAGATGAGAATCAGATCCATGGAGACTTTACGGCCTCCATTGGAATTACTGGAAATCAACGCGGAAATGTTTTTTTTACAGCGAAACGTGATATGCTTAAAACGCTTCTCTCTCAAATGGGTGAATATTCTGCGGATGAAGAGCTTTTAGGAGATGTTGTGGGCGAAATCGCCAATACCATAGCGGGGAATGCTCGTGAAGATTTAGGCAGTGGCTTTATGATTTCTCCCCCGCATCTCCAAAATGGAAAAATCAATCTTGAGCATCTTTATCAACAAGACTCCTCCTTTATCATTCCTATTCACTGGAAAGGGTATGCCTGTTTTGTCGTTATTTCACTCAATGAAATTCAGCTCAATAATTAGGGTAGGCGTGAAATAAATATTACTTGATCCGCCATCGGACATAGGCGTCTGAAGGCAGTTCATCAATGAATCGCGACTGTTTTTGGAAGAAACTATTGGCATGACTTCCCGTTCTCCATTCCGGATGAGTCAAATAAAGCTCATCCTTCGCTCGTGTCACCGCAACATAAAAAAGTCGCCGTTCCTCCTCCTCCCCCTCTCCATTCTCGATCGCCTTCGAGGAGGGAAAAAGACCATCACAAAGCATCATCACAAAAACAACCTTCCACTCCAGCCCCTTCGCTTGATGAACCGTACTTAAACGAATTTGAGGTCCCTCCTCCGTTTTCTTGGTATCCTCTCCTGCCTCTAAGTTTGTTTGTAACGAAAGTTCTGCCAGAAAATCCTCTGTCCTCTCAAATTGCTGAGCAAAAATCTGAAGTTGACCTAAGTCCTCTTTACGAGAGGTATAATTACTAAACTTAGCCTTCATGTAATCTTCGTAGTACCCTTCAAGGACAATGCCAATCTGAGCACTCGCCCCTCGGTTTTCAGGCAACAAAATCTGTTCTCGTAACGCAGCAAACTGCTTCCAAGCTTCGATTGATTTTGTCGGAACCTTCATTCCCGCTAACTCTTTTCCCGTATTAAAATCTTGCCAAAGTTTATGGGCTGTTTTTGCTCCAATCCCCGGAAGGAGGCCGACAATCCTTTTAAAAGCGACCTCATCCTTCGGATTCACCGCAAGCTTCAAAAAAGCGCAAACATCTTTCACATGCGCTTGTTCAAAAAAACGAAGTCCACTCGTGATCTGAAATGGAATTCCTCGACGAGTCAGTTCGAATTGAAGTTCCATCGCATGAAAATGAGAGCGATAGAGAACGGCAATCTCATTCAGATCGATTCCCTCCTCATGCAACTCCATGATTCTCTGACGAATAAACTCCGCCTGCATATTCGAGTTATCCAAGGCGACAAGCGCCGGTTTTGCATGATGTCCCGCACGCCGTCCCGATCTTAAGGTCTTTGAAAATTGCTGGCGATTATTTGATATCGTCTGATTCGCAAGCTCCAAAATTTCCGGAGTACTCCGATAGTTGAGCTCAATCTTCACCATCGCCGTTCCCGGATAACGATCCGGAAAGGTTAAAATATTTTGAAAATCAGCCCCCCGCCAAGAATAGATACTTTGGGCATCATCCCCCACGGCCATTACCTGGCGATGATATCCTGCAAGCAAATCAATCAATTCAGACTGTATCTTGTTCGTATCTTGATACTCATCGACTAAAACATGCTGAAACTGCATTTGGTACCGCTCCCGAATCGCAGAATTTGTATTCAATAACACTAAAGTTTGCGTCAAAAGATCATCATAATCCATGACATTTTGCTCTTTCTTTTTCAATTGATAGGCAATCCCTACTTGCTGAATGAGTTGCGTTTCCACCACGAAGTATGGATATTTTTCGGTAACGACTTTTTCAATCGATTGAGTGGTATTTGAAGCAAAGCTAAAAATATCAAGCATGACATCGGCACGGGGTCGTTCTTTATCCTTCGGGTCCAAACCAAGATCTTGCATCGCAGATTCCAAGCAATCCTTGGCATCATCCCGATCTAAAATTGTGTAATCCCGCTGATAACCAATCATTTCTGCATGTCGGCGTAATAAACGATTACAAACATGATGAAAAGTCCCTCCCCAAAGATTTGAGATATCATGCGGTAATAAAGAGGTCACCCGATGCAACATCTCCTTCGCTGCTTTGTTCGTAAAGGTTAAAAGAAGGATATTCTCCGGTTCGACTCCATTTTCCATTAAATAGGCAACCCGATAAGTCAATGTACGCGTCTTACCACTCCCCGCTCCTGCAATCACTAATACAGGAGCCGCGGGGGCTGTCACCGCTTGATACTGATCTTCATTAAGCTCCTTCGCATAATCAATAATTCGCGTCGGAGTTCTTTGAGGACGATTGAGTTGATAGTCGACATCCATAGTAGAGAACGTCCACCGTAGAAACCGATCCCCTTTTGCCAAGGAAAAGATATAATGCAAATAGTTTGCAAAAACAGCGATTTCCTCTATCTTTTAGTCATGAAACTTTTTCGACTCACTTTCTGTTCAATGGCACTCCTGACCTCTGTATTGGCGACTGAAAAAATCAAAGTCGTTGCGACCTTTCTTCCGATTTACGCACACACCCAATCCATTGCGGGTCATCTTGCTGACGTTCACTGCCTCGTTGGCGCAGGAACCGATCCCCACGACTTTCAGTTTAAGCCCTCAGACATGAAAAAACTTTCAGAAGCCGAGGTGATTGTCATGAACGGGGTCGGGATTGAAATGTGGCTCGATAAACCTCTCGAAAAATTTCGTTCGATGAATAAAACAGTTATCAATGCGAGCGAGGGACTCTCGCTTCTTGAAAATACGGAGATCATCGAGCTCTCCTCGGCGCATGAAGGCCATCACCACAATGAGGGAGACCATTGCGATCAGCATGGAGAGGGGAAAAATCCCCACACTTGGCTTGATCCAGTTAATGCCTCTCTCCAAGTGAAAAACATTCTCAATGGACTGATTAAAGCCGATCCCAAAAATAAAAATGGGTATGAAAAAAATGCCTCCCTCTATCTTGCAGAACTTGAAAAACTCCATCAAGAATTCAAAAGTGAAGTGGAGGTCTTAAAAAATAAGAACCTCATCACATTTCATGATGCCTTCCTTTATTTAGCCCATCGATATCAATTTAAATACATCGGATGCGTCGAGGATGTTCCCGAAAAAAAACCTAGTCCTAAAGTTCTTAAAGAAATCATCGATCTCATCAAAAATCATCAAGTGAAAACAGTCTTTGTTGAAGAGGGCTACTCCCAAAGATCCCTTCACTCCATCTCTCGAGATTCGGGGGCTAAAATAGCCACCTTAGACACGATTGAAGTCGGAAAACCGGAAGCCAACGCCTACCTCAATCGAATGCGAAACAACATCCAAGCACTTAAATCCGCTTGGCAATAATCAAAACGCCCCTTAAATAGCGATCCCGTTGAATTATGAATTTCCACTCCCGAATCTCCGTAACTCTAATCACGGGCTTTCTTGGATCTGGAAAAACAACTCTTCTACAACGAATCGTTCTTTCCCCAGAGTTTAAAGCAGGTCATTCCGCGCTCCTGATTAACGATGCCGGGCCTGTTAATATCGATGCAAAAATTTTTCGGGGTAAAGCAAAGGAAGTAAAAGCGGTCACCGGGGGGTGTATTTGCTGTGTAAACCCCGAAGAGATGAAATCAACACTTCTTGAGTTTTCTCTCATTCCAGAAATCAAAAGCGTTTGGATCGAAGCCTCTGGAATTGCAGAAACCGATGATATTCTCGATCGACTCATGGACTATCCGCTTCCTCAAAAAATTGAAATTAAGGAGATTATTCATGTCATCGATGCTGAAAATTATCCGGGATGGTTTTTTGATGGTTTTGGACAAAAAAATCAAATCGCTCTCGCTAATCGTATCCTTCTTAACAAAGTCGACCTCGTTAAACCCGCGATTCTAGAAAAAATTAAAAAAGAGATTCACTCGTTGAATCCTCATGTTCTTCTTCAACCCACTACTTACTGTGATGCGGATCTTAACCTTCATCCCCAACGACTGCCTGAAAGAGTTTTCAACAATAAAGATTTTTCAAAAAATCACACTCTTTGGAGGACAAAATGGATTCCTCTCTCTTCTCCACAAACAATGCTCTCGCTCCATACCTTTCTCAAGGAACTTCCAAAAGAGATTTATCGCGCAAAAGGTTTTGTTCAAATTTCTGATCAAAATAATGAAACTCACTTTATTCAAAAGGTTGGACCTCATGCCGAAATTATTTCTTGGGTCTACGAGGGAGAGGTTCCTGAATACGGACTCGTTCTTTTAGGACGTGGGGAAAGTATTCATCAAATTGAATTCCAAATTTGAAAAATTCAATACGATCAAAACTAAATTCTTATGATTAACCTTTTTTCGAATGCTAACGAAGATAAGCAACGAAAGATTGAAATACTTAGAATTAAAGGTCTCATTGAGGATGAGCTTGGATTCAGAGCACAATCTTACCTCATTAAAGTGACACAATTAGATCATTGCCCAGATCCAGAATGTGAATCGATCGAGACCCTCATTGTTCTTTTTAAAGAAGGATCTCCCCCACTTCAGTTTAGATACTCCTGCCTCATGAGTGAAATCACAAAAGAAACAATTGAAAATCTTTTGATAGTAATGAAAAAAAATCAAGTTCCCTAAATAAATTTATTAAATTCGCTCATTAAAAATACGCTTTACAAATCAATATCAAATCGCTTTCTTCTCTCTTCCGGTTTAATTTCTTTTATTCAACCGTTACGCCTCGGTAGCTCAGTTGGTAGAGCAGGTGACTCTTAATCACTTGGTCCTAGGTTCGAGTCCTAGCCGGGGCAGTCTTATTTATTCCATTCCTTGCATTAGAAATCAAAAAAAAAATTGAGCGCCGTCGGCCCGGCGGCATGGGCGAAGGGGGGTATTTCAATCTTTTCTTCTTCGACCTTTAAAAACTAAGATGCAAACCGATCAATAGCCTCTAAGCCTCTTAGCTTAAATTCAGCTTTGACCAAGAATCGACACTAATTTACAGGAATTCAAACCAGGAGAAAAACGATCTCTACTCCGAAAGCATTCGGAGATGTGGCAAATTTTCGATTAAAAGAGGTCTATTGCAAAATTTGGGTTAAATCATCATGCCAATCCTGTAAATCCCTGTTAAAAACAGTATTTCTCTCCGCTGCTCCGCACCTCCGCGTGAAACAGGTGTTCAATGTATTTAAATCATCCTGTAAACTCTCTCCATTGCAAAACCTGAGTCAAATCAAACCGGCATCATGAAAACTAAAGTAGGCCCTCCCCCTTTCGATCGAAGGATTTCCTAAAATCACATGATCTAAAAGAGGAATATCGAGTAATTTTCCAGCCTCCATCAATTCCCTTGTCATCCGGTGATCAGAAGCGGAGGGGGTGGGATCTCCAGAGGGATGATTGTGGACCACGATAATCCCATATCCCTGATGAAAAAAAGCGGGCCGAAAAATCTCTCGAGGGTGAATCAGACTCTCATTTAAAATCCCTCTTGTAATCTCCACTATCGCCAGCAACTCACGTCTTACATTGAGTACCATTACCTTCACACATTCTTGATCGAGTTGTCGCATCTCTGTCCCCAACCGATTCCAGACCTCCTGTGAGGAATTTAAAATCAGGCGTCTCGGGGAATCCTGCTGGAGTCGCAGCCCCACTTCAAAAGCGGCCAATATCTGGATCGCCTTCGTCTCTCCTATCCCCGTGATTCTCGCCAGTTGTGCAACGGTCCCCCGACTAATTCCCTCTAAACCTCCAAAAAATCGGATCAGTTCCTGCCCTAACTCCACGGCAGAGACCCCCTTCCGACCCGTCCGCAGTAAAATAGCTAATAGCTCCGCTGAGGAAAGAGCCTTCGCTCCTCGATCCCGTAATCGCTCCCGAGGTCGATCCCCTTGCTGTGTCTCCTGAATTTTAAATCCTCTCATCTCAGATCCAACCCCTGAGCGGGAGAGAAGTTTCGAACTGTGACGAAATGGACTTTCTTTTGACACTGATTTGTTACAAACTCCTCCTTTCGTTCATCCGTTCCTCTGCTAGTAAACAAAACCATGACTTACAAAAGAATTTTAATTGTCGAAGATGAGCCTGATGTCGTTGATATGATTGAAATCAACCTCAAATCCTTTGGCTATCAAATCTCCTCGGTGGATAACGGAGTCGATGCTCTCGCTAAGGTTCAAAGTCAACGTCCCGATTTGATTATATTAGATCTCATGATCCCCAAACTTTCGGGTCTCGACGTCTGTAAAAGTTTGAAAAAAAATGCGGATACAGCGACCATTCCGATAATTATTCTGACCGCAAAGACGGAGGAGGTTGATCGGATTGTTGGACTTGAAATCGGGGCCGACGATTACGTCACGAAACCGTTTAGTCCACGAGAACTCTCCCTACGCGTACAATCCGTCCTCCGTCGGGGAACAGAAAAAAGCTCCCCCAATGAAAAACTTCTCATTGGACCGATCTCTTTAGATCCGGCACGTCATGAAGTCCTCCTTCAAGGAAAACCGTTAGAGCTGACCGCCACCGAATTTAATCTTCTTGCTCTGCTCATGCAACGACGTGGGCGTGTTCAAAATCGAGATCGACTCCTCAACGACGTTTGGGGATATGAAACCGCAATTGATACTCGGACGGTCGATACACACGTACGCCGCCTTCGTGCAAAGTTAGGAAAATATGCCGACTACATTGAGACCATTCGCGGCGTTGGATACAAGTTTGTCGACACCATTTAACCGAAGTTTTTCAAAGTAAGACTAAAGCTCATAGGAAAATAAGAACTTTACAATGCCTAGAAGGGCTTGTAGTTCTTATCTTCCTTTTCCCGCCGGAGTGGCGAAATGGCAGACGCGATAGACTCAAAATCTATTATTGGTAACAATGTGTCGGTTCGAGTCCGACCTCCGGTAGATCCCCCTCTCTTATAGGTAGTTATGACTTTTAAGGATCTCTAAAACATCTAAAGTGAGAATAAGTCCCCTAAAGTTCGCCTACGTTTAACCTCTAGTCCGCAGTTGAGATTAAAAAAAGGTATTGAAAATTGATGTAAGATATTGAAGTTCATAGGGATCTATGAACAACAAAGAGAAAGAAGCTCTTCACCTCGCAGGTGAAGAGCAATTTGAGTTTCCAACGGATGGCGGGAAG
>CAMCYL010000047.1 GCA_945883905.1 Akkermansia muciniphila | reverse complement strand
CAAAAGGGAAAGAAGTTGGAGAGCCGAGGGCAGGCAACCAGGAAAACCGATTGCGAAGCAATTGTTGTAAAACAGGGTCTCGAACGTTTGGCGCAGGGGTCAATGGGGGCGCAACCAAATCGAAGATTTGCAAAGGGTGAGCAGGGGTTTCGTATCGACGCCTCCTCCTTCTCTATTTCCCCTCTGAAATCCAAAGTTATTTTGGACGGTAGTGAATGTCCAAGAGGCAAAGCCCAAAAAACTATTGGGGAAGACTCATTAAAGTTCGTAAGGGAGTATTCGACATAAGACTATTTCCCGGTTTATTTTTTTGATGTGACTTTGATATACTCTTTCAATCGACCGGCGACTTTCTCTGAGACGATCGATTTAATGTGAATATAATTCCCTCGATAGGTGGTCTCTAAAACCTGACCCCCTTTATAAATCTCAGCAATTAAGGAGGCCTCCTCTTGCGGAATTCTGAAATTGACCTCACGCCGTCTAGCACGGAGTCGTGAAACGATCTCTTGGAAAAGTTGATCAATCCCCACTCCGGTCGCTGCAGAGATTGCCACCGATTGCGGATATTGAATCAAACATCGATCCACAAGCCCCGGATTCTCCAAAACATCAATTTTATTAAAAACAGTGATCATCTCTTTCCCCGAACACTCTAGCTGGCCTAATACCTGATGCACCGCCTTCATCTGATTCTCATAAAGCGGATGACTCAAATCAACAACATGCAGTAAAATATCGGCCTCTTTGACCTCTTCAAGTGTCGCTTTAAAGGACTCCACAAGATGTGTCGGTAATTTCTGAAGAAATCCAACAGTATCGGAAAGCAGGAGACTTTGTTTATTGGGTAAAGTCGTTTTACGGGTTGTCGGATCTAAAGTCGCAAAAAGTTGATCGGCTGCCAGAACCTCGGATGCTGTCAAAGAATTCAACAAAGTCGATTTTCCTGCATTCGTATAACCGACCAAGGCGATCATCGGCCATTCATGCCGTTGACGACCTTGACGTTGAATTCCTCGATGTCGACGAACCTCCACGAGCTCCTTCAAAAGTTTTGTAATTTTTTCTTGGACACGACGTCGATCGACCTCGAGCTGTGTCTCTCCGGGACCTCGTGTTCCAATTCCCCCCGATTGACGGGATAAGTGTGTCCACATCCGCGTTAAACGAGGCAATAAATACTTCAACTGCGCGAGTTCAATCTGTAGCTTTCCCTCACGGGTCTTGGCTCGTTGGGCAAAGATATCGAGAATTAATTGAGTCCGATCTAAGACTTTACAGCCAAACATCTTTTCAAGATTTCTTCCTTGCGCCGGTGACAACTCATCATCGAAAACGACGGTTCCCAACTGCATCTCTTTCGTAATCTTTGCAAGCTCCTCCGCCTTGCCCTTTCCAATATAAAAAGGGGCTGTCGGAGCAGGAAGTTTTTGAATCGCTTTATGAAAAACAGTTCCCCCTGCACTTTTTACCAATTGTTCGAGTTCTCGGAGCGAATCCGCCAAATCCCATTGACTCTCCCCAGGACACTCCACTCCCACAAGCATCGCCCGTTCTTGAGAAACCGGAATCGCTTTTTCTAACAACATGAAGAATCCTGAACTAAAGAGGCGCTATGAGTGGAAAAAGCCAGCGGGAGTCCGTCCGTCAAACGAATAGACTCGATCACAAGGGCCGCGGGGGTATCAACATTTAAATTCAATGAAATATAATTAGATTCCTTCCGAAACCATGTCAACTGCCGACGCGCATATTGCCAAGTCTCATGTTGAATCTGTTCGATCGCTCTCTCCTCTGAAAGAGTTCCTTTTAAAAGTTCAGTCAAATGATTGTAACCAATCGCTGCTAATTTTGTCACCCTCTCCTCCCCCCACTCCTCCACGAGTTCCTCGACCTCCTCCCGCCATCCCTGTTGAATCATTTGAACGGCTCTTCGGTCGATTCGCTCCCGAAGATTCTCCCGATTTAAAAAAAAGGCCGTAAATTCTGAAATCAGAGGGGGTTCATTTCGACGTTGCCATTCTGATAACGGGACTCCTGTCCCGCGTTTCACCTCCAAGGCTCGAATCAATCGACGAGGATTTTGGAGATCGATTCGACCCGCTAAATCCGGATCTTCGCGTTGCAACTCGCTCTGCATTTCAGTAAGTGTTAGCGCTTCAATGGCCAAACGAATCGCAGGATCAATCTCTGGAATCGGACTTAATCCTTGGGTCAATGCTCGATAATAAAGCCCCGTCCCTCCCACAATCACGATCGGTTTCCCCTTTGATTGTTGTTCCCGTAAGAAAGCACTCGCCTCTTTTAAATAGGCGGCCACATCGAACGGTTGATCCATCTCCACCAAATCTAAACCCCGATAAGTAACCTCCCTCTTTTCCGCTAAAGTCGGTTTTCCGACACCGATCTTCAGTCCTCGATAAACCTGCATCGAATCCATACAAAATATCGAAGCCCCCGACTGCTTCGCAATCTCATGAGCAATCTCACTCTTTCCAGAGGCGGTGGGACCTAGAATAAATAAAATCGGAGAGGACACTATTAAGGATCACAATACACTTTCTCATCAGAAGGCAAGAAAGGCGTTCTAAAAACAATTGATTCCCTTTCAAATGATGTTATTTTTCGATATGTCTTCTTACCAAAAATTTATCACTATCGAACCTGGAAAACGGGGAGGACGCCCTTGTATTCGAGGAATGCGTATTACCGTAGGCGACATCCTTGGATGGTTAGCCGCTGGTATGAATATTCAAGAAATTATAAGTGATTATCCTGATTTAACGACAGAAGATATTCAAGCCGCCCTTTCTTTTGCTGCTGAGAGAGAGGCTCGCTCTCATCCAGTATCTGCATGAAGCTACTTTTCGATCATAATCTTAGTCATAAGCTTGTTAATCTACTTGCAGATCAATTTCCTTATTCCTCTCATGTTCGCTTAATAGGTCTTGATACTGCCTCCGATATCGTCATTTGGGGATACGCAAAAAAACATTGCTTTACCTTAGTCACACTGGACGAAGATTTTTATAATCTTAGTCTAATTAAAGACTTTCCACCAAAAGTCATTTGGTTCCGTTGTGGAAATCGACCGACTGAATATTATAAAATGAAGTTTATAATGTGGGAGTCAGACATCAAAATATTTAACCAAGATAACGCATCTGGCTGCTTAGAGATTTACCCCTAAAATAAATTTATCCCAGATTCTACGTTAGGAATCGATTTTATCTGTAAAGCATGTCACCAGAACGGATCTCACCGCTGTTTTCACCTCATCAAGGGTAATCGCCTCCATACAAGCCCGAAGTGAATGATGTTCACAGCCCCCTTTCAAAACAGGTCCACAAGGACATCCCTTATCAATGATTATTCGAGAGGAGGTCCACGGGGCCCAATCTCCTTGTCCGCTCGGACCAAACAAAGCAATAATGGGCTTTCCTAAGGCCGCCGCCATATGCATCGGCGCCGTATCGACTCCTAAAAAGAGTTCCGATTTTTGTATCAAGGCGGCCGTTTGCTTTAGGGAAATCTCTCCCATCAGTGCAAGCGGTTTAAGTCGTGTTAAATCGATAATTCGCTGAGCCCTTTCTCGCTCTTTCTGTTCAGGTCCACAGGTAAGAACAACCCCCAGTCCTTCCGATTCCTGAATCCAGTCGATAAGTTGTGCCATTCGCAAGTCATCCCAGCACTTAAACAACCAACGCGAGACAGGATGAATATGAATAAATTTTTTAAATCCATGCCGGAAAAGAAATTGCTCAGCCCAAATCCGATCCCTCTCATTGACGATCAATTCCAAACGATTCGCCAGCGAAGGATTTGTATCGGTAGGAGTCGGAATCCCACATTTCTGAAGTAAACGATATTGAAAAAGAACCTGATGAACTGTTTGCTGTGGATAACGATAAATATGCGTATAGGCCCATCGGAACCAACTCCAAAAGGGCCACCAATTATAATAGGAGATCCGCCAACGAGCTCCGGAGAACAATGAACACCATGCAGGTCTCTCTCCACTCACTAAATTAATCGTCAGATCAAATCGACGCTGACGAACCTCACGAAAAAAACGGAACTCCTGTAAAAGTCGATTCCCCGCCTTGCGTTTCGATCGATCATAAACAAGCACCTCATCCAAATGAGGATTTTCTTGAAGCATCTCCTCCGTAGAGGCATTGATCACCGCCGTCATTCTCGCCTTGGGAAAGGCCTCTCGGATCGCTCGAATCGAGGGAGTCATCAGAAGAACATCCCCAATATTACGAAATTTAAAAATTCCGATCCGCTGAATATTTTTCTCTTGGAGAAGCTCGATCGGTTTCGATTCCTTAATAAATGACCATTCGGAACTCATGTGCCCTTTGTTATTAAATGACCGAAGGGAGATGAAAAGAAGAATCCAGAAAAATCCATTTCCTAATCAAAAATTTGGGTTAAAGAGGAACTTAGAGTTATGAACCCCCAAGAACCGACTGCGAGTGTTGCCCTCGATAAAGCTCATGCATGGCATCCGTTCACTCCGCTCGATGAGTGGCTTGATCCGAATCACCAGCCGGTGATGATTGCCTCCGGTCATGGCTCTTGGCTTGTCGATGAAGAGGGAAAGGCGTACCTCGATGGAAACTCCTCCATCTGGACAAATATTCACGGGCATTGCCATCCGCTCATGGTTCAAGCGCTTCAAGAACAACTGACCGTTCTCGATCACTCCTCCTATCTCGGCTTAGGGCACTCCGTGGGCTCCGCTTTGGCCCGAAAATTATCTCCACTCACTTCTTTACAACGAACTCTTTTCTCCAGCGATGGCTCTTCCGCCATGGAGGCGGCACTTAAAATCGCCACTCAGTACTTTCAACAAAATGGCTCTCCAGAACGCAAAGTTTTTGTCACCCTCGAGGGAGCCTATCACGGCGATACCATTGGAAATATGAGTTTGGGCAAATCCCCTTTAATGCATCATCCGTTCGAGCATCTTCTTTTTCCCACGCAATCCATTCCGATGCCTGGTTGTTATCGCTGTCCCTTCAATCAAGCAAAATTTGAACAAGCCGATGCTCGATCCTATCGAAAATGTCAATGGGAGTGCGTCAGTAAGGCTGAAGAGAAGATGCTCCACTATGGAACCGAAATGGCAGCGCTCGTCATTGAACCCCGAGTTCAAGGCGCAGCCGGAATGGTCATGCAGCCGGAAGGCTATTTTGAAAAAGTCGCCGAAATGACTCACTCCCATGACGCACTCCTCATCGTCGATGAAGTTTTTACCGGCTTCGGAAGAACAGGGGAAATGCTCGCCTGCAATCCCACTCTCTCAAAACCAGATATCATCGCTCTCGGAAAAGGGCTCACCGGCGGAGTGTTACCCATGGCGGCGACCGCAGTTTCAGAAACGCTCTTTAACGGCTTCAAGGGTTCTTTTGAAAAAACATTTTTCCATGGACATAGTTACACCGCAAATCCTCTCTCGGCCCGTGCCGCCTTAACGAATCTTGAGATTTTCGAAAGTGAAAGTACAATTCAAAAAGTAAAAACACTTTCCCTCCATCTTCAAAAGATCAGTTCTGTTTTTTGGAAACATCCTTACGTTGGCGATGTTCGACAAGAGGGACTCATTCTTGCCATCGAACTTGTTCAAGATCTAAACCGTAAAATCCCCTTTCCTTTTACCGAACGAGTCGCTCACAAAATTAATAAAATTGCGGAATCTAAAGGGGTTCTGACTCGTGGAATTGGCTCCATTCTTTTTCTTGTTCCCCCTTATTCCACGACCGAGAACGAACTCGAACAGATGGTTCAAATTCTCGATGATTCGATCAAAGATTATTTTAAACGGGTCTGAGGTTCCTCTTCAATAAACCATTGAAATTGTCTTCGAATTAGATCGATCATTTCATCAACCGAATACTTATCAATCCCACAAGCCGGTTGAAGATCCAAATGAGTTTTTGCTTTTGAACCCCATTTTAAAATTACCCCGTCGGATTTCCATAATACAATCGTTGAGGTTCCTGTTGATGCTGCGAGATGAACTAATCCCCCTTCGGGAGAAATATACCCATCGGCACTTTTTAGAAGATTCGCCACAATCGCTAAATTTAGAGGATTAAAGATTCGAACTCCTTTCAACTTTAAAGCCTGTTCGAGCTCTTCAGAAAATCGGTCTTCGGGTCGTTTCATGACCCCGACTTGGATCCCTCCCATCGCATGAAGTCGGTCAATCAATTGAAGATAGCTCTGCATCGGCCAATAGTGACCTCGATTACAAGTCAAGGTCAGCAAAAGTCTCTTTTTTCCAATCCCTTCTCCCCACTCTAAAAGAGTCTCATCGACTGAGGGTACAACGAGATCGAATCGATACTCCTTCGGCTCCTGAATCCCCAGTGGAAGAAGGAGTCGAAACAAGGTTGTAATCTGATGTTCATATTCAGGGAGGGGAATCGGGTGCGAGTAATAAGCAGAAGGAGAAGAAGAGGCCTCGAAACCGATTCGGAGCAAAGCCCCAGAGGCACGAACGACTTTTGCGAGCCCTCGATCAAATCCCCCTTTAGCCGCGATCACAAGATCACAGCCATCGAGAGAATTTTTATTCAACCTAGGATTTAAAAACTTCAGAAAAGAACTCTTGAAGAGATGAACCTCGCTCACTTCGGGAGACCAACGAGCGACTTCACAGCCAGCAGCGTCACTCACAATGACAATCTCCGCTTGAGGAAAATGCTCCCGCAGCGAATGAATCAAAGGTAAAGTACAAATCATATCCCCCAGACGGTTCCTTCGGATAATCGCTATTTTTTGAGGAACGATGGAAATCATACTTATTCCAATGGTCTAACATAAAGGGAGCTGAATTTACATGAATAAATTTCGCTTTTCGACTTCCTAAAACAGCTTTAAATCAAAATCACTTATGGCAGCTCAACTTATCGATGGTCGAAAAATCGCAGAACAAATCCACTTGGAAACAAAAGCCCGTGTCGAGAAACTCAAAGCTAAAGGGATTGTTCCTGGAATTACCTTTATTCGCGTCGGTGAGGATCCGGCCTCTCAAGCCTATGTTAGAATGAAGGGGAAAAAGGCCGCCGAAATTGGCATTCACTCCGATACCATCGTTCTCGATGAAAAAACAAAGCAAGAGGAGCTTCTCGCGCTCATCGATCGTCTGAACGCCGACACTCAAGTTCATGGAATTCTCGTTCAAGCCCCCCTCCCTCCTCACATCTCTGAAACGGTCGTTTTTTCTTATGTTAACCCCCATAAAGATGTCGATGGATTCCATCCCATCAACGTTGGAAAATTGATGCTCGGAGAAACAACGGGATTCAAACCTTGTACTCCGGCTGGAGTTCATGAGCTTCTGATTCGCTCGAACGTCCCAACGGAGGGAGCAGAGGTCGTCGTTCTCGGAAGAGGAAATATCGTTGGCAAACCGATGACCTCTATTTTAATTCAAAAGTTTAAAAATGCGAATGCGACAGTGACTCTCCTTCATTCTCGCAGCAAAAACATTGAAAGCCATTGTCAGCGCGCCGACATCATCATTGCGGCTATGGGCTTTGCTCATTTTGTGAAGGCCTCAATGGTCAAACCGGGTGCGACCGTGATTGATGTCGGAGTCAATCGAATCGAAGATAAGAATGATCCTCGCGGCTATCGTCTCGTAGGAGATGTTGATTTTGAGGCGGTTTCACAAGTGGCAGGGAAAATTACCCCCAATCCAGGAGGTGTCGGCCCGATGACGATCGCCCTACTGATGTCCAATACCGTCCAAGCGGCAGAAGCGTGGTCTCACTAAATACCGATGCCCGAAAACAAAAAACAAAGAAAACTGTATTTTTAAAATTCATAAATCAGAATACAATGTGATATGAATGAGAAAATGAATGTTTTTTATTTAAAATAGATTCTTGGTTTCGGTCTTTGACCGATTTATGTTATACTTCTTTTATGAATCTCGATCATCTAATTACTTTTGGAATTGTTGTTGCCGCCATTGCCTATCTTTTCTTTAAATTTAGATCAAAATCGAAGACTGGCTGTGGGAAAAGTTGCGGCTGTGCGATTGAAAAGAAAACGCCCCAAAGTGAGCATTGACCTCTCGCCCCGGATCTTTTCGGGGTTAGCCCCCGTCCGTCAGTTGACCATGCGCGTCAACTTAAGCGAAGTAAATCCAGTTCCAATGCAAAAACGGGGATCATGACTTTTCGCTTTTGAACTTTCTATTTTAATCTACGCTCCGTCCATGTTAGCCCCGCTCTCTCGATGGCTTAAATCTTCTCTTATAACGATTGCGTTTCTTTTCGTTTTTTTGATCGCTCTGGAGATCCAATCCCCTCGATTCTTCGGATGGGATGATAACGCCACTTATTTCTCAGGCGCTTATCAGTATAACTACGACTCCCTTATCCATCAAAAAACCTTTCCGTGGATGGTTTGGACTCAATACGCAGGTCAAACCAATCTCACGCAAAGTCAAAGCGGCGTCCTCTATCTTCCCGCCTACCTTGCGACAGGGCTTTCCTGGTTGTTATTCAAAAGTTCCCTTTGGAATATCGATCTTTTGGTGATCACTCATTTACTCTTCGGAGCTTGGGGAATGATTCGTTTTCTCCGCTTTTGGAAACTTCCTCCGGAGGTTTGCAATGCGGTCGGACTCCTCTATGGAACAACTCCTTTTTTTATTCTCGTTTCAAAATCGTGGATCTTTGTCGCTTATTCAATGGCCTATACCCCTTGGCTATTTTTAGGGATCGATCGACTCTTCTCCGGAGCGCAGAGACGCGACATTGCGACGTATATCCTGTTAAAATCCCTTTTTTTCTTTCAAGGCTATTCACAAGCTTGGATCAATCTTTCCTTTATCGAAGGCCTTTATTTTTTATTACGATGCCGGTTCCATTTCAAATATTCGGAAGGCCTCAAAACCCCTCTTAGAATGATTGGACTCTTTACGATCATTCAAATCATTCATCTACTCCTCATTTTACCTCAACTCGCTGTTAACATTCAGTCGGTACAGAACTCCCCCTTTCGGAACTCAAAAATTCAATTAGACCAATTATTAGCATTCAAAGTTGATTTTGCAGATGGACTACTCGCCCAGTTTTTTTATTTTCAATCCCAACGATATCTAGATTCCTCCTCTTCGATTCTCATGATGGGAGGCTCTCTCATTCTTTTTTTCTTCATCTACCAAAAATTACGAAGCCGTGAAAACTGGTCCTCTCCCCAATTCATTTCACTGACATTCTTAACATTAACAGCCCTCCTTTCGACCTATTTCTATTCCTTACTCAGTTTTCTTCCCCCTTTTCATATTTTACGATGGCCAATCAAATGGATGATGCTTGTCCCCTTCTTTTATGGGATTACTTTTGCCTTTTTTTTAAAATCCAATCATCGAACAAAGCCTTCATTCCATTGGATTCTTTTCCTCTCCGCATTTGCGCAGATGAGCGTCGTTCTGATCCCCTCTCATCAATCACCCTTTTCAAATCTCCGAACTCAAAGTCAAACCGAACTTAAGATTCACTGGCCCTACCGGTCAGGACGAGCGCTTCCGATCAGTTCAGATCAACAATTCCTCAAAAACCCTCAAATGCTTTCTTATAATTATGGAACGGCTACCGGAGTCCCCACCTTAGGTGGATACGATCAACTGATTTCAAAGAAAAACCTAAAAATTGCACTGGAGATGCAAATCACAGGGGCTCTTGATATTGAAAGGATCGGATCTGAGAGAGAGCACCTCAATCGTTGGGGAGTTCGCTATTTAATAACCTCTTTCTCTGATCCCAAAAACTCAATTCTGAATCTCGACCCTTCCTTTACGCACTTCTATGAGGATCAAACCATTATCGTTTGGGAAAACAAAAAAGCCCTTCCTTTAATCTCTACCGTTAGAAACCCCGTTGAACCTATTGAGTTTAAAATGACCCCTCAATCGATCTCCTTTGTTCCCCCCCTCACTGAGGAGAGAATCACTTTTCGCTTTGCCCCTCAAAACAACCTTCGCTATCGATATCAACAAAGAGAAAAGCAATCCCCGTGGTATCCACTTGTAATCAATACAGACCTCACCCAACAGTTATCGATTCCTGAAAATTGTTCAAACGTCGAGATTCGTTATTGCCCGAAATTGATTGATATCAGTTTTTTTGTTTTAAGTGAAACAATGATCCTCTTTTTGCTTTTACAATTCTCGAAATTTTACAACTCCCTAAGCAAAAATTAAATTTCTTAAAACTTTACGCCCATCTGAAGATAAGGTGTGGCAGTATATCCATCAACAGTTATATGGCGCTGATCATAAGAAACCCAATCCGCATCACATCCTAAACGAAGTGACAACTTTTCTGTAAAATCATATCCCAAATACCCTTTCCCTGCCACCCCTTTTAAGAATCCCATATAATATCCCCCCAAATCAAAACCGGTATAAAAGCTTTTTGTGAAATGATACTGAAGCTCAAATCCAACGAGGTAAGTTCCAAAAAATTCGGTTGTATTAAACACTTTTTCACGATCAATACGTGAGAGCTTTTGATCCTCTCTTTGAACAAATCCAGATTTTGCAGAAACAGACCCCGTGGCAACACCTCCGATCGCTCCGACATAAGGCATTAACCGAAAGTCATCGAGTTTAATAACGTCATATCCTATTTTAGGCTCATATTTAATAATATCGAGTTCGGCTTCAACAAGACTTCCCTTAAGTAGCTTCATTCCCGTTCCGTATGTTACATTATCCTGTAAATTTCCAGATTGAGAGAAACGCATCCAAGTAATGGCATTATTAAAGTGCAAATTAGATCCCATTTCCAAATCGATATCGGCCTTAAGCCCAAATGTAGGATCATCCAATCCCATTCTCTTTAAATCAAAGGCCTGCCCACGAGGTCCTGTTTGAATATCAAAATTATTTTGAGTATTATAAATCGGTCCAATTCTAAATTCAATTCCCTTCGCCGAAGCAGTCGTTTGATAGAGACCTTGGCCCTCTGATTTTTGCAGTGACCGATTTTCGATCTTTCCCGCAGAAGCCCCATTCATCGCTTTTGTAAGTGCTCCCTCCTCCGATTGGGCCAGAAATACGTTTATAGCCGTGAAACCTAAAAATTGCATGAGTCGAATTCTATTCATAGTTATTACTCCTATTTAAGTAAAATAATAAAAAGCCAACTTCACAGGTCAATCTATTTATTTAAATTTAAGTAAAAACTTTTCACTCACTCTTTCCGACTATTTATGATACGCTATTTCAATCGTGATGAGTACTCCCTATCTCCACTTTTAAATCGCTATGAAAATCGACACTCTCCATTCTCTTTTAAAATCGTTTGAAAAGACCCGAATTCTCGTCATCGGCGATTTAATGCTCGATGAATTTATTTGGGGCAAAGTTTCTCGCATCTCTCCGGAGGCCCCCGTCCCTATTTTAGAAGTGGAGAAAACCACTTTTTACCCTGGAGGGGCCGCCAATGTCGTGCGCAACCTCAGTAGCTTCACCTCTCACGGTGCAATGGCTGGAGTCATCGGTAAAGATGAGGCAGGAGAACAACTTCTCTCGCTCCTTCGCGAAGAAGGGACCTTGATCGAAGGAATTTACAACAGTCCCGACCGTCCGACGACGCGTAAAACACGGATTATCGCTCGTCAACAACAAGTCGTCAGAGTCGATCGCGAAATTAAAAGTAAATTAACGGATCAAGAACGATCCAGACTCCGATCTTATCTCGAAAAACATCTTCATGAATTTGATGGGGTCATCGTGGAGGACTACGGCAAAGGACTCTTGGATCAGCCCCTTGCGACTGAAATTATCAAGGCCTGCCAACACCATAAAAAAATTCTCACCATTGATCCCAATCCGAATAATCCTCTTGATTGGTCTGGAGCCACGGCCATCAAACCGAATCGAATCGAGGCGCTCACCTCCGCAGGCATCGCCCCACGAGACGATGCTCAAGCCCTTCAAGAGGCGGCTCAGATTCTCATGAATCGATGGAAATCAGATTATCTCCTGATTACTTTAGGGGATGAAGGAATGGAACTCTTTCAAAACGGCAAGCCCTCCTATCATACCCCCACACGAGCAAAAGAGGTCTATGATGTCACGGGAGCCGGAGATACGGTGATTGCTCTTTTCACTCTTGCACTCGCCAGTGGTGCGAGTGCGATCGATGCGGCTGAAATCGCGAACCACGCGGCCGGAATCGTCGTTGGAAAGTTAGGAACGGCAACATTAAGTGCCGTAGAGCTTCTCCAAAGCTTCACCGAAACCTCACAATGAAAAATCGCGCCGTCTTTTTTGACCGAGACGACACTTTAATTAAAAATGTTCCCTATTTGGGGGATCCCTCTCTTGTCTCTCTCATGCCCTTTGCTCAAGAGTCCCTTGAAAGACTTCAAAAAAACGGTTTCAAACTTTTTATTGTCAGCAATCAATCAGGCGTTGGACGAGGATACATCACTCAAGAGCAAGTTCATGCCGTCAATAAAGAGATGCTTAAACAACTTGGCGCAAATTTCTTTACTGAAATTTATAGCGCTTTTTCTGCTCCAGGCTCTCTTTTAGATGATGGACGTAAACCAAATCCAAAACTTGTTTTAGAGGCAGCGAACCGCTACGAAATCGATCTCAAAAAGTCCTATTTTATCGGCGATCGCCTCTCTGATATTCAATGCGCACACAATGCCGGATGCCATGCCGTGCTTCTTTTAACAGGGGACTATCATGAGGAAAAGGCAGCGGCCTCTGACCTCGCTCAGTTTATCGCTCATTCACTCGAAGAAGCGACTCAGTGGATCGTGACTCACGCCGCGCCGTTATGATCATCATCCTTCTCGTTATTATTGCCATCCTACTCTTCTCACGAGTTCATCAATGGAAAGAGGGCTCAAAACGATTGGATGAAATTATCTCTGAATTAGCCGCTGGACGCCGACCAAAATCTTTTCTCCGCACCGGCCCCAAATTTCTGATTCAACTTTCAAATCAAATCGAAAAAGTTTCCGAACTCCAATACACCCTTCAAAGACAACTCCAAGAAGAGGGCTATAGCCATCAAGTCGTTCTGAAAGGAATGATTGAAGGAGTCCTCATCGTCGATCACGAAAAAAAGATCCGACTCGCAAACGAAACCTTCTGCACTTTTTTTAAGATTCAAAAAGATCCGACGGGAATGAGCGTCATGGAATCCACACGCCACATTGAACTCGATCGACTCATCCAAAAAACGCTCGCCTCTAAATCCTCAAAATCATCCGAATTTCTACTTGATTCCTCCTCCAATCCCACGCTTTCAACTTATCTTCTCATCAACACATTTCCTTTTCCGATTCAATCCACGAACACCACGGGTGTTGTTCTCGTTTGCCATAATATCACACGAACAAAGCAGCTTGAAGAGGTCCGAAAAGAGTTCGTTAGCAACGTCTCTCACGAGCTTAAAACTCCGCTTGCCATTTTTCAAGGATACGTCGAAACATTAATTGATAACCCACAACATGAGGTCAAAGATCGGAATCGAATCTATCATACCTTGCTTCGACACTCTCATCGTTTGAATGCCCTTGTCGAAGATCTCCTTTCGCTTGCACGTCTCGAGTCTCGACGTATTCCGCTTCAGTTTGAGAGAATCCTTCTCCATGACTATCTCGAGACCCTCAAAGAAGATTGGAAAAATCAAATCGAAGCGAAACAATTAAAACTGAGTATAACGCTTACGGATAAATCCATTCAGCTTGAAATCGACCTTCTCCGCTTTGAACAAATTCTGACAAATCTCATGGATAATGCGATTAAGTACTCAAAAAACGAGGGGGAAATCCGAATCTCTTTTATTAAAAAACGAGAGAGCGTTGAAATGATTGTTAAGGATCAAGGTATTGGAATTCCCGCGGCTGATTTACCTCATATATTTGAACGCTTCTATCGCGTCGACAAGGCACGGAGTCGCGAGATGGGGGGGACCGGACTCGGCCTCTCGATCGTGAAACATATTGTCCTCCTCCATCAAGGAAACATCCACGCCGAAAGCGAAGAGGGAAAGGGAACCTCGATTATCGTCCAACTTCCTCTTCGTCAAAACCCAGCTCTATAAACAGAAGCAAGATCGGGGTCAACACCTCTAAATCACCACTTTCATATAGCTCTCTTTTCGTCCCTCCAAAAAAGCTTTTTCTAAGCTCGCAGAGTAATCTAACTCCTCTTTTGTCGGAGGAGTAAAAATAGCCGAAATAAATTGAGCATTCTCTTCGTCATTTAACATTCGCTGATGTTTTTCATAAAACTGAAGCACCATATACTGATAGTGATTGTGACGTTGTGAATAGATACGCCATTTTCCATGTTCAATATCAAAATTGTAACTGTTATAAAGATCATTACCGCATCCTTGTGAATGTCGGACATGATAACAAAGATCGCCTTCGGTATTCTGTAAATAGGCCGTCGAATGACAAAGCATCAAACTGGTATATAAAACATCCCATCCACGCACTGGAAAAATCGAATTTGGAAAAAGATTCCGATTTTTTTCCCACCAATCCGTTTTAACCACCCAAATATCTTGACCGACGACGTAGATATTTCGACGCTTCTGAAAGTCAGGAGGAAAATCCTCAACATCCGTTCGAGAAAAGATTATATTCTCCATCCCTACTTCAATAAATTCCTCCAACTTCGTAAATAGCTTCGGTTGCAAAATAATATCGCCGTTCATGATCGCAAAATACAAATGCCCCTGCTTTTTTGCATGCTGGGCCGCTCGATCAAAAAGATCTCGAACAAAAGGAAAGGGAGCCCCTTGAGCATCCAACCGAGTGCGTGTCGTCTCTACAATCGTCTCCTCAAGCCTCCATCCCTGAATTTCCTGACTTTCCTCTGGAGTTGTAATATTTAATGGAACAAGAGGAACCCCAAGTTCAATCATGGCATTAACCGAACTCAACATCCGTTGTTGCCGTAATAATCGACCTGGATCTTGAAAAGGAACCAAATTCACAGCCCAACTGATTAACGGCAAACTCATCCGTTTGATCTATCAGACTCCTGCTGAAAGCTCCATCCCTTTCTCATCGGAATGGACATTGGTGTCCAAAAAAATTCCTTAAATACATTGTCTCGCGCAACGACGCTACGTTAAATCCCTACTCCCCCCCTCGTTCTGACCACGGCTCCTCCGAGCCTCCCTTCATACAAAAATAATCCGAGAATTTCTCACTGAGAGGATCGTGAGCTCTTTCCGAGGAGAGGTGAAACCGAACCCCTCCAGAGAAACTCGATCGTTTTTTGAAATTCCTTTTTTCAAAGAAACGGGAGAGATTCTCTGGAGGCGGTAGCCGACGAAGGAGGCGCCGAAAGGAATGAGCTCACGATCCTCTCCCTCTCTGACGTGGCGGCGTCGCGGCGTTGCGTGAGAACTGCTTTAGGATTTCAATCTCCCTCTTCGATTTTCCCTCTAAAATCCAGAGTTATTTGGGACGGTAGTGAGGAATGGAGAAACGGGGTGCAAATGAGGTTAGCCAGGAAAGACTGCGTTCTACAAACGATCGAGAGCCCTTAATACGATCTCTTTTGTTAAAATCTCTGGCAAAAGAACCGGTGCCGCTTTCGGATCTCTTCCATAAAGCACATACAAAGGAACACTCGCTCGTCCAAATTTTTCTAACGCCTTTGTAATCTCCGGATCCGAATTCGTCCAATCGGCCTCCATCACAACGACTCCCTTCTCCCGAAAGGCCGCTTGTATCTCCTCTCGATGAAGCACTAATTTCTTGTTCACCTGACAGGTCAAACACCATGCCGCTGTAAAATCGATCAAGAGCGGCTTTCCTGCTCGATGTAACTCTTCAACGCGCACCGCTGAAAATTTTTCGACCCCCACTTTATCTGCCCGAGGAATCGAAAGCCAAATTGTAACCCCAATCAATAAAACCGCGAATGCTTTTGAGATCCTCCCTCTTGCGATTCCCCATAACCATAACCCAAAGGAAATAAAGCCAATCGCGATTAAAATCGATCCCAACCCGACGATGCCTTGCAACTGCGCATAAACCCAAACGAGCCAAAGCACGGTTCCCAACATTAAAAACCCCAAAAACTGCCTAAACCCAATCATCCACTCTCCGGGTTTTGGAATTTGACGAATCCACTCCGGCTTCAGCGATAGTAAAAGATACGGCGCCGCGACCCCAAAACCTAAAAAGGTCATCACTAAAAAAGTTAATCCCATCGATTGACTCAAGGCATACCCGACCGCTGCCCCCATAAACGGAGCTGAACAAGGGGTCGCCACAACCGTTGCTAATATTCCAGAAGCAAAAGATTTACCGAGCCCTTTTTTCTCCGTGACTTGATTTTGCAACGAACCCAACGAGGAACCAAATTCAAAAACCCCAAAAAGATTGAGGGTCATCGCCAGAAAAAAAAGGGTCATTCCTAATACAAAACTCGGAGACTGTAATTGAAACCCCCAGCCTAACCCCTCACCCCCTAAGCGCAGGGTCACAAGAACTCCCGTCAACACCCAGAAAGAGATCAGCACCCCCGCTGTAAACGCTACTCCTTGCTTCCAAACTTGAGAGCCCTCTTTTTGAGCCTCATTCACAAACCCCAAAATCTTCAATGACAAGACCGGTAAAACACAGGGCATCAAATTTAATATTAACCCCCCCAGAAATGCAAAAAGAAGGATAAGCCCTAAGGAACGTTTCTCAGGAGAGTCTCTATTTTGAGGAATTCCCGCAACGACTTGAGATTGGAAAGTGAGCAACTCACCTCCCTCCGCTTTTTCAACAACGAGCACTCCCGACAGATCCGAAGAAAGCTCTTCAAATTGGCCGTAAAGAGTCGCACCCTCCGCATTGATCTCCACCGTAAAGGGCTTCGCTAAAGAAAGTTTCCCTTCGGTTAATGGAAAAAACTGGATCGATTGAACCCCTTTTTCAGCCAGTAAAAGCTCAACCGTTTTATCTGGAAAAACAAAGACCTGAACTTCAACCGTTTTTCGAGGAACCTCCGCTTGAAATTTTTGAAAAAGTGCGGAGATCGTTTCATTTTTTGATGCCCTCTCATGATTGCCCGCAAGCAGCGAAAGCTCTGCGGTTACTTTCCCAGGAACACAGGTCTCTTTACATTCGAGCCATCGAATCACCGCCGAAAATTTTGCTTTTTCCCCGACTTTAAAATTTTTCGGAGGGGTGATCGTCGTGAGTAAAAGAACCTCCTCTTCATATCCAAAGGTCACCAAAGGGGGAGTCTCAATACGTTTTGGTACAGGCCATTCTAATGCGGTAGCGGTAAAACCCTCCGGGAGAGTCCATTGAACCGCTGTTGGAATCCCAGAATCTCCTGGATTAATCCAATAGGTATGCCATCCCACAGGCATTTGAAGGTGAACCCCGATGACAAACGGCCTCCCTGCTTCAAACGTATCGACAGAAGAGATTAAGCGCACCGCTGTCTTTGCCTCCTGAGCCTTTAACCCCGGTGCGAGTAAACAGAAAAAAAAGATCCCAAAAAAGACTACAATTCGATTCATGAACATAAGATACGGATTGAGCCAGTTTATTCCAAGGGCAATCTTAGCCAAGAAAACCTCTGAGTTATAAAAAATTATTTATAACTCAAATATTGATTAAAATTGAGTCGAAAAGGAAGTCTCAAAGGAACACGATACGAGATTAATCGAGAACTGCTTTAGGATTGAAACCCCCACTTCAGATTCCCACCGCAACTCTTGCCTTTTCCAAAGTCTTTTGTGCGACCGATCGGGCTTTCGCCCCCCCTGCATAAAGAACTTCATCGACCTGTTTCGGATTCGATTTTAATTTCTGATACTCCTCCTGAAAGGGAGCTAAAAATAACTCCAGCTTCAAAAGAAGCTCCTTCTTCAAATCCCCATATCCTTTTCCTCCAACTCTGAAGTACTGTTCATACTCCTGATACTCCTCTGGCTTTGCCACGAGTCGATAAAGAGCCAACAAGGTCGAATCCTCCGTCGGCTTCGGAGCTTCAACAGGAGTAGAATCGGTTTTAATCCCCATGACTTTTTTTGCAAACGGCTTCGCTTCGCTAAAAAGCTCCAGCGTATTCTGATACGATTTAGACATCTTCTGTCCATCCAATCCAGGAACTGTCGCCACCGCCTCACGAATATCCGGCTCAGGAATCGTAAAAATCTCCCCATATTGCTCATTAAACTTAATTGCGATATCCCGCGTCACTTCTAAATGTTGCTTTTGATCTTTGCCCACAGGAACACGATTCGCTTGATAAAGCAGAATATCAGCCGCCATTAAGACCGGATAAGCAAAGAGCCCATGACTTGGAGAAAATCCCCTCGCAATCTTATCCTTAAAACTATGACAGCGTTCCAACAACCCCATCGGAGTTACGGTCGATAGCATCCACGCAAGCTCATGAACCTCCGGCACCGCACTTTGTCGGAAAAAAACCGCCTTCTCCGGATCTAATCCACAAGAGAGAAACCCCAGCGCAATCTCATGGATATTCGCCTGCAAAACCTTCGGATCTGAAACCGTCGTCATCGCATGGTAATCGGCGATGAAATAAAAAGCCTCCCCTTGGTTTTGTAACGCAATCGCCGACTGCATCATTCCAAAGTAGTTCCCCAAATGAAGGGCCCCAGAAGGCTGTACGCCTGACAAAATTCTCATCGTGAGAAAGTAGGCAAATCCTTTTCTCAGAAAAAGACATTTTTTAAGAAAGCCATTTAGAAATCATTGTCTCACATGAAGACACACCTCCTGCGCAATAGCGCAATACCAAAAGGGATAAATCTGTTTTGAACGGATCGGATTGGAATTCTTTTTCTTCATTTGCACATTTTCAAACTGCCAGTAGGGTCTCTCTATTATGAAAAAGGGCAAAACGACAAATCCTTCCCAATTAATCATCAATGCCTATCAAAATTACTTGAATGAGCACGGAAAGGCTCCTGAATCGGTCGCTAAATTTTGCAAAACCCTCAAGATCACTGAACGAGCCTTTTTTCAATCCTTCCCCACCCTCGATGCCGTGGAATCACATCTCTGGGGAAATATGATCGGCGAGACTCTCAAATCGGTCGAATCCGGAAAAGAATTCGCCAACTTTAATGCCGAACAACGACTCCTGGTCTTCGGCTTTGCTTTCCTCGAAAAATCACTCGATTACCGTTCAACGATGCTCCTTCGTTTTAAACGAATCTCTCCTTTTGGCGGCTCCTGCTCCCTCGATCTGTTTTCTGATCAATTTAAAGCATTCGCAGAGAGAATTGTCGAACATGGCAAAAAAACCGGCGAAGTCGCAAATCGCGCCAAACTCCTTCCCCTCTATAAAGAGGGACTCTACCTCCTCTTTCGTGGCTTAATCGATTTCAACCTCCGTGATAAAAGCAATGGATTTGAACGCTCCGATGCTTATTGGGAAAAATCGGTCAAACTCTGCTTCGACCTCATGAAATCGCAAGCAATCGATTCCGCTTTTGATCTCGCCAAATTTCTGATTCCTCAGAAGTCATAATAAGTCATAACTTTAGTTTTATCCCCCCTCATTATGGCCCAAAAATCGATTCAAACCTCGCGTCTCCGTCGCTCCGCCTCGCTCCTCGGAACCGGGGCTCAAGTCGGCCTTAATTATCTCAAATATTATGGGAAGAAATCGATCACAGGAAATGAGGACAAAACCGATCTCCACGAGCAAAATGCAATCGCCGTTTACAAAACTTTTTCGGAACTCAAAGGGGGGCCCCTCAAGGTCGCTCAGATGCTAAGCATCGATCAAACCCTCCTTCCAGGACCTTACGCCCGCGAATTTTCTCAAGCCCAATACTCCGCTCCCCCCCTTTCCTATCCCCTCGTCGTACGAACCTTTAACCGAGAGTTCAAAAAAGAACCCCTTGAACTCTTCGATACCTTCACCCAAGAGGCCGCCTCTGGGGCCTCAATCGGACAAGTTCATCGCGCCGAACTCAACGGTCACACTTATGCCGTCAAGGTTCAATACCCCGGAGTCGCACAAAGCCTTAAAACCGATCTCGCCGTCGTAAAACCAATTGCAATTCGAATCATTGGACTGAATGAATCGGATATGGATCCCTACTTTAAAGAGGTCGAAGAACGTTTACTCGAAGAGACCAACTACACCTTAGAGCTCGAACGCTCCCAAGAGCTCACAAAAGCCTGCGGACATCTCGAAGGAATTCGATTCCCCCGTTACTATCCAAAACTCTCCACCTCTAAAATCCTGACTATGGATTGGATGAATGGAGTTCCCCTTGATCAATTCATTGAGACAAAAGCCCCCCCCACCGTCCGCAACAAAATCGGACAAGCCCTCTGGGATTTCTACCATTTTCAAATTCATGAACTTCAACTTTTCCATGCCGATCCCCATCCCGGAAACTTTCTCGTCGATGGAGAGACCCTCTGCCCTCTTGATTTCGGATGCACGAAAAAAATCGATAACGATTTCTATACCAAAAACTTTCATCTCCTCAAACCCTCCTTACTCGAAGACCGAATCGGATTCGCTAAAGCACTTCTCGCCTTAGGAATCATACTCCCCAGCGATTCCCCTGCCAGTCGCGAGATTATTATGGAGACCGTCCTTCCTTCGATCGAACTCCTTGCGCGGCCATTTCGCAGTAAGCACTTTGACTTTGGCGACACCGACTTCATGAAATCGATCTACGAACTGGGGGAGCAAAATAGTCAGAACAAAAACCTCAAAGAACTCCGTGGACAGCGAGGATCCCCCCACTCCCTTTATCTGAATCGCTCCTACTTCGGTCTTTACAGCCTCCTCTCCCGCCTTCGCGCAAAGATCAATCCCACCGTCCCCCGTTGGATCCTAGAGGCCTAAGAAAAAAACTTGAACAAGAGCCTAAAATCACCCACCATCAACTTTGGTTGCTCTTTTTTTGAAAAAAGAATCAACATGATTGTGTTCGCTGTCTATCAGTTAACAGCATCTTGAGTAACAGTTTTAAATGGCGGGTTTGCTAAGTGGTAAAGCCGAGCTCTGCAAAAGCTCTATGCGTCGGTTCGATTCCGACACCCGCCTCCAATTTTTTCAATATTGAAAAAATTGGAGGCGAGGCTCGACTGGATAGGCGGCTCACTCACCGTAACGGTGAGCGAAGTTCGCCTAAAAATAGGCGACCCGCTGATTGATAGTCTTCAATATTAAAAAATTTAAAGGCGAAGCTCCCACAACC